>NZ_AP019371.1:1632500-1932500 GCF_004001265.1 Actinoplanes sp. OR16 | reverse complement strand
CGACCCCTCGCTGCGACCGACGAGCATCTCCGTCCTCGTGGTGGCCGGCCTCGCCGCCGCGGCCGTCGGCTGGCTGGTGCTGAGCTTCTCCTACTCCCGTCTGCCGTCGCTGCCGTGGACGCCGGCCCTGGTCCTGGCCGTGCTCGCGGTCGCCGAGGGCATGCTCGCGCAGAACACCGGGGCTCGCATCCAGCGCAAGCCCGGCGCGCTGCCGGTCGAGCCGCTCGCGGTCGCGCGTTACGTCGCCCTGGCGAAAGCGTCCTCTCTGGTCGGCGCGCTCTTCGCGGGCTTCTCCGCCGGCCTGCTCACCTGGCTGCTGCTGGAGCCGACGAAGGCGGCCCGCGACGACATCCCCGCCACGGTGGGTGGTCTGGTCGCGGCGCTCGCGCTGGTCGGCGCGGCGCTCTGGCTGGAGCGGGCCTGCCGGGTGCCGGAGCAGCCGGACCGCAAGGACGACGACTCCGATCGGCCGACCGAGCGGCGTTGACGTCCGTCTACGCGAACTGTGCCCTGAACTGAGGCCATGTCGTATCCGTATGCTTTGCGGCGGGCGGCCCTCAGCCGGAGTAGCGTGCGCCTCGAACCGCTCGCGGAGGCGTAAGGAGGCGCGGACATGTCGTACGAAGAGCCCACGGACCCCGCCGCGTACCGGCGTCGCGTGCAGTACGACGACACCGCCACGAGCACGCTCGATCAGTCGCTGCGCGCTCCGGTGACCACCACCGGCCCGCTCCCCGCGGTGGAGGAGGACGGCCGCGACCGCCTCGGCGTCCACCTCGGCTGGGAAGTGGTGCTGCTGCTCGCCACCGGGGCGATCGCCTTCCTGCTCTTCCGTGAGGATTCGGCCGCGCTGCAGCGTCCCGCCCTCGACTCCCTGCTCGTTCTCGGCGCCGCGATCGGCCTGCTCACCCTCGGCGCCGGGCTCAGCCTGCGGGCCGGTGTGCCGAACCTGGCGATCGGCCCGATCGCCCTGGCGGCGGCGTTCCACTACGCGGAGAACGGCGACCGCGGTCTGGTCCCGGCGCTCACCCCGGCCCTGATCATCGGTGCGGCCGGCGGCCTGATCGTGGCGATCGTGATCATCGCGCTGCACGTGCCCGGCTGGGCCGCGACCCTGGCGGCCGGCCTCGGCGTCGTCGTCTACTCGCAACTGCGCGTGGCACCGGTCGACGTGCAGGGTGACTGGGACCCGACCGGCCAGGCGTTCCTGCTCTTCGGCGGCTTCGCGCTGCTCGCCCTGCTCGGTGGTGCGCTGGGCGCTGTCGGACCGGTCCGCCGCTGGGTCGGCGCGTTCCGGCCGTCCGGCGACCCGGCCCGCCGGGGCGGCCCCGCGACCGCCGTGCCGGTGATCCTCGCGCTGGTGTTCTCCTCGCTCGCCGCGGTCGGGGCCGGCGTCATCCTGGCCGCCGGCCCGAACGACCCGGTCGTCCCCGGCACCGGCCTGGAGTGGACCGGCATCGGCATCGGCCTGGCCCTGCTCGGCGGGACCAGCGCGTTCGGCCGGCGCGGCGGCATCTTCGGCACGCTGTTCGCGGTGACCGCCCTGACGCTCTTCCTCGACTACGAGAACCGCCGCCAGCTCGAGATCGCCCTCTTCGCGATCGCCGCCAGTGTCTTCGCCGCCGGCCTGGTCGTCACCCGGCTCGTCGAGACCTATGGCCGGCCGCTGCCCGCCGGCAACGGCGAGGAGTGGAACGCCGCGGCGAGCAACGGCACCTGGTCGCCGGATCGGCCGGAGACCTGGAACGCGCCGGGCGACCCGCAGCCGCCCCGCTGGGACGACGGTCCTTGGGGCGCCACGCGCTGACTTATGCTGTGAATCATGAGCTCGCCGACCTTCGCCGAACTGGACGCCCTTTCCACCGAGGAGCTGCGGGAGCGGGCCTTCGCCCGGGCCCGTGAACACCACGACGTCAAGTTCTACTGGTCGGTGCTGCGGCACCTGCCGGACGCCGACGAGGCCGCCGCGCTCGACGGCGCGCCCAACTCGATCGGGCCGACCATCGATGAGGCCGTCGCGCTCTGGCGTGAGCTGGAAGGCCGCGATCTGGGCGAGTCGGAGCCGCTGCTCCGGGCCGCCTTCATCGATTACTTGAGCAGATAGCGGGTAATGACGTTCGTCGTTTGAAGGCCGGGCCCCGCTGGGAACAACGGGGCCATGGCTCTCGGGAATCGATACAAGACCGCACCGGGTGCGGGCACGCTTGCCGCATTCGTCCTCGTCCTCGTCTTCGGCAGCCCCTGGTACAGCGACTGGGTCGACGACAACACCGACCCGGAGACGGCCGGCGGCTGGTGGCTGCGGCTGCTGTCCTGGCCGCGCTGGCGGTTCGACGCCTCCGACTCGCTGCGCGACGTGATCGTCGGCGACCTCAAGGCGATCCTGCTCGTGGTGCTGACCGCTCTCTTCCTCTACCTGCTGCCCGGCTCTCAGCTGGCCCGGGCGCGCGGCACGATCAGCCAGTTCTTCGCCGGCTGGGCCGCGTACATCTTCGCCGGTGGCTTCGCCGCCCTCCTCGCCACACTCTTCCTCAGCAACCCGTCGCTCCTGAGCGCGTTCCGGGCAGCCGGCGCGGGCGCTGGATACGGCCTCTTCGTCGGCTGGATCGTCGGCCTCGCCTCACTCGGCGGCTGGCGCGGAACCAGGTAGTCCTATCGGCTGCGTCCCGCCCATGGGGCGTCGGTGATGGTGGGTCATCTGTGCCGTTCGGGTGCTCGGCCGTTTCGTCCGGGACGCACTCTCGGTAACATCTGCCCCCATGCCGGAACGCGACTCCCAAGCGGGACACAGCGCGAAGCTACTCCGCGGCCTCCTCTGGGGCGGAGTGGTCCTCGCACCGCTGGCAGCCGCCGTCGTGCTGATCGGCGGAGGCTCCACCTCGGTCCGGTTCGCGGTGCTGCTGCTCGCCGTCAGCGTGGTGCTGATCGGCGCGTCGATGCTGATCCGCGCGGATCCGGTGCTGCTCAGGATGGATGTGGAGGATCGCGTCGCCGAAGAGGTCGACAACCTCCGCAAGCAGTTGAGGGCCGAGTTCGCGAACAGTGCCGCCGCCCCGCCGGCGCCGGACGCCGCCCGGCCACCACTGCCTGTGCGCGTACCAGGCGGCCGCGCGCAGTCTGACTACTCTCCGCAGTCGGGCTATGACAACTCCGGTTACGACGCCGAGCCCGCTCCTCAGGTCTACGGGAACGGGCAGGGCTACGAGTCGTACGAGTCCTATGACGGTCATCCCTATGACGGTCAGGGGTATGAGCAGGGCCAGGGCTACGAGTACGACGACGGCCAGGGCGGTTATCAGGACGGGTACGACCAGCCTGAGTACGCCACGCCCGCCCCTCCCGCAGCCTCGCCCGGCCGCGCATCGGCCTCGGTGCCGCCGGGCCCGCCGCAGGGTTCCGCCGCGGTCGTGCGCTCAGCCGCGGTTCCCGCAGGCCCGTCGCTGGGTGTTCCGCTGAACGGCAATCCCATGAACGGCGTTCCTATGAACGGCCCGGCGATGGGTGGGGCTGCCGTTGGAGGCGCTGCCGTTGGTGGAGCCGCGGTTGCTGGGCCCGGCATGAACGGGACCTCGGGAGCCGACATCCCTATGAACGGCGTCCCTATGAACGGCGTTCCCATGAACGGCGCACCGATGGGCGGCCCGAACACCATGCCACCCGGTCCGGTCCCGCGCCCCCGAGCCGCGGCAGCCGTCCCGCCGCCCGGTTCCGGTACGCCGAGCGCCCCCGGCGGCAACCGCGCTTCCGCTTCTGTGTCGCCCGGGCCGTCGCGAGCATCCGCCTCGGTGCCGTCCGGGCCGATGACCTCCGGGCCCGTCTCCTCGGGACCGATCCACTCCGGACCCATTCACTCCGGACCGATTAACCCCGGACCGATCCATCCCGGGGCCGTTCATTCCGGGGCCGTTCATTCCGGACCTGTTCACTCGGGACCCGTTCATGCCGGGCCGATCCAGTCGGGACCGATTCACTCCGGGCCGATTCACTCCGGACCGATCCAGGCGAGGGCGGGTCAGGCCGGGCCCATTCCTCAGTCCGGCGCGCCTCGGGCGTCGGCCTCCGTCCGGCCCGGCACGCAATACGGCGGACGCCCGGACGCGCCGGCCGGTGACTTCGACCAATACGCCGGTCGCCAGGACGCCCCAGTCGGTGACTTCGATCAGTACGCCGGTCGCCAGGACGCCCCCGTCGACGACTTCGACCAATATGCCGGTCGCCAGGACGCGCCGGCCGGTGACTTCGACTATGCCGGCGGCAACGAATACGGCGGCGGCGAATACGGGAACGGCGCCGAATACGGCTACGACGACCAGGGGTATCCGGACTACCAGGAACAGAACGGCTACCAGGACTACCAGGACCAGGGCTACCAGGATTACCAGGAGGAGCCGTCCGGGGAGTACAAAGCCCGCCGCCACCGCCCCTCAGCGAACGACACCAACGTCGGGTCGCTCGACGATTTCGCCGGCTACCAGGGATATCAGCGAGACCGGTGACCTATTTGTCGATATCCCCGACCACGAAGAACATCGAGCCGAGGATCGCGATCAGGTCCGGCACCAGGCAGCCCGGGATGAGCGTCGACAGCGCCTGCACATTGGCGTAGGAGGCGGTCCTCAGCTTGAGCCGCCACGGCG
Organism: Actinoplanes sp. OR16; assembly: GCF_004001265.1. Taxonomy (GTDB): domain Bacteria; phylum Actinomycetota; class Actinomycetes; order Mycobacteriales; family Micromonosporaceae; genus Actinoplanes. The sequence goes on along the minus strand of NZ_AP019371.1, from coordinate 1,927,863 downwards.
TCTTCTCGCCACGGGACACCAGGTAATAGCCGTTGACGCCGAGCGGGTTCTCGGTCCACGCGTAGGTGTGGCCTTCGGGCGCCTTGACCACCTTGGGCAGTCGCACGTTCACCGGCCCGCCGATCCGCTCGACCCGGTCGAGGCACTGGTCGACCAGGTCGAGGGAGGCGTGTACCTGGTCGAGCAGCACTTCGAAGCGGGCGTGGCAGTCGCCGGTCTCCCGCGTGACGACCGGGAATTCCAGCTGGTCGTAGAAGAGGTAGGGCTCGTCCCGGCGTACATCGAAATCAAGACCGCTCGCTCGGGCGACCGGACCGGAGGCTCCGAAGGCGGCGGCGTCAGCCGCGGAGAGCACGCCGACGCCGACCGTGCGCGCCAGGAAGATGTCGTTCTTGCGGATGACCCGGTCGAGGTCGGGCATCCGCCGCCGGACCGCGCCGACCGCCTCCCGTGCCCGCCTGGTCCAGCCCGCCGGGATCTCCTCCTTGAGGCCGCCGACCCGGTTGAACATGTAGTGGATGCGGCCGCCGGAGACCTCCTCCATGACCGCCTGCAGCGTCTCCCGCTCACGGAAGGCGTAGAACATCGGCGTGATCGCGCCGATCTCCAGCGGGTAGGAGCCGAGGAACATCAGGTGGTTGAGCACCCGGTTCAGCTCGGCGAGCGCCATCCGCAGCCAGGTGGCGCGTTCCGGGACCTCGATGCCCATGAGCCGTTCGACGGCGAGGACGACACCGAGTTCGTTCGAGAACGCGGAGAGCCAGTCGTGCCGGTTCGCCAGCATGATGATCTGCCGGTAGTCGCGCACCTCGAAGAGTTTCTCGGCGCCGCGGTGCATGTATCCGACGATCGGCTCGCACTCGACGACGCGTTCGCCGTCCAGTTTGAGCTTGAGCCGGAGCACGCCGTGCGTCGACGGGTGCTGCGGGCCGATGTTGAGGACCATGTCGGCGGTGTCGAGGCCCGCTCCGGTCCCGACGATCATTTCCTGGAGAGGATCGCCGTCAGTCCGATCTCGGGTGGTGGGCGGGGTGGTCGGATTGGCGCTCACGGCGTCATCGTGTCACGAATGCTGACGTCTATCTCGTGCCACAGCCACCAGTGCGCGCCCAGCCCGTCCGGATCGATCAGCTCGGCGGCGCTTCCGGCGGCGGCGAGCGCACGCAGATAGGCCGCCGGGTCGGTCCGGGCCAGATCCAGCGGTGGCCGGGCGCCGTCGATCCCGAGCGCCCGGAGCGCCTTGCGCTGACTGATCATCTTGTACGGGTGACCGGCCGCCGTTGCGGCGGAGTCCACCGCGACATGGGCGGTCACGTCACAGCTGCCGTCCGGGACCGGTGTCACCTGGCGGCCTTCGCGATAGCCGGTGAGGGTTCCGAGTGGTGGCCGCTCGGCGCGCCGATGTCCGTAGTCGACACAGAGGGCAGCGCCCCGGCGTACCGAGGAGACCGCCTCCGCCCAGGCGGCGTCCCGCGGCCAGCCGATCTCGATCCGGCCCGGTCCCGGCCACCAGCGGCGCAGCCAGAACCGGTCGGCGGCGTCGGCCGGCCCGCCGAGCGTCTCCACGCCGGTGTGCCGGTCGACGAGGACTTTGCGCAGCTCGCCGTCCTCGTCGGTCTCGACCACATCGATCGGCACGTTGTCCAGCCACTCGGTGGCGACCAGGAGCCCGGTGATGTCCGCCGGGATCTCGCGGCGCCAGGAGATCCGCGGGTCGAGGCCGGGCGGGCGGGGCGCGAGTTCGACGGCGACCGGGCGTACGCGCTCCCGCAGGCCGCCCGGGAGCATCGGGAGCAGGGTGGTGAGCAGCTCACCGCGGCCGGCGCCGACGTCGACCAGGTCGAACGCCGCCGGTCCGCCCAGGCCGTCGTCGACCCGCTCGATCAGCCTCGCCATCGCGCCGGCGAAGAGGGGTGAGGCGTGCACGCTGGTCCGGAAGTGCCGGGCCGGCCCGGCGTGGTCGCGCACGAAGAATCCGTCGCTGCCGTAGAGCGCCGCCCGCATCGCCAGCCGCCACCCGATCCCCGCCACGAGCCCACCCTAGGCCGCACCCGGCTGAGCGGCGGAACTGTGTTCCGGCCCGATTTGTCGCTCGCTTGTACAGCCGGTGTGAGAGCTGCCGAAAGGGGCGGTGCGGTTTGCCACAGGTGGTTGTCACGGGCTTGTTAATTCGGGGCATACTTCTCGCACGACCGGTACCCCGACTCGAGGACTGGATCCACAGATGAACGCTTTGACAGTCGGCGTCGTAGGCGCCGGCCGGGTGGGCGCCGTGCTCGGTGCGGCCCTGGCCTCGGCCGGTCACCGCGTGGTCGCCGCCGCGGCCGTCTCCGCCGCCTCCCGTGAACGCGCTGCCCGCCTGCTGCCGGATGCCGCGATCCTGCCCGCCGACGACGTGGCCCGGGCCGCCGACGATCTGCTGCTGCTGGCCGTTCCGGACGACAACCTGGCCGCCGTGGTCGCCGGGCTGAACCGGACCGGCGCCCTGCGCCCCGGTCAGGTCGTGGCGCACACGTCAGGTGCTCACGGACTCGCCGTTCTGGGCGATGTGAACGGCATGGCCCTGCACCCCGCGATGACCTTCACCGGCGCCGATACCGACCTGGATCGGCTGCCCGGCATCGCCTGGGGGGTGACGACGCGCGACCGGGTGTTCGCCACCCGGCTGGTGGCCGACCTGGGCGGCGTGCCGGAGTGGGTGGCCGAGGACGCCCGTCCGCTCTACCACGCGGCGCTGGCACACGGGGCGAATCACCTGGTCACGCTCGTGAACGAGGCCGCCGATCTGCTGCGCGGCGCCGGTGTCGGGCAGCCCGGCCGGGTGCTGACGCCGCTGCTGACCGCGGCCCTCGACAACGCCCTGCGGATGGGTGACGCCGCCCTGACCGGCCCGGTCTCCCGTGGCGACGCCGGCACCGTGGCGAAACACCTGAGCCGGATCCCGGCCGAGTCGGTACCGGCCTACCTGGCGATGGCCCGCCGCACCGCCGACCGTGCCATCGCCTCCGGCCGCCTCCGCCCGCACGACGCGGATGCGCTGCTCGCCGTCCTGGCCGCCGCGGACGACGGCCGGTCCACGGGATCTTCCAAGATCGCGGAGAGGGGCCCCGTGGGGAGCAGCGCCGCAGTGGGGAGCAGTGCCGCAGTGGGGAGCAGTGCCGCAGTGGGGAGCAGCGCCACGGTGGGGAGTCAGGCATGACCGCGCTTGTGCACACCCGCGCTGAGCTCGCCGCCGAACTGGACAAGGCGCCGGGTGAGATCGCCGTGGTGATGACCATGGGCGCGCTGCACGAGGGGCACCGGCAGCTCATGCGGGTGGCGCGGAAGCGTTCGGCGTTCGTGGTCGTGACGATCTTCGTCAACCCGTTGCAGTTCGGGCCGAACGAGGACTTCGAGAAGTACCCGCGGACGCTCGACGACGACCTGGAAGCCTGCCGGGCCGAGGGCGTGACCGTCGTGTTCGCGCCGAGCCGGGACGACGTCTACCCGGGCGGCGCGCCGTCGATCACGATGAACCCGGGGCCGCTCGGCGAGATCCTCGAGGGCGCGAGCCGTCCCGGCCACTTCTCCGGCATGCTCACCGTGGTCCAGAAACTGCTGATGCTGACCCGTGCCGACGTCGCCTATTTCGGTGAGAAGGACTACCAGCAACTCGCCCTGATCCGGCGGATGGCCGGTGACCTCGAGTTGGGTGTCGAGATCACGGGAGTTCCGACCGTACGGGAGAAGGATGGCCTGGCCCTCTCCAGCCGCAACCGCTATCTCTCGCCCGACCAGCGCCTGGCCGCGCTGGCGCTCTCCCGCGCCTTGCGCGAGGGCGCCGCGCAGAGCGACCCCGAGGTGGTTCTGGCCGCGGCGGGCAAGATCTTGGAGGAGGAGCCGGGGGTACGGGTGGACTACCTCGCTCTGACCGGCTCTGATCTCGGTCCGGCGCCGGAGTCCGGAGACGCCCGGTTGCTGGTCGCGGCCCGAGTCGGGAGCACCCGGCTGATCGACAACGTTCCTCTGACGCTCCGGAAGGACGCCTGAATGCTCCGCACCATGCTGAAGTCGAAGATCCACCGGGCCACGGTGACCCAGGCCGACCTGCACTACGTCGGCTCGGTGACGATCGACGAGGACCTGCTCGACGCGGCCGACCTGATTCCCGGCGAGCAGGTGGCGATCGTCGACGTGACGAACGGCGCGCGCCTGGAGACCTACGTGATCCCCGGCGAGCGGGGCAGCGGCGTGATCGGCATCAACGGCGCGGCCGCGCACCTGGTGCACCCCGGCGACCTGGTCATCCTGATCTCCTACGGGCAGATGTCGACGGCCGAGGCCCGTGACTACGAGCCGCGGATCGTGCACGTGGACGCGTCCAACAGGATCATCGAGCTGGGCGCCGACCCTGCCGAAGCGGTTCCGGGGATGGCCGGCGACCTGGTCAGGGGTGATCTGACGCTGGCTCGCGGCTGAGCGTGAGTTCCCGTTTCCCGGTTTCACTGCCGATATCCGTACAGATCGTCATACGATCGCTAAATCGGACACCGGCGGCGGATGTGGGAGGCGGGTCATGCGGCACCGGCGGCGTAGCCGACGCAGGACCGGGGTGGCCGCCATGGGAGTGGCGGTGCTGCTCGCCGCCGGTTGCGGCGGGAGCGGCGACATCGACGGCGACCTCACGAACAACTGGGGTGCGATGGCCGCGGCCACGAGCTTCCAGCCGGTCGCCGAGACCTGTCATCTGTCGAATTTCGCCGTCTCCGGTCCGCGGGCGACGTACGAAGAGGTGGATTGCACGGTCCTGCACCGCACCGAGACCGTCTTCGTCGGCGAGTACACCGGAACGGCGGCCGAGACCGAGGCGCCACCGGAGGGGTCGTCGGCGGGCGGCAAGGACGCGTACCGGGTCTGCGACGACAAGACCACCGAGTACGTGGGCGGCCCGTGGCGCGACGCGCGGCTCTGGATCGGCGTGACGAACCCGTCGCCGGCGGCCTGGGGCGGTGGTTCCCGCTGGTTCCGCTGCGAGGTGGTGGAACTCGACTCGATCGAGGACGACGGCGCTCTCGTGCAGCGCGCCGGCACCCTCCGCGGCGCGCTCAACAGCGCGTCGTCCGGCCTGGAGCTGGGCTGCTACGCGATCGGGCTGAGCTCCTCCGGCGCGATCGGCACGATGCCGGCCACCGACTGCGGGCAGAAGCACAACGCCGAGTTCGTCGGGGTGTGGAACGCACCGGACAGCGCGTCGTACCCGAAGGCCGACTCCGACTGGGACGAATTCCACGACGGCTGCCGGACGCTCGTGGCGACGTTCGCGGCCGTCCCGAACGACGCCGACCTGCGGTATCGGACCGGCGTGGTCTCGCTGCCCGGCAACACCGAGGTGTGGGCGCAGGGCGATCACAACGTCCGCTGCTACCTCTGGCTCGACGGCGCGAAGCTGATCGGCTCGCTCAAGGGCAAGGGGACGAAGGCACTACCCGTCCAGTACAAGTAACCGTGACCACTGAAGGTGCCCCCGCCGCGACTCATCCGAGCGGGCGGAGTGTACTGGGACACATGTCACCTCTCGCGGATCTACCGGCGCTGCCTCGCCGGCTTGCCGCTGCCGAACCGGGCTGGACCGAGACCACCGACGTCGTGGTGGTCGGTTCCGGGATCGCCGGCCTGACCGCCGCCCTGCACCTGCGCGAGCAGGGCCTGCACGTCACGGTCGTGACGAAGGTGAACATCGACGACGGCTCGACGCGGTGGGCGCAGGGCGGGATCGCCGCCGTGCTGGACCCGCTGGACACGCCGCAGGCCCACGCGTACGACACCGAGATCGCCGGCGTCGGCCTCTGCGACCCGCAGGCCGTGCGGGTGCTGGTCGAGGAGGGCCCGGCCCGGATCCGGGAGCTGATCCGCCGGGGCGCCGAGTTCGACCGCAACCCGGACGGCTCGCTCATGCTGACCCGCGAGGGCGGTCACCGCGCCGACCGGATCGTGCACGCCGGCGGCGACGCCACCGGCGCCGAGGTGCAGCGCGCCCTGCACGAGGCGGTGCACCGGGACCCGTGGATCCGCCTGGTCGAGCACGCGCTCGTGCTGGACCTGCTGCGTGACGCCGCCGGCCGGGCCTGCGGGCTCACCCTGCACGTGCTCGGCGAGGGCAGCGAGGACGGCGTCGGGGCGATCCTGGCCCGCGCGGTGGTGCTGGCCACCGGCGGGATGGGGCAGATCTACTCGTCCACCACGAACCCGTCGGTCTCCACCGGCGACGGCGTGGCGCTCGCGCTGCGGGCCGGCGCCGAGGTCACCGACGTCGAGTTCGTGCAGTTCCACCCGACGTCGTTCGTCTCGGGCGAGGTGAACCCGTCGCGGGGTGACGTCGGTTCTCCGCCGCGGGTGAGCCCAGCCCAGCGCCCGCTGATCTCGGAGGCGTTGCGCGGCGAGGGCGCGTACCTGGTCGACGAGTCCGGCGAGCGGTTCATGGTGGGTCAGCACGAGCTGGCCGAGCTGGCGCCCCGGGACGTGGTCGCCAAGGGCATCTACCGGGTGCTGCGGGCCACCGGGGCGGACCACGTCTACCTGGACGCGCGGCACCTCGGCAAGGATTTCCTGGAGCACCGGTTCCCGACCATCATGGCGTCCACCCGGGCCGCCGGCGTGGACCCGGCCACCGAGCTGATCCCGGTCGCCCCGGCCGCGCACTACGCCTCCGGCGGCGTCCGCACCGACCTGGCCGGCCGCACCAGCATCCCCGGCCTGTACGCCTGCGGCGAGGTGGCCTGCACCGGCGTGCACGGCGCCAACCGGCTGGCCAGCAACTCCCTGCTGGAAGGCCTGGTCTTCGCCAAGCGGATCGCCGACGACATCGCCCGCGAGCTGCCCGAGCAGTCCGAACCGGTTCCCGCCGCCGCCGGGCCGTCCTGGGTCGCCGACCCGGCGATCCGCAGCGAGCTGCAGCGGGCCATGACCCGGGGCGCCGGCGTGCTGCGCTCGGCCGACTCGCTGGCCGGCGCCGCGAAGGAGCTGAGCCGGCTGGCCGACCAGCGGTCCCGGCCGAACACCGCGGCGTGGGAGGCGACGAACCTGCTCACCATCGCGTCGGTGCTGGTCGCGAACGCGCAGTCGCGCCGGGAGACCCGTGGCTGCCACTGGCGTGAGGACTTCCCGACCGCTGCCGACGAGTGGCGCGGCCACCTGCTCGACGCCGTCGGACCGGACGGACACCTGACCCAGAAGTTCGAGGAGATGGCGTGAGCAACCCTGGTATCGACCTTGCGGAGCTGCAGCGGATCGTCCTGACCGCGCTCGGCGAGGACCTCGGCGACCCGCCGCGCGACGTCACGAGCGAGGCCACCATCCCCGCGGATCAGGTGGACACCGCGGAGCTGGTCGCCCGCGCCGACGGCGTGGTCGCGGGCCTGCTGGTGGCCGCCGAGGTCTTCGCCGTCACCTCGCAGGGCCACGCCACGTTCGAGCAGGTCGCGAACGACGGTGATCGGGTACGCCGGGGCGACGTGCTGGCCCGGATCACCGGGCCGACGCGCTCGCTGCTGACGGCCGAGCGCACCGCGCTGAACCTGATCAGCCGGATGTCCGGGGTCGCCACCCACACCCGCAAGTGGGCCGACCGGCTGGAGGGCACCAAGGCGACGGTGCTCGACACCCGCAAGACCACCCCGGGCCTGCGCGTCCTGGAGAAGTACGCGGTGCGGGTCGGCGGCGGCACGAACAAGCGGATGGGCCTGTACGACGTCGCCATGATCAAGGACAACCACAAGCTGGCGGCCGGCAGCATCACCGCCGCCTACCAGTCGGTGCGGCAGACGTTCCCGGACGTGGCGGTGCAGGTGGAGGTGACCACGCTGGCCGAGGCACAGGAGGCGGTCGCCGCCGGCGCCACCTTCCTGCTCTGCGACAACATGCGTCCCGAGCTGCTCACCGAGGTCGTCGCGGCGGTCGGTGAGCAGGCCGAACTGGAGGCGACCGGGAACCTGACCCTGGAGACGGCGTCCGCCTACGCGGCGACCGGGGTGGACTACCTGTCGGTCGGCGGGCTCACCCACTCGTCGCCGATCCTGGACATCGCCCTGGACCTGCGTACGCGGTGAAGTTCTCACCCCGTACAAATAAGGGTCTTGATTTTGATTCTTAGGGGCCATCGTGCTGCTTTGCATTGACATCGGTAACACCAACACCGTGCTGGCCACCTTCGACGGTGACAAGCTGGTGCACAACTGGCGGATCAAGACCGATGCCGCGTCGACCGCCGACGAGCTGGGCCTGATGTTCCGCGGGCTGCTCGCCGGCGACGCCGTGGAGATCACCGGCGTGGCCGCCTGCTCGACCGTGCCGGCCGCGCTGCGCAACCTGCGCACCATGCTGAAGCGGTACTACGGCGAGGTGCCCAGTGTGGTCGTCGAGCCGGGCGTGAAGACCGGCGTGCAGCTGGCGATCGACAACCCGAAGGAGGTCGGCTCCGACCGGGTGGTCAACACGCTCGCCGCGCACGCCCTCTACGGCGGCCCGTCGATCGTCGTGGACTTCGGCACCACCACCAACTTCGACCTGATCAGCGCGAAGGGCGAGTTCCTCGGTGGCGCGTTCGCGCCCGGCATCGAGATCTCGTTCGACGCGCTCGCGGCCCGTGCCGCGCAGCTGCGCAAGGTCGAGCCGACCAAGCCGCGATCGGTGATCGGCAAGAACACCGTGGAGTGCCTGCAGGCCGGCCTCTACTTCGGCTTCGCCGGTCAGGTCGACCGGATCGTCGAGCGGATGATCGAGGAGATCGGCCCGGTCAAGGCCGTGATCGCCACCGGAGGGCTGGCCTGGCTGGTCAAGGACGAGTGCCGGACGATCACCGCGCACGAGCCGATGATCACGCTGATCGGGCTGCGGATGGTATATGAGCGGAACGTCTGAGGGCCGCTGAGTACGCTTTGGCGAGTCTTTAATCAGCAATCCAGCAGGAAGTCGAGCCGTGACCGAGCAGAACACGCCAGCAGTCGACCCCGCCGAGGACCTTCCCGAGCAGATGCGGGTCCGCCGGGCGAAGCGGGACCGCCTGCTGGCCGAAGGCGTGCCGCCGTACCCGGTGACCGTTCCCCGGACCGCCGAGCTGGCGGACGTCCGCGCGAAGTACGCCGATCTGCCGACCGACACCGCCAGCGGTGACAAGGTCTCGATCACCGGCCGGGTGATCTTCGTGCGCAACGGCGGCAAGCTCTGCTTCGCCACCCTGCGCGCCGGCGACGGCACCGAGCTGCAGGCGATGCTCTCGCTGGACAAGGTCGGCGCCGACGCGCTGGACCTCTGGAAGCGTGCCGTCGACCTCGGCGACCTGGTCGGGGTGACCGGTGAAGTGATCACCAGCCGCCGGGGTGAGCTTTCCGTTCTCGCCGATTCCTGGTCGATGAGCGCCAAGGCTCTGCGCCCGCTTCCGGTCGCGCACAAGCCGCTTTCCGAGGAGACCCGGGTTCGGCAGCGCTATGTCGATCTCATCGTCCGGCCGCAGGCGCGGGACGTCGTTCGTACTCGTGCCACGGTGGTCCGCAGCCTGCGCGAATCGCTGTTCGCCCGTAATTTCCTCGAGGTCGAAACGCCGATGTTGCAGTTGCTCCACGGCGGTGCGGCAGCCCGTCCGTTTGTGACGCACAGCAACGCACTCGATACCGATCTTTATCTGCGGATCGCTCCGGAACTGTTTTTGAAGCGCGCCGTCGTCGGTGGCATCGAGCGGGTCTTCGAGATCAACCGTAACTTCCGGAATGAGGGCATGGACTCCACGCACTCTCCGGAGTTCGCCATGCTCGAGGCGTATCAGGCGTATGCCGACTACGACGTGATGCAGCAGCAGGTGCGTCAGTGGATTCAGGAGGCTGCGGTCGCCGTCTCCGGTTCGCACGTGGTGACCCACGCCGATGGCACCGAGCTCGACCTGGGCGGCGAGTGGGCCGAGATCACGCTGTTCGGTGCGATCTCCGAGGCGCTCGGCGAGGAGGTCACCATCGGCACCGGCCTGGAGACCCTCCGGGCGTACGCGGAGAAGGTGGAGCTCGGCGTGGACCCCAAGTGGAGCGCCGGCAAGCTCGCCGAGGAACTGTTCGAGCACCTGGTGCAGCACAAGCTCCAGGCGCCGACGTTCGTCCGGGACTACCCGGAGGAGACCGCGCCGCTCACCGCACCGCACCGGGCCACTCCCGGCCTGACCGAGAAGTGGGACCTCTACGTCGGCGGATTCGAGCTGGCCACGGCGTACTCCGAGCTCGTTGACCCGGTCATCCAGCGGGAACGACTGGTCGCGCAGTCGCTGCTCGCGGCCGGTGGCGACGCCGAGGCGATGCAGCTGGACGAGGATTTCCTCCGGGCCATGGAGTACGGAATGCCGCCGTCCGGTGGCATGGGAATGGGAATCGACAGGCTGTTGATGGCTCTCACCGGCCTTGGCATTCGGGAAACGATCCTCTTCCCCCTGGTTCGGCCGGAGTAACCCCCGGCATTTATTGCCCCCGCCATTGACGGCCGATACGCCCCTGGCGTTATTGTCTTCCCATTGCTGGGGAGAGAACCTGTGTTCGGGAGGATAACGGCGCGTGGCCAAGCAGATCATTCACAAGCTGGTCGATGACCTCGACAACGGTGACGCCGACGAGACCGTGAAGTTTGCGCTCGACGGCATTCAGTATGAGATCGACCTCTCGGAGAAGAACGCCGCTAAATTGCGGGAGGTCTTCGAGCCCTACCTGAAAGCCGGCAACCGCGTCGCCCGTGGCGGCGTGGTGGTGGGCGGCCGGGCCGCCCGCGGCCGTGGCGGCGCGACCGCCGACCGCGAGCAGAACAAGGCGATCCGCGAGTGGGCCAAGAAGGCGGGGAAGGACATCTCCGACCGGGGCCGGATCCCGCAGGAGATCGTTGACGAGTTCCACGCGAAAGGCCCCGGTCGGGCCTAGCGGCCCGACCGGGGCTGCCTCTCGCCTCCGCCTTCGGCTTCGGCTCCGCCTGTGGCTGGGCTCCGGTCGTGCCGGGGCTTCCCGGTTGAAGAGGGCGCGCTGATCATCGCGATCAGCGCGCCCTCTCGGCGTTCTGTCCCCAAGTTATCCACAGGCAGGTGGCTAGTTGTCCACAGCCTGTGGACGGCGGGGATTTCGCTGTCCGCGTACACGTTCGGGTGGGGGAACAGCCGTTGAGCGTGCGAAGTTGGCTAAAACAACGTCGCGGATCGTTTCGAAGGGTCACGAGGACCCAGCGGAGCGCGTCAGCGGCGATAGAGTTACAGCACGGGCATCACCGATGCCCAGTGCGCTGGCCCCGCCAGTTCATGGGCGCACGGCACGTGAGGAGCACGAGGGCATGTTCGAGCGGTTCACCGACCGAGCGCGACGGGTTGTCGTCCTGGCCCAAGAAGAGGCCCGGATGCTCAACCACAACTACATCGGAACCGAACACATCCTGCTCGGTCTGATCCACGAGGGTGAGGGCGTTGCCGCGAAGGCTCTGGAGAGCCTCGGCATCTCACTCGAGGGCGTCCGTCAGCAGGTTGAAGAGATCATCGGCCAGGGTCAGCAGGCGCCGAGCGGGCACATCCCGTTCACGCCGCGGGCCAAGAAGGTTCTGGAGCTGTCGCTGCGCGAGGCGCTTCAGCTCGGCCACAACTACATCGGCACCGAGCACATCCTGCTCGGCCTGATCCGCGAGGGCGAGGGCGTCGCCGCCCAGGTGCTGGTCAAGCTCGGCGCCGACCTCAACCGGGTCCGCCAGCAGGTCATCCAGCTGCTCTCCGGCTACCAGGGCAAGGAGCCGGCCGCCGCCGGCGCCGCGACCGGTGAGGCCGCGCCGTCCACTTCGCTGGTTCTGGACCAGTTCGGCCGCAACCTGACGCAGGCCGCCCGCGAGGGCAAGCTCGACCCGGTCATCGGCCGGGAGAAGGAAATCGAGCGGGTCATGCAGGTGCTGTCGCGCCGGACCAAGAACAACCCGGTGCTGATCGGCGAGCCCGGTGTCGGCAAGACCGCCGTCGTCGAGGGCCTGTCCCAGTCCATCGTCAAGGGCGAGGTGCCCGAGACGCTGAAGGACAAGCAGCTCTACACGCTGGACCTCGGTGCTCTCGTGGCCGGCTCCCGCTACCGCGGTGACTTCGAGGAGCGCCTCAAGAAGGTTCTCAAGGAGATCCGCACCCGCGGCGACATCATCCTGTTCATCGACGAGATCCACACCCTGGTGGGCGCCGGCGCCGCCGAGGGCGCGATCGACGCCGCATCGATCCTCAAGCCGATGCTGGCGCGCGGTGAGCTCCAGACCATCGGTGCGACCACGCTGGACGAGTACCGCAAGCACCTGGAGAAGGACGCGGCCCTCGAGCGCCGTTTCCAGCCCATCCAGGTCGGCGAGCCGTCGCTGGCGCACACCATCGAGATCCTCAAGGGCCTCCGGGACCGTTACGAGGCGCACCACCGGATCAGCATCACGGACGCGGCCCTGGTCGCGGCCGCGACGCTCGCCGACCGGTACATCTCGGATCGCTTCCTGCCGGACAAGGCGATCGACCTGATCGACGAGGCCGGCGCACGGATGCGCATCCGCCGGATGACCGCGCCGCCGGACCTCCGCGACTTCGACGAGCGCATCGCCCAGGTGCGGCGTGACAAGGAGTCCGCGATCGACGCGCAGGACTTCGAGCGGGCCGCCCAGCTGCGCGACAAGGAGAAGACCCTTCTCAACCAGAAGGCGCAGCGGGAGAAGGAGTGGAAGGCCGGCGACCTCGACGTCGTGTCCGAGGTCGACGACGAGCAGATCGCCGAGGTCCTGGGCAACTGGACCGGCATCCCGGTCTACAAGCTGACCGAGGAGGAGACCTCGCGGCTCCTGCGCATGGAGGACGAGCTGCACAAGCGCGTCATCGGCCAGGAAGACGCGGTCCAGGCGGTCTCCAAGGCGATCCGGCGGACCCGTGCCGGTCTGAAGGACCCGAAGCGCCCCTCCGGCTCGTTCATCTTCGCCGGCCCGTCCGGCGTCGGTAAGACCGAGCTCTCGAAGGCGCTCGCCGAGTTCCTCTTCGGCTCCGAGGACGCGCTGATCCAGCTCGACATGTCCGAGTTCCACGACCGCTACACGGTGTCCCGTCTCGTCGGTGCCCCTCCCGGTTACGTCGGCTACGACGAGGGCGGCCAGCTGACCGAGAAGGTGCGCCGCAAGCCGTTCTCCGTGGTCCTCTTCGACGAGATCGAGAAGGCTCACCCGGACGTCTTCAACACGCTGCTGCAGATCCTGGAGGACGGTCGCCTGACCGACGGCCAGGGCCGGATCGTCGACTTCAAGAACACGGTCATCATCCTCACCACCAACCTCGGCACGCGTGACGTGGCGAAGGCGGTGTCGCTCGGCTTCCAGGCCTCCGAGGCCGAGGAGTCCTCCTACGAGCGGATGAAGATCAAGGTCAACGACGAGCTGAAGCAGCACTTCCGCCCGGAGTTCCTGAACCGTATCGACGACACCATCGTCTTCCACCAGCTGCGGGAGAAGGAGATCCTGCAGATCGTGGACATCTTCACGGCTCGCATCGAGGGCCAGCTGAAGAACAAGGACATGGGTCTCGAGCTGACCGACAACGCGAAGAAGTACCTCGCTGCCAAGGGCTTCGACCCGGTCCTCGGCGCCCGGCCGCTGCGCCGGACCATCCAGCGCGAGCTGGAGGACACGCTGTCCGAGCAGATCCTCTTCAACGAGCTGCGCCCCGGCCAGATCGTCGTGGTGGACTGCGAGGGCGACCCGTCGCAGGTCGAGAAGTCCAAGCTGGTGTTCCGCGGCGCTGACCGCGGAGTGTCGGTGCCGGACGCCGTGCCGGCCGACCTCGGGGCTGCTACCACCGAGGAGTAATCGCTTCATGAACGGCCCGGTCGCCTCCGTGGTGGCCGGGCCGTTTGCTTTGCGCGTGCTGGGACGGTTCTGGGCGGGGGATGGCCCACTCCGGGCGGTCAGGCTTGATCCCTGCGTGGGCCATCCCCCGCCCAGAACCTTGCATGGTCACGCTGGGCGGGGGCGGGCCGGCGGGCTTGCGGCGATGCGGGTCATGAGCTCGGGTGGCAGGGGATACGGGGTTTCCTGGGGCAGGAGGGTTGCTGCCTTCGCGTCGTCGCCTGTGGTCAGCAGGGCTCGGATTTGGTGGGCCAGTGGGGTGGCGTCTCGGATCTCGGTGATCCAGTCGTTCGTGTAGTGGGGGACTGCCTGCGGGCCCAGGCCCAGTTGCAGGGAGCGGTCGGGGAGTTCGCGCAGTCGCAGGTCGCGTTCCGGGTCCCACTGGACTCTTGTCGGCGCCGCTTTCAGGGCTGCCTGCCAGGTCGCACGGGAATCGTGGACTCGGTGGTCGTAGCTGCTCAGGGCCGCCTGCTCGAGCGCCCATGAGAAACCGGCACGGGTGATGCTGATGGACAGGACGCGCTCCTGGCCGGGCTTGGTGGCCCAGCCCGAGCGGTACATCATCCAGAGGAACGACGGCTTGATCCAGGTCATGCGGTCCGGTTTGAACGGCGGCACGAAACGGCCGGCCCTCAACGCGGGGCCGGCGATGGCCGGGGAGTAGGCCTGGTAGACGGTGATCGTGTGGTCGTCGAATCGGGCTCTTACTTGTCGCACGGTTCACCATCGTGGCCGAGCCGCCGGGCGAACGCGACGGATAAAGCGACCGGGCGGAGGTACTAAAGCTGCTGGGCCTCCGTGCGGGAAGCGTCGCCCGGCAGGACGAAATCGTCCGGGCCGAAGCGCTCGACCAGACCGTCGTCGACCAGGCCGGCCAGGGCTCGGGTGCGTTGGATCTCGTCGGACCAGACCAGGTCGAGGCGCCGGCGGGGTACGGGACCGGTCGCGTGCCGCAGCACCTCGAGGATGAGGCCGCGGACCTGGCGGTCGGTGCCGGCGTAACGCTGGGGCTTGCGGCTCGGGCCCTCGGGCAGGGGCGCGCCGGTCGCCCGCCAGGCGCAGACCTTCTCGAACGGGCAATCCACGCATTTCGGCGAGCGAGCGGTACAGATGATCGCGCCCAGCTCCATGAACGCGATGCTCGCCCGCGCGGCCGTCGGCACGTCGGCGGGGAGCAGCTCCTCCATGGCGACCAGGTCGGCGGCGGTCGTGGCCGGTCCCGCGTCCGGCTTGCCCTCGACGGCTCGGCAGACCACCCGGCGCACGTTGGTGTCCACGACCGGATGACGCTGGCCGTACGCGAACGTCGCGACCGCGCGGGCGGTGTAGGTGCCGACGCCCGGCAGCGCCAGCAGCTGATCGAGATCGTCCGGCACCCGGCCGCCGTGGCGCTCCACGATCGCCTCGGCGCAGGCGTGCAGGCGCATGGCGCGGCGGGGGTATCCGAGCCGGCCCCACATGCGGATCGCCTCGGAGGCGGGGTCGGCGGCGAGGGCTGCGGGGGTGGGCCATCGGGTCATCCAGGAACGCCAGGCCGGCTCGACCCGGACCACCGGGGTCTGCTGGAGCATCACCTCGCTGACCAGCACACCCCATGGGGTGGTATCCGGCTGGCGCCAGGGAAGATCTCGGGCATTCGTGTCGTACCAGGCGATGGCTGCGTCGGCGAGAGTCATAGCCGTTTTACTGTAGGCGGGTGCCTGAACTAGCCATCACCGTCATCGGCCCCGACCGGACCGGCATCATCGCCGACGTGACCGAGGCGCTCGCCGGTGTCGGCGCGAATCTGACCGATTCGACGATGACTCGTCTTCGCGGGCATTTCGCGATGACGCTGGTTTGTTCGGGGCCGTCAGCCGCGGCCGTCTCGGCGGTGCTGAACTTTCCCGGGTTGGTAACCACCGTGGGGGAAATCTCCGATGAATCGGACTCTCGCCCGGCCGGCGAGCCCTATCTCGTCAGCGTGCACGGCGCCGACCGGCTCGGCATCGTCGCGGCCGTGACCCGGGTCGTCGCCGCAGCCGGCGGCAACATCACCGACCTGACGACGCGGCTCACCGGTCCGCTCTACGTGCTCGTCGCCGAGGTGGACCTGCCGCCCGGCGCCGCCGACGTGCTCGCCGCGCAGCTCGCCGTCGCCGGGGCCGAACTGGGAGTCGACGTGACGCTGCGGCGCGCCGAGTCGGAGCTGCTGTGAGCGTGCTGCCCGTCGTCACCGCGCCGGCGAGCGTGCTCAGCAGCGCCGCCGAGGAGGTGGATCCGACCGATCCGGCGACGGTCCGGCTGGCCGAGGATCTCGTCGAGACGATGCGGGTTTCACCCGGATGTGTCGGGCTTGCCGCGCCGCAGGTGGGCATCCCCGCCCAGGTCTTCTGCGTCGACGTGACCGGCCACCCGAAAGCGGCCACGACGCACGGCACGTTCGTCCTCTGCAACGCCAAGATCGTCGAGGCGAGCCGGTGGCGACTCGGCCGGGAAGGCTGCATGTCGGTGCCGTCGCTGACCGGCGACGTGAAGCGCGCCACCCGCATCGTCGTCGAGGCCCTGATCCCCGGTACGGGTGAACCCGTCACGATCACGACCGACGCGTTCGAGGCGCGGGCGTTGCAACACGAGATCGACCACTGTGGAGGCAAGATCTTCTTGGATCGGGTCTCCGGGGCGCACGCCGTCTACCAGCGCAAGGTTTATCTCTAACGACAGTTTCGCGAGTTGGTGTCGCATAACCGGCGCGTCGCGCGCGTGCCGATGGTCAGGCGGGTCTACCGTTGGCGCATCATGCGTGCGACGGTTGGTCCCCTCTCACCCGGCGTCTACTGGCGACGGCGTGCTGTCGTGCTGGGCGCGGTGCTGCTCGGCGTCATCGTGCTGTTCATGTCCTGCTCCGGCGAGGACGACAGTGACCCGAAGACCAAGAACGCGTCGTCGCAGTACCCGACGCCGGCCCCGGAGACGGGTTCGCCGTCGCCGACGCCCTCCTTCCTGGACAGCGCCGGGCCCGGTGCGGGTCCCGCGCTGCCCGACCCGGCCGACCTGCTGACCACGGACCCGGTCGACCCGGCCGAGCAGCTGCTGCCGACCACCACGCCACCCGCTGCCGCCGCCACGACGGCTGCCGTCCCGGCCGGCGGCGACGGCGGCGCCTGTGCCGATGCCGAGATGTCGGTGACGCCCATCCCGACCCAGACGACGGTCAAGCGCGGCGTGCCACTCGAGATCCGATTGAAGATCAAGAACATCGGTACGCGGACGTGCACGCGCGATGTGGGCGCCGAGCCGCAGGAGCTGTACCTGGGTCAGGGTGCCACCACGATCTGGTCCTCGGACAAGTGCAGCACCGCCACCGGCAGCGACATCCGGGCGTTCGCACCCGGCGCCGAACGCGAGTACCAGGTGACCTGGAACGGCAAGCAGTCCACCCAGTGCGCGAACAACCTGCCGTCCGGCCCGGTGCCGCCCGCCGGCGACTACGAGCTGCGCGGCCGCCTCGGCGAGCTGATCAGCGCGCCGGCGAGCGTGAAGATCGTCGCCTGATCCGTTCGTGGTCGCTGCTCTCGAGCTCTATCTGGACGTCGACGCCACCCGGCGGATCCGCACACTGTGGCGTGCCCTCGAAGACGACGGCATCCCCAGCCTCGGCTCCCTGCACGCCCGGCACCGGCCGCACGTATCCCTCGCGGCCGCCCATCGCATCGACCCGCAAGCGGTGGCCGCGGCCCTCGCCGGCATACCCGTCGGCCAGGATCTCTCGCTGCGGATGGACTTCGTCGGCCAGTTCGTGGGTCGCGTGCTCTGGCTCGGCGTGACCGTCACCGATCCACTCCTCGCCCACCATCGCGTCGTCCACTCGCGGCTCAGCGAACGGGGAATCGACGTCTGGGAGCAGTACCGGCCCGGCCGGTGGGTGCCGCACTGCACCGTCTCGCTGCGAGTCCCGAACCCGGTCATGGGCCAGGCCGTACGCCGCTGCCTGGAAATGCTCCCGCTCTCGGCGACGGTCGTCGGCGCAGCGGTGGCAGACCACGCCAACGATGTCTTCCAGCCGTTGTAGATACGCTCAGTGACGACCGGCGGGCATCGTGCGCGACCATCAACCCGATTTTTCACCGTCGGAGTGCCGGTGAGAGTGAGCTACTTCACTAAACGTATCGCTCGAGGATCGACGCCTCGGCGAGGCGCGACAGCCCCTCCCGCACCCCGCGAGCGCGGGCGTCCCCGACCCCCTCGACGGCCTGCAGATCTTCCACAGTCGCTCCGAGCAGGCGCTGCAGGCTGCCGAAATGGTCGACCAGCCGGTCGACGATCTGGGCGGGCAGGCGCGGAACCTTGGCGAGCAGGCGGAAGCCACGCGGCGACACGGCGGCGTCGAGAGCGTCGGACGCGCCCGGGTAGCCGATCGCTTTCGCCACGGCGACCAGGTCGATCATCTCGGTGGCGGTGAGGAGGTCGAGTTCGACGAGGGCCTCGTCGAGGGTGCGAGCTTTGCGGCCGGACGGCAGGTAGTCGCGGATGACCAGGGTGCGGTCGGCATCGACACCGGCCATGAGCTCGTCGAGCTGCAGGGCCAGGAGGCGGCCGTCGGTGCCGAGCTCGACCACGTATCCGGAGATCTCGTCGGCGATGCGCCTGACCATTTCGAGACGCTGAACCACGGCGACGGCGTCCCGCACGGTCACCAGGTCTTCGATCTCCAGGGCGGAGAGGGTGCCGGAGACCTCGTCGAGGCGGAGCTTGTAGCGCTCCAGCGTGGCGAGCGCCTGGTTGGCCCGGGACAGGATCGCCGCCGAGTCGTCGAGGACGTGGCGCTGCCCGTTCACATAGAGGCCGATGATGTGCATCGACTGGCTCACCGAGATGACCGGGAAGCCGGTCTGCTTGGCGACCCGCTCGGCGGTGCGGTGGCGGGTGCCGGACTCCTCGGAGTGGATCGAGGGGTCGGGCATCAGGTGCACGGCGGCCCGGACGATGCGGGTGCCGTCGCTGGACATCACGACAGCGCCGTCCATCTTGCACAGCTCGCGCAGGCGGGTCGCGGAGAACTCCACATCGAGCGGGAAACCGCCGGTGCAGATGGTCTCGACGACCGAGTCGTAGCCCAGCACGATCAGCGCGCCGGTGCGCCCCCGCAGGATGCGCTCGAGGCCGTCGCGCAGGGCGGTGCCGGGCGCCATCAGGGCCAGGTTGGCGCGCAGCGGATCGCTGGCGCCACCAGTGAGGCCGGGGCCGACCGCCGGCGTCATCGCACGACCGTTGACGCCGGGACGCGGCGTTGAACTGGCGGCGGGCTTGGAACCATCGCGGTCGAGCGGCACCTGGACATTCTACGGACTGTCATCCAGGCCAACGAGGCGTGGTTCGATGAATGCTCCGTAGCGTGATGAATCGTCACTGTCGGTCACCGTGAGCCGTGTGCGGCGGCTGCTTTGGCGGCGCTCTGCAACGCCGAGCGGAGATCGCCGACCTCGACCACCTGCATGCTCTTCGGCACGCCGTTCGTCTCCTCGGGGCCGCAGCCCGGCGGGACCAGCGCGACCCTGAAGCCGAGCCGGGCCGCCTCGGCGAGCCGCCGGCCGACCGCGCCGACCCGGCGGATCTCACCGGTCAGGCCGACCTCGCCGATCGCCACCAGGGTCGGCGGCATCGCCAGATCGAGGCCGCCGGACGCCACGGCGAGCGCCATCGCCAGGTCGGCCGACGGCTCGGTGAGCCGGATGCCGCCGACGGTGGCCGCGAAGACCTCACGGTTGGAGAGTTTGAGCTGCTTGGTGCGGCGCTCCAGGACGGCGAGGACCATCGCGAGACGAGCGCCGTCGAGACCCGAGACGGTCCGCCGGGGCGACCCCTGCACCTCCGCCCCGATCAGCGCCTGCACCTCCGTGACGAGCGCGCGGCGGCCCTCCATCGCGACGGTGACGCACGTGCCGGGAACGGGTTCGAGGTATCGCGTGAGGAACAGGCCGGACGGGTCGGGCAGGCTCGTGATGCCACCCTCGTGCATCTCGAAGCAGCCCACCTCGTCGGCGGCGCCGAACCGGTTCTTCACGCCGCGGACCAGACGCAACGACGAGTGCTTGTCGCCCTCGAAGTGCAGGACCACGTCGACCAGGTGCTCCAGGACGCGGGGGCCGGCGACCTGCCCGTCCTTCGTCACGTGGCCGACCAGCACCGTCGCGATGCCGCGCTCCTTCGCGATCGAGACGAGGGCCGCCGTCACGGCGCGGACCTGGGTCACGCCGCCGGGCACACCCTCGGTGCCGGGGGCGGAGACGGTCTGCACCGAGTCGAGCACGAGCAGGCCGGGTTTCACGGCGTCGAGGTGGCCGATCACGGTGCCCAGATCGTTTTCGGCGGCGAGGTAGAGGTGGTCGTGCAGCGCGCCCAGCCGCTCGGCGCGGAGGCGGACCTGGCTCACCGACTCCTCGCCGCTGACCACGAGCGACGGTGTGCCGGCGCCGGCCGCCCACTGCTGGGCCACGTCGAGCAGGAGCGTCGACTTGCCCACACCGGGCTCGCCGGCGAGCAGCACCACGGCGCCGGGCACCAGGCCGCCACCGAGGACCCGGTCGAGCTCGCCGACGCCTGTCGGAACGGCACGAGCCGGCGCGGCGCTGATCTGGGCGATCGGCCGGGCCGGCTCGGACGGCATGCGGGAACTGACGACCCGGCCGGAGACCAGGGGCGCGGAGACTGTGGACTCGATGATCGAGCCCCACTCGCCGCACTCCGGACACTTGCCGACCCACTTGGGTGGCTGGTGGCCGCAGGCGTCACAGACGTAGGAGGCGCGAGGAGCCTTGGCGGCCGCGCGGGAGGTCGTCACCTGGCAAAGCTAGCCCAGGGGTACGACAACTCCGCTCAGTGCTCTTCGTCCTCGTCCAGGTGGGGCTCCTCGCGCGGTCCGGGGGACAGCGGGGTCGCGACCGGGGCCTGGACCTCCATCGTCGGCGAACCGTCGCTGAACTCGAAGACCAGGTTGACCGAGGTGCCCGGCGGGAGCTTCTCGCTCAGGCCGATGACCTGCAGCTGAGCGGCATCGGTCGGCCGGAACAGAGCGGAGCCCTGCGCGCCGATCTTGAACTGCGCGGGCGCGACGTCGACGGCCGGGCCGGACGGCTCGGCGACCGGCGCCGAAGGCTCGACCTCGGCCGACGCCTCAGAAGAAGGAGCCGCGGCAGAAGAGGACGCCACCGGGGAAGGAGAAGCCGCCGAGACGACGCCCACCTGGCTGGCCGAGACGACCTCGGCCTGCTCGGTCGGCTTGGTGCTGATCGAGACGGTGATCTCGTTGTCGGTCTGGTTGTAGAGGCTCAGCTCGAGCGGCGCGTTCGACCCCGCCGCGTAGCCCTCGACACCCGGGTACTCCACCTGCAGGTTGCGGATGTAGACGCTCCCGCTGACGGTCTGCGTGTCGACACCGCCGATGGGCGTGTCCAGCATGGCGGTTTCGGCGACCTGACCGGCCGAGCACCCGGCCAGTGCCAGGACAGCGACCGTGGCGGCACCCGCGGCCCGAACGGCGCGACGGGTTCCCAGGGGACGCATCACGATCCTCCAAATAGAGACACCAAGGTGTTAGATCAGCCTAATGGGCGGCGATCGGCCGCGTGCGCCGACCCATCCATCCGGTGCCGGTGACGCTGACAAAAAGATCAACTGAGTACCAGCAGCACGACGTCCATCAGAGCCACCACCATCACCGCGCGAAACAGCGCGACCGGTCGTCCACGTGCGCGCTTGGACCCGTACGCCCCTGCTAGAAGGACCACGACGGAGGCCGCGGCCGCCGCCCAGCCGGACCACGACGGAGGCCCGGGCGGTCCGAAGACCAGCGTGAGCGTCGCGCCGAGAAGGAGCACCGCGGCGGCCACCTGCGAGCCGCGTGCGCCGATGCGATGCGGCAGGCCCCGCACCCCGGTCGCGGCGTCGTCGGCGAGATCCGGCAGCACGTTGGCGAAGTGCGCGCCGCCGCCGAGCAGCGCGCCCGCGACCACGATCCAGGCCGGTGGCGCCGGATTTCCGGGCAGCGACACCACGACGAACGCCGGCAGCAGGCCGAACGCCACGAGATAGGGCACCACCGAGAACGCGGTGGATTTCAGCGGCCAGTCGTAGAGCAGCGCGAACACCCCGACCAGCGAGATCACGACGGTGGGCGCGGCGCCGAGGGGAAGCGCCGGCACCGGGATGGCGAGGGCTGCGATCAAACCCGAGATCCCGACGGTACGGCGGGAGACCGCCCCGGAAGCGACAGGCTTGTCCCGCCGCCCGGCGTGGAGGTCCCGATCCGCGTCCAGCCAGTCGTTCACCCAGCCGACCGCCAGCTGGGTCGCGGCCACCGCGAGGATCACGGCCAGGAGACGCCATCCCCGGTGCCCGACCCCTACGGCGAGCAGCGCCATCGCGAGGGTGACCGCGCCGCCCGGTTCCGGATGCGACGCCCGGAGCAGAGCCAGTGCACGGGACATGGACATGAATCGCAGTGTGGTGGATCTGCCGATCCCGTGCCAGGCTCGATCGCATGCTGTCGATGCAGCGCAACGACCCCCGTCAGTACGACGACCTGGCCGCCGAGTGGTGGCGGCCCGCCGGAGATTTCGAGCTTCTGCACTGGCTGGCCGCCGCCCGGGCCGCGCTCATCCCGCCCGCGTCCGCTCCCGGCCGGATCCTGCTGGACGCCGGCTGCGGCGGCGGGCTGCTCGCCCCGCACGTGGCCGAGAAGGGTTACCGGCACGTCGGCGTCGATCTGGGCGTCACCGGCCTGGAGCTGGCGGGGAAAGAAGGCATCAGCTGCGTGAACGGCGACGTGACCAGGCTGCCGCTGCGAAGCGGGAGCGCCGACGTCGTCGTCGCCGGCGAGATCCTGGAGCACGTCACCGACCTCCCCGGCACGGTTGCCGAACTGTCCCGGGTGCTCAAGCCGGGCGGCCTGATCGTGCTGGACACGGTGAACGACACCGTGCTGAGCCGGCTGATCACGGTGACCCTCGGGGAGCGGCTCGGCGTCGCGCCGGTGGGCCTGCACGACCCGGACCTGTTCGTGCCGCCGTCGAGGCTGGTCGCCGAGTTCGCCCGGCACGGCGTGACGGTCCGGATCCGCGGCGTCCGGCCGACGATCTCCGGTTTGTTCAAGTGGCTGGTGTTACGCAGGGGATCCGCGGGAAGGATCGTTCCGGCGTTCTCCGCCGCCGTTCTCTATCAAGGGGTGGGTACTCGGCATGATCGATGAGGCTCGCCGGCTCGCGCCGCGGTTCGCCGCCCGCGCCGCCGCGACCGACCGGGACGGCTCGTTCCCGGTCGACGATTTCGCCGAGCTCCGGGACGCCGGGTTCTTCGGCCTGATGGTCCCGTCCCGGCTGGGTGGGTCGGGCGCCGGCTTCACCGAGTACGCCGAGGTCGCCTACGAACTGGCTCGCGGCAACGGCGCCACCGCCCTGGTCTTCAACATGCACGCCTCGGTCACCGGCGCCCTCGGGAGCATCAGCGACGGACTGGCCGAGGCGCTCGGTCTGCCGGCCGAGGCACTGGAGGCCCGCGACGAGCACCTCAAAGCCGCTGCGGGCGGCAGCTGGTACGCGGTCGCCATGAGCGAACGCGGCGCCGGCTCCCGGCTGTCGAAGCTGACCACGACGTACGAGCCGGTGGACGGCGGATATCGGATCACCGGTTCGAAGACGTTCTGCTCGGGAGCCGGGCAGGCGGACGCCTATCTGGTGGCCGCTCGCAGCGCCGGCGATCCCACCCAGGTCTCGCAGTTCCTGGTGCCGGCCGGTGACGGGCTGCGGGTCGAGGAGACCTGGGACTCGCTCGGCATGCGCGCCACGGGATCCCACGACCTGCACATCGACGTCAGGGTTCCGGCGTCGTCGCTGCTCGGCGGCGTGGAAGGGCTGGCGCTGGTGGCCGTGCAGCTCGCGCCGCACTGGATGGTCGCCAGTTATGCCGCCGTCTACGTCGGGGTGGCCCGCGCCGCCGTCGACGCGGCGATCGACCACGTCCTCTCCCGCAAACTTGATCATCTGCCCGCGATACGGGCCCGGATAGGCCGGGCGGACGCCGCCGTCTCCGCCGCTCACCTCGCGGTCCGGGAAGCAGCCCGGCGCGTCGACGCGGCGCCCGGCGACGCCGAGACCAACCGCTGGGTGTGGCGGGCGAAGCTGCTGGCCGGCACGACCGCGGCCGAGGTCGCGGCGTCGATGCTGGAAGCCGCCGGCACGTCCGCCATGCGGCGGGGCCATCCGCTGGAACGGCTCTACCGGGACGCCCGGGCCGGTTCGCTGCAGCCCGCCACGAGCGACGTCTGCGCCGACTGGCTCGGCATCGAGGCGCTCGGCGGCGACCCCGACTCCGACGGTGTGGCACCCCGGTGGTGAGCGCCGTGATCAGCGGCCTGGGAGTGGCCCTCCCGCCGTCGGCCGTGCAGGAGGACCTCTGGGAGGGCTACTTCGCCCACCACTACACCGGGGCGCGGCGGGCGTTGGCGAAACGGATCTTCACGAATGCGGGGGTCCGTACCAGGCAGGCTGTCGTCAGTCCTCTCCTGGAAGACGTCTCCGGATGGTCCACCGAGCGCCGGATGCGGCGATATCAGGTCGAGGCCGTCCCGCTCGGCAAGGCGGCGGTCGGCCGGGCGCTCGCCGACGCGGGACTCGCCGCCGACGAGCTCGGGCTGTTCGCCGTCTGCTCGTGCACCGGGTACGCGACACCCGGCCTGGACATCCTGCTGGCCCGGGACATGGGCATGTCGCCGTCGGTGCAACGCCTCTTCGTCGGGCACATGGGTTGTTACGCGGCCCTGCCCGGCCTCGGGACGGTCACCGACTTCGTGGTGGCCCGGGGGCGTCCGGCGCTGCTCCTCTGCGCCGAGCTGACCAGCCTGCACCTCCAGCCGGCCGGTACCCGGACCGACATCCAGCAGATCGTCTCGCATGCGCTCTTCGCCGACGCCGCGGTCGCGTGCGTGGTCACCCCCGGCGTTTCTCCCACCGCCTCTCCCTCGTACGCCGTGAGCGAGCTCGCCGCGGTCACCGACACGACGACGGCCGACCACATGACGTGGGAGGTGACCGACGCCGGATTCCGGATGGGCCTCTCGCCGCAGGTTCCGGCCGTGCTGTCCACGCACGTCCGCGGTCTCGTCGACGACGTCCTGGCCCGGCGCGGGCTCACCGTCGCCGACGTGGACGGCTGGGCGGTCCATCCGGGCGGTCCCAAGATCCTCGACGTGGTGCAGGAGCGGCTCGAGCTCGATGACGCGGCGCTGTCCGCCTCGCGGGAGGTGCTGGCGGCGTACGGGAACTGCTCCTCGCCGACCGTCCTCCTCGTCCTCGACGCCCTGCGCCGCCGGAAGGATCCACCACGGCGGATCGTCATGCTTGCGTTTGGTCCCGGGCTCACGCTCTATGTCACTCTTCTGGAGGGCCTTACTCTCGGAGCGTGAGCGCGGAACGGGGCCGCGGGGCCGTCCTACACCTATTGACGGCATTCGTGCTGATCGCGGGCGCGGCATGGTGGTGGCAGGCCGCTCCCGCCGAGCCGGCCGACGACCGGCTGCACGGCTGGCAGCGGACCGCCGAGCAGCTGCTGCCCGAGTCCGGTGAGCAGCAGATGTCGAACACGCTCGCCCTCGGCGACGGAGACGGGCACGAGGAGGTCGCCGCTGTCGGCAGCGGCGAGTTCCTGGTCTCGGTCGTCTGCGCCGGGGTGGACGGCAGCCGGGTGCGGGTCAGCCTCGGCGAGGGTGAGACCGGGCGCGGCATGCGGTGCTCGGGCTCCCGCACCCCGGAGGTGTTCAGCGTCGGACTGGCCAGCGAGCTCCACTTGCGGGTGAACGTGGAGGCGGCCGGGCCGGTGGTGTTCCGCTACACCCTCCAGCGCCTGAATTGGTAGGCGGCGGTTGTCGTTTTGTCGTTGGGTGCGGGTGCCGCGCGTTTTCGCCTACCCGGTTTTTCGCGACGTTTCAGAGGCGGGCCAGGTCGGGGCGGATCTCCTCGATCGAGGCCAGGCGGCGCTGCAGGCGCACGATCCGGTTGAATTTGTCGACGAGCAGCACGGCCGCCGTCCCATCGGGTGCCTCCAGCCCGAGGTGCCGCCGGAGCCCGCCGGTCGGATCCTGCAGGAGGCTCACCGTCTTGCCGTCGGCCTGCGGAGTCTGCGCCGGTGGCAGCTTGACCGTGCCGGTGGCTGTCCCCGGAGTGCCGATCGTGGACGAGACGGCGATGACCGCGGTGTCCGGTTTGACCAGCGAGGCGGTCTCGGCGATCAGTTCGTCGCATGCGCAGCCGTCGGTCACGATGATTACGGCCGGTAGTCGGCTGACGAGCGACACGTTCTGCCCGCCGGTCCCGATCAGCTCTAGGGCGGGCAGCTTCCCACTCGGATCCTCGGTGGTGTTCGCCGTGCGCTGCGTGGCCGGCTGGCGGGGCGGGCCGGGCCACGCCGAGGCGAACAAGCTCGCCACGGTGACCAGGATCGCCATCGTGATGATCAAGGCGGGGGTACGCACCGCGAGCGCGCCCAGACGCCGCAGCCCGCGTATCGCGGGGCTGCGGGTGAAACGCTGCCACCGGGTGGCGGGTCCGGCCGTGTTCAGCTCGGCACGGACCGCCGCGACCTCCTCGGAGAGCGCCGAGAGGTCGTCGGGAATGACGATGACCCCCCACTCCTCAGGGAGGTCAGGCAGATCGTCGTTGGCACCGCCGTCAGGCGGCCAGCCGCCGTTGTCGCTCGCGCCAGCCATGACTCAACCTCCCCCCTGGCCGACCAGATCTTGCTTCGGTCGGGGAACTCCCGTCCAGCGTCTCGCACGAGGAGCCGCATCGCCAGTGGTGCGTCATTGCGGACCTTAGCGATAAGCTTGATCTGACAAAGCCATCAGGTCCGGAATTTCCGACTCGCTGGCGTTGACCGTGATGCCCTCGTCACTTTGAGTTACTTAGGCAGCTTCTCGCTTCCCTGTCAAGCGGGAGAAAGCCCCATCACATGCCCTCTGAGCTGCACTAACAGTGACCGCCAGGGCGAGACACCGCCGCCTGGGCGTGTTACCCTAGACACAGCGAAAGGGGTTTCGAACCTATGGTTTTCAGTGTCGGCGAGACCGTTGTTTACCCCCACCACGGGGCCGCACTCATCGAGGCAATCGAGACTAGGGTCATCAAGGGCGTTGAAAGGCAGTATCTCGTTCTGCGTGTCGCCCAGGGCGATCTGACTGTTCGGGTGCCCGCTGAGAACGCCGAAGAAGTCGGCGTGCGCGAAGTGGTTGGCGAAGAAGGCCTGGGCAAGGTCTTCGACGTCTTGCGTGCTCCGCACACCGAGGAGCCGACCAACTGGTCGCGGCGTTACAAGGCCAACCTGGAGAAGCTTGCTTCCGGCAACCCGCTGAAGGTTGCCGAGGTCGTTCGTGACCTCTGGCGCCGTGAGCGTGAGCGTGGCCTGTCCGCAGGCGAGAAGCGCATGCTCGCCAAGGCCCGCGACATCCTGGTCGGTGAGGTTGCCCTCGCTGAGAAGAGCACCAAGGATGAGGCCGAGGTCCTGCTCGACAAGGTCCTCACCGAGGCCTGATCCACCCGACGCAAACACTCCTCGAAACTGTGTCCGACGACCGCGACGTGACCGCGCAGCCCAGTGCTCGCGGTGACGTCGCGGTCGTCGTTCCAGCCGCGGGCGCCGGCGTCCGGCTCGGTCCGGGCGGTCCGAAGGCGCTCCGCCTCCTCGACGGCGAGCCACTGCTCGTCCACGCGATCCGCCGGATCGCCGCGTCCCCCTCGGTCGCCATGATCGTGGTCGCCGCCCCGCCGCCTGACGTCGACGCCGTGCGCACCCTCCTCGCCCAGATAGCCCCGGTCACCGTGGTGGCCGGCGGCGCCGAGCGCCAGGAGTCGGTGGCCGCCGCACTGGCGGCCGTCCCGCCTGCCCTGCCGATCGTGCTGGTCCACGACGCGGCCCGCTGCCTGACCCCGGTCGCCGTCTTCGAACGCGTGGCCGCGGCAGTCCGCGACGGCGCCGACGCCGTGATCCCGGTCCTCCCGGTCGTCGACACGATCAAAGAGGTCTCCGCGGAGGGGACAGTCCTCGGCACGGTCGACCGTGCGGTGCTCCGAGCAGTGCAAACGCCGCAAGGCTTCCGCGCCGACGTCCTGCGAGCCGCCCACGCCGCCGCAGCCGACTCGCACACCGACGACGCGGGAGCCGTGGAGAAACTGGGCCGCTCCGTCCACTGCGTCCCCGGCTCCGACCTGGCGCTGAAGATCACGCGTCCGATCGACTTGGCGGTGGCCGCCCACTTGCTGACGTTGCCGCCCGAGCAGTCCTAGCTTCCTGCCGTTCGCGCAGCTCCGGGCGTTCTGGCGGCGTCGCGTGCTCTTTCGTCAACTGTGTGAGGCCCGCCGGGCGGCTGCGGTAGTCGTGAGATCTTGGACTTTTCGGTGGCGTCCAAGATCTGCGCTGCGGCGGATGGTGGCGACCGTGCGGCTCGCTGGTGTGGCGATCCTGCTGGGTGGTGAGTCGAGACGCGAGAAGGCTGAGTCGATCGATCTTTCTGCGCGATCGTGGAGGCGCACTGCGCTTTCCTGCCCGCGATCTTGGAGTCGTGCTGCCTGGCCCCCTGCCCGCGATCTTGGAGCCATGCCGCCTGGCCCCCTGCCTGCGATCTCGGAGTCGTGCCGCCTGGCCCCCTGCTCGCAATCTTGAAGCCGTGTCGCCTGGCCTCCTGTCCGCGATCTTGGAGTCGTGCTACCTGCATCCTGTCCGCGATCTTGGATGGGCGCTGCTCCTTTGGTGGGATCTTGGTGCGGGCTGGGGAACGTGGGCGAGCCCAGGGCTGAAGCAAGCGGGCAGGGTTGAGCCAGAGGCGAGGCGAGGCGAGGCGAGGACGACGGTGAGGGCTGAGGCGGAGGCTGGGCAAGGCCGTGGTGGAGGCAGAAGCAAAGCCAAGCAAAACGGGGGAGGGCTGAGCCGAAGAGCTGGGGCTGAGTGAGGGCGAGGGCCTGAGGTGAAGAGCTGGGGCTGCGGTGGGGGCGAGGGCCTGAAGCGAAGAGCTGGGGCTGCGGTGGGGGCGAAGGCCTGACCCGAGGCTAGGGCTGCGGTGGGGGCGAAGGCCTGACCCGAGGCTAGGGCTGCGGTGGGGGCGAAGGCCTGAGCCGAGGCCAGGACTGCGGTGGGGGCGAAGGCCTGAGCCGGGGCCAGGGCTGCGATGGGGGCGAGGGCTGAGGCGAGCGCTGGCTGGTGTGGGACGTCGGGTGGGGAGAGGCGGGCGTAGGCTCGCCGGGTGATCATTCCTCGGGTTGGTGTTGGCACCGATGTGCATGCTTTCGACGCCGGGCGGGAGTGCTGGGTGGCTGGGCTGCACTGGCCTGATGAGCCGGGGCTGGCTGGGCATTCGGATGCTGATGTGGCTGCTCACGCTGCCTGTGACGCGCTGCTTTCGGCGGCCGGGCTCGGGGATCTGGGTGGCAACTTCGGGACGGGTCGGCCGGAGTGGGCGGGGGCTGCCGGTGTGGTGCTGCTGGCTGAGTCGGCGGCGCGGGTTCGGGCTGCCGGGTTCGAGATCGGGAACGTTTCGATTCAGGTGATCGGGAATCGGCCGAAGATCGGCAAGCGGCGGGCCGAGGCGGAGAAGGTGCTGTCGGAGGCGGTGGGTGCGCCGGTGACGGTGGCCGGGACCACCACGGACGGCTTGGGGCTGACCGGGCGCGGTGAGGGTTTGGCCGGCACAGCGGTGGCTTTGATCTACCCTGCCCGCTGACTGGTGTCGCTCGTCACCGGGTGGGTGGGGCGGTCATCGGGCATGATCACTGCCATGAGCGTTGCGCTGCCGGACGTCGCCCGGAAACTGATCGACAATCCCACATATGTGGTGCTCACTACGATCAACCCGGATGGCTCGCCGCAGTCGACGCCGGTCTGGGTCCGGCGGGATGGTGACGACGTCGTCTTCTCGACGGTTCGCGGGCGGCAGAAGACGCGCAACATGGAGCGCGACCCCCGCGTGTCGATCTGCGGTTACGACCCGGCGCAGCCGTACTCGTACTTCACGGTCGAGGGGACGGTCGGGCTCGTCGACGACGAGGGTGACCTGATCAGCGAGTTGAGCTACAAGTACGCGAACGAGCCGTGGACCGCTGATGGCCCGGACGTCGTGCGGGTGGTGTGCCGGTTGACCCCGACTCACGTGATCTTCAGCTAGACCGCTTACGCTCGGCAGCGTGTCCGCCCCCATTGAGCCCGAGACCACGCCGGAGGAGCATCGGCAGCGAGCGCTTCTGCTGGCCGACCTCGGGCGTTATGACGAGGCAGCCGAGGAGATCGCCGCCGGGTTGACGAGCGCGCCGCAGGAGGCGTCGCTGCTCGCCACGCTCGCGACCATCCACCTGGCCGCCGATCAGCCGGCCGAGGCGCTGGCCGCCGCCGACCGGGCCGCCGCGGGGACACCGCCGGCACTGGCCGGGCTGGTGGTGCGGGCGATGGCGCTCACCGACAGCCGGCGGTTCGGTGACGCCGCCCGGATCGCCGAGGGGATCCTGGCCGGCTGGCCCGAGGACGCTTACGCGCAACGCACCGGCGCCGCCCTGCTCAGCGAGGCACGTAACGGCCAGGAGGCGCTGAACGCCGCGTGGAACGGGGTGCGGGTCGCCCCGGCCGAGGCGGAGGCGCACCTGGTCCTGGCCGTTGTCGCGGCCCGGTTGCGGCTGTTCGACCTGGCGCAGAGGGCGTACGGGGAAGCGCTGGAGCTCGACGCCACCATCGGTGATGCAGCGAGCGAGGTGGGCATCGTCCGGTTCGAGCGCCGCCGCTGGGCCCGGGCGCTCGAGGATCTGGCCGAGTTGGCGTCGCTGGGAGTGCCGGCCGAAACGGGCGTCCCCACGGAGG
Organism: Actinoplanes sp. OR16; assembly: GCF_004001265.1. Classification (GTDB taxonomy): domain Bacteria; phylum Actinomycetota; class Actinomycetes; order Mycobacteriales; family Micromonosporaceae; genus Actinoplanes. The sequence goes on along the minus strand of NZ_AP019371.1, from coordinate 1,897,116 downwards.
CGGGAATCCCGGCGGTGCCTCCGCAAGAGCAGACGCTGCCGGCGTACGAAAAGCCTCGGGGTTCCGTACTTGATCTTTCGGACGAGTCGGCGGAGGCGGTGCGGGACACCGTCCGGTTCGCGGCCGCCGGCATCCTGGTCATGGCCGTCCTGACCGCCGCGATGACGCTCGTCAGCTCGGGGATCTCGCGGGTCTGGTCCGGCATGATCGGCCTGCTGATCATCGGTGGGCTGGTGTTCTGGTTCGGCAGCCGGCTGCCGGAGCGGGGCGGCGTGGTGCTGTCCAGGCTGCGCGCAAGTGACCGGAGACTGGCGATCGCCGCCTACCTGTGTTGCGCGGCGCCGGTGTTCCTGCTGCTCTACACGGTGATCGGTGGCCTGGTCCCGCTGGTCGTGGCGATGGTGCTGGCCGCGGCAGCCGAGTTGATGGTGCTGACCAGCAGACGTTGAGAAACACCTGAACCGCGATTAGGTTCGGAATCGTGTCGACTATGGTGCCTCCGCTGTACGCCGGACTGGTCGATGACGCGTCTCTTCTTCCGCCCAGCCCGATCGGCCTGCCGGACGGGGTGACGAAGTACGACGAGCACACCGCCTCGTGGTACGCGGACCTGATCGGCTCTCTGCTGGTGCCCGCCTCCATCGTGGGCGCCGGCCCGCTGCCCCAGGCCCGCGCCGGCCTGATCGGGGACGTGCCGATCGCGAATCTGCCGACGACCGTGGAGAAGCTGCGCGCCGCCGGTCTGGGGATCGAGCACGTGGAGGCGCCGGTCGCCCGCCGCGGTGAGGATCCACAGCCGGGGCTGGCGTTGCTGCGCGAGTTCGCGGCGCTCCAGGGCGATCTGCGGGTGTACGCCGAGATCCCGCTGAGCTGGGGCCTGCTCGGGGCGCTGGACACCGTCGTCGAGGCCCGCGCGCAGGGGCTGCCGATCTCGCCGAAGTTCCGGGTGGGCGGTCTCGCCGCCGAGCTGTTCCCGACGCCGGTCGAGCTGGCCGCGGTGATCTGCGCCTGCCGTGACCGGGATCTGCCGTTCAAGCTGGCGGCCGGCCTGCGGCACGCGACCCGGCACACCGATCCGGAGACCGGTTTCACCCATCACGGCTTCCTCAACGTGCTGATCGCCTCGGTGGTGGCGGCGGAGGGCGGCGAGGTGGCGGAGGTGGCCGAGGCGCTGGCGGCGACGCACCCGGTTCCGCTGGTCGAGCCGGCCCGGGCGCATCGTGACGACGTGCGGCCGCTCTTCGACGGTTTCGGCGCGGCGAACGTGGTGGAGCCGCTCACCGAGCTGGTCCGGCTGGGGCTCATCAACGGCGGCTACGAGTGAGCGTGAAACAATCCGGTTCGTGACCCGGGTGCTGCTTCGAACTCTGGCGGCCGCGGTTCTGCTGGCCGCCGCCGTGCTGGTCGGCTGGCGGGTGCTCGCGCCGGCGGAGGTGCTGGCGAGCGCTACTACGCCGTACCCTCCTCTGACCCTGCGTCAGCCGGGCGTAACGGGCCGGTTGAACGTGGCGCCGCTGGTCGTCGACGGCCGCGTGCGGGTGTACGCCGCGAAGCATCAGGTGCGGGCGGACGCGCCGGTCGACGGGCGGACCGTCTACACCGCGCGGTGGTCGCTGCGCCGATGGCCGGAGCAGGTCAGCGAGGTCGCGGCGACCGGAGCCACGGTGATCACCCGGTGGTCCGACGGCGAGATCGTGGCGATCGACGCGCGGTCCGGCGGGATCATCTGGCGGGCGGCGGGTCCGGAGACGCCCGGTTACGACGGTCATCGCACCGGCGCCGCGACGGTCTGGCAGGCGCAGGGTCTGCGGTTCGCCGCCGGCAACGTCGTGGTCATCTCCGATCAGGAGCTGATTTCGTACGCCGTGAGCACCGGCGCCACGACCTGGCGGCAACAGCGGCCCGCCGGCTGCGACGAGGTCTTCACGACGGCTTCCGCCATGGTCGCGTGCTCCTCCGGGACGGCGTGGAACGGCGCGACCGGCACTCCGGTGACCGGCTGGCCGCGCGGGCCGTGGACGCCGGTCGGCTGCGACGCGGACGGCTCGCAGTGTGCGGCGTTCCGCGACGGGCAGAAGCAGGGCTGGGCGGTGGTCGGGTTCGACGTCCAGAGGCTGTACTCCGTCGACGACACGACAGTGGTCGTGGTGGGCGGCGTCGTCGTGGACGCCACGCCGGGTGACGTGAGCGCGACCGGCCTGGACGGGACCCCGCTGTGGGTGAGGCCCGGCGCGGCCCGGGTGCTCGGCGCGAACGGGTCGACGATCCTGCTGCTCACTCGTGAGAACACGCTGGTCGGGGTGGACGCCGGGACCGGGGCGGAGAGCCTCGGGTTCCCGCTCGCGATGGGCGCCGAGAGCACCGACTGGAAGCCGGGGCTGTTCCGGGTCGCCGGCGGCTACCTGGCGATGGAACGCCTGCGCACCGACGCGCCGGAGGACGACCCGGAGTCCCCGATCTACTACCTGACCCTCGACACGGTGATCATGGCGGCGCTCTAGGTCAGGTGCGGCAGCAGCGCCGTCCAGGCCTGTTCGGCGGCGCCGGCGATCGGGCCCTCCTCGTCGCCGAGTGCGGCCGGCAGCACCGGCGGCGGGGAGTCGCGGTGGATCAGCATGAGGCCGTCGCGGTACGCCTCCTCGATCGCGTCCGGCGCGGCGGCCAGCAGATCCACACCGAGGCCGCCGAGGGTCACCAGGTCGGCGTCGAGGCCGTTCACCAGTCCGGCGACACCACGGCCCAGAGCAGCCGCGACGGACCGGACAGCGATCATCTCCGTGGAACCCGGTGCGGCTGCGGCGATCACGCGGCGGGCGTAGGTCACCGGGTCGCGCGGTGCCGGTTCGCCGAGGAAGCGGGCCAGGGCGGTGCCGTCGACCGCCGTTCCCCAGCAGCCGGAGGCGCCGCACGGGCAGCGGATCGACGGGTCGCCGAAGGGCATGTGGCCGAACTCGCCGGCAGCGCCGCGGGCGCCGATCACCGGGCGGCCGTTCTCCACGACGGCGCCGCCCAGGCCGGCTTCGATGCGCAGGTGGACGGCGACCGAAGCGTTCGCCGCGGCGCCACGGTGCGATTCGGCGGTCGCTGCCAGGGTGGCGTCGTTCCCGGCCACGAAGACGCCGGCATGCGGCCACAGCTCGGTCAGGTCGACGTCGTGCCAGCCGGCGGTGGAGGCGTCCAGGCGCAGGGTCCGGGAGACCGTTCCCGGTACGGAGACCCCGACCGCACGCGGGCGGTCCCCGTACCGCGAAATGATCTCGGCGATCGCGGCCGCGACGGCCGCCCGGACCTCGTCCCACCCGGTGGCCGCGTGCCGTCCCGAGCGTGTCGCGGCAGTGGCCCCGCCCAGCTCGACCACGTCGATGCGCCATGCCTCGTGGGTGATCGCCACCGCGAGGACGAGCGGGCCCTCGGGGTGCGGCAGGAGCACGGTGGTCGGCCTGCCGCGGCTGCCGCTCGGTGCCGCCGGGGCCTGGACCAGCAGCGACGCCCGGCTCAGTTTGGTGACCAGCTCGGTGGCCGCGCCGGTGCCGACGCCGAGCAGGCGGGCCGCGTCGGCGCGGGTCACGCCGGGCCGGTGGTGCACCACCCGGAGCAGCTCGGTGGAGCGGGTAGTCACGGCGACTCCTTTATTTTGCTCTTAGTTAGAGCTTATTCTGTGGCGGTGAAGCTCAACCGCCCGGCGCTCGTCGTCCTCGGCACTTCGACGTTCTGCTACGTCACAGCGGAGACCCTCCCGGTCGGCCTGTTACCGCAGATCTCCGCGGGCCTCGGTGTCACCGAGGCCCGGGTCGGCCTGCTGCTCACCAGCTATGCCGTGGTCGCCGCGATCAGCACGATCCCGCTCACCGCGCTCACCATGCGGGTGCCCCGGCACACGCTGCTGGCGGTCACCGTAGCGGTCTTCGTGGTGTCCCAGGCAGCTGCGGCGCTCGCACCCACCTTCACGGTGCTCGTGCTCTCCAGACTGGTCTGCGCGCTGGCGCACGGCGTGTTCTGGTCGGTGATCGGACCCATCACCGCCCGGCTGGCGCCGCCCGGGCAGGTCGGGAGGGCCACCTCGCTGGTCTTCATCGGCAACTCGCTCGCCATCGTCCTGGGCGTCCCGCTCGGCACGGCCCTCGGCCAGTGGCTGGGCTGGCGGATCACGATCGGGCTGATGGCGGTGGCCGGGACGGTCTGCCTGGTCGCGATGATCAGGCTGCTGCCGGCCATGCCGGTGCTGCCCCGGGACCGGGCCGCCCGGCTCGGGCAGCAGATGCGCGACGCCGTGCTGATCCTGCGCAACCCGCGGGTCGCCGGGCTCTGCGCGGTCACCGTGGTGCTGGTGGTGGGGCACTTCGCCGCCTACACGTACATCGCGCCGCTGGTCCGCCGGGACGCCGGGCTGGACGGTGTGGCGCTCAGCGCGCTGCTGCTCGGCTACGGCGCTGTCGGCCTGGTCGCGAACTTCGTGGTGGGCCGGTACGTCGACCGCCGCCCCGGCCCGATCCTGCTCGCCCTGGTCCTGACCGCCGCGGTGTCGGTAGTGGCCCTCGGCCCGGTGCTCGGCCCGGCCCTGACCGTCCTCGCGGTGCTGCTCTGGGGCGGCGCCTTCAACGCGATCCCGGTCTTCCTCGGATCGGCCTCGCTGCGGGTGGCGCCGCGCAGCCGGGACGCGGCGTCGGCGGTCTACGTCGTGGCGTTCCAGATCGGCATCGGCAGCGGCGCGTTCGTCGGCGAGCGGATGGTCAGCGCCGGGCATCTCGGCGGGCTGCCGCTGATCACCGCGGTCTTCGCGCTGGCGGCGGCCGTGCTGGTGGTGGTGTTCCGCGGAACCTTCCCGTCCCGGATCAGCGCCGAGGAACACCACCGTGCGGAGCAGGAGGCCCTCGCCTAGAGAGCGGCCTCGGCGGCGGCCAGGAACTGGTCGTTCTCCTCCGGGGTGCCGACGGTGACCCGCACGCCCTCCGGGTGGAAGCCGCGGACGATCACGCCCCGGTTCTCGCACGCGGCGGCGAAGGCGGCGGTGCGCTCGCCGAGCGGCAGCCAGACGAAGTTGGCCTGGCTGTCCGGCACGTCGACGGAGAGCTTGCGGAGCGCCTCGACGAGCCGGGAACGCTCGGCGACGACGAGGGAGCAGCGGCGCCGCACCTCGTCCTCCTGCTCCAGGGCGGCGAGCGCCGCGGCCTGCGCCACGGTGCTGGTCGAGAACGGGGTGACCACCTTGCGGATGGTCGCCGCCACCTCGGGCTGGGCGACCAGGTAGCCCATCCGCAGCCCGGCCAGGCCCCACGCCTTGCTCATGGTCCGCAGCACCACCACGTTCGGCCGGTCGCCGTAGGTCTGCAGCGCGTCCGGCACGTCCGGGTCGGTGACGAACTCCCGGTAGGCCTCGTCGAGCACCACCAGCACGTCGGACGGGACGGTGTCGAGGAACCGGTCGATCTCGGCCTTGCGCAGCGAGGTGCCGGTCGGGTTGTTCGGGTTGCAGACGAAGATCATCCGGGTCTGGTCGGTGATCGCCGCCGCCATCGCGGTGAGGTCGTGCCCGTGAGCCGCGGTGTTCGGCACCCGGACGCTCGTCGCGCCGCCGCCGGCCGCGATGATCGGGTACGCCTCGAACGACCGCCACGAGTAGATGATCTCGTCGCCCGGCAGGCAGGTGGACTTCGCCAGGATCTCGGCGAGAGCCACCGAGCCGCAGCCCGTCACGATCCGGTCCGGGCTCACGCCGAAGCGCTCGCCGATCACCTCACGCAGGCGGACCACACCCATGTCGGGGTAGCGGTGCACCGACGCGACGGCCTCGGTGACCGCCTCCACCACACCGGGGAGCGGGCCGTACGGCACCTCGTTGCTGGCCAGCTTGATCGCCTCGTCGATGCCCAGCTCGCGGGCGAGGTCGGCGACGTTGCGGCCGGGAACGTAGTTCGGCAGGGCGTCGAGGTCGGCGCGGGTCAACCGGGTCATTGCGGTCCTCCGGGGGAGTTGGCCGGGACGGTGGGCTGGGCGCCGTGCGGCACGGCGACGACGACGGTGGCGGCTGCCTTGTCGTGCCAGGCCTGGCGCAGCCGCTGATCGAAGACGGGAGAGAGCGAGGCGAAGAACTGGATCACCAGGCCGACCCCGCACCACCAGAAGAGCGTCCACATGCCGAGCCGGGCCCAGCGGGTGAAGGCACGCCCGAAGCCGAGCTGCGCGGTGCTCTCGACCGGCACCACCTTGATCCCCATGGCGCGCTTGCCGAGCGTCTGCCCGCTGTTCGCGGTGGACGGCGCCTCGTAGAGCAACCAGAGCAGCGTCGCGACCAGCACGATGGCGATCGAGAGGGTCTGCATGCGCGCGGTGGGCTCGGCGACCAGGGCGTCGTTGCCGGCTTCGAGCTGGCGCATGTAGTCCTGCAGGATCGGGTTGAAGTCCTGCCAGTACTGATAGACGAACCAGCCGTTCACGACGATGTTGAGCAGCAGCACCGCGGCGATGTCGATGAGCCGGGCGGTGAGGCGGCGGCCCAGACCGGCGAGCGGGAGACCGTGCGGCATCGCTGCCGGCATCGGATAGAGGTAGGCGTGCGGCGGCTGGCCGGCCCACGTCGGCTGACCCTGCTGCCACTGCGGCGGAGGTTGCTGCCAGCCCGCCGGCGGCTGCGTGCCCGGAGGTTGCTGCCAGCCCGGCGGCGGCTGCGTTCCTGGAGGAGGCTGCCAACCGGCCGGCGGCTGAGTTCCCGGAGGGGGCTGCCAGCCGTGCGGCGGCGGCTGGTGCTGCGGGCCCCAGCCGGGCGGCGGCCCATACGCCGGAGGCGCCTGCTGCGGCGGCTGCGGGGGCGTTGCGAAGGTCTGCGGGGCGGGCTGCACCGGCGCGGGAGCGGGCTCCGGGGCCGGCGGGTCCGGCTCGACCGCGGGCGGACCGTCCGGCGGGGTCGCGTCGGCCGGGAGGGCCTTCCCCAGCCAGCCCTCACCGTCCCAGTAGCGCTGGGTGCTGGTGTCGGCCGGGTCCTTGTACCAACCCGCGGGAAGGGAACTCATGCGCAAACCTTCTACCAGAACGACCTGACCGTTCCCTGCGGGCCGGTCTTTGATCTCAGTGTCCCAGGTCGCCGCAGTGCTGTCCGATAGCCGGTGGCAGAGGGAGGCAAACTGCGCACTATGTACGGTAGCTTCGCCCAGTGACTGAGCAGAGTGTCCAGCTCGACGGCCTTGATGCCCGGCTGCTCGAGCTTCTCGCCGCGGAACCGCGGATCGGTGTGCTGGAGCTCTCCCGCCGGCTCGCGGTGGCCCGCGGCACGGTGCAGGCGCGACTCGACAAGCTGACCGCCCGCGGCGTGATCAAGGGCTTCGGCCCTGAGGTGTCGCCCGCGGCGATCGGCTTCGGGGTGACCAGCTTCGTGACATTGGAGATCAGGCAGCGGTACGGCCACGATGCCGTGGCATCGCACCTCGCGGAGATCCCGGAGGTCCTGGAGGCGCACACGATCACCGGCAGTGGCGACATCCTGTGCCGGATCGTGGCGAGGGCCAACGCCGACCTCCAGCGGGTGATCGACCAGATCGTCGGATACGAGGGGATCGTCCGCGCTCACACGATCATCGCGCTGGCGGAGCTGATCCCGTACCGGACCGGACCTTTGGTCAAATCTGCCCAGATATCGGGTTGACACGGGCATTCCGCGCTCAGCCGTGAAGTCGATCGTGGTCACTACCCTGCCGGAATGGCCTCGGGCGGGGGTTCTCTGAAGGGCTACACGGTGCTCACCACCGCTGTGGTCGTCACGGTGCTGGCCGCCACCGGGGTGTGGAACCCGTTTCCCCAGCTCTGGGCATGGATCAACACGAGTGAGCCGGTCGCGGCGGGCGCTCGCTGGCAGCAGCGCCTCGGCGGCACACCGCAGAGCGTCGCCGTCGTCGGGGACGCCGTGGTGGTCGAGTACCGCACCTCGGTCGAGGCGTACGGGCTGACCGCCGCCGTCCCGCTCTGGCAGTCGGACGCCGACTGGGCCGCGGTCGCCGGCAAGGGCGACGACGCCGTGGTGGTCACCGGCAAGCTGCTGACGAAGGGCTACCAGGTCCTCGACGCCCGGACCGGCGTGGTCCGGCGATCCGACACCACGGCCGGAGCGGTCTGGACCTACCAGGACGCGATCGTCGACCTGAGCTGCGCGAAGGGGAACGACTGCCGGCTCACCGCGTGGGATCCGAAGACCGGCGGCGAGATGTGGAGCGTCGGCACCGGCGGCATCGGCTTCGTCCTCGACGCCGCCAACCCCGACCTGCCGGACACCAAGCGTCTCGTCTCCGGATATGTGGACGACGACATCGCCGGGCCGTCCGCGCTGCCGGGCCTGATCGGGCTGCCGAACGACGGCCAGATCCGGGTGATCGACACGGCGAAGGGGCGGCTCGTGCAGACGATCCGACCCGGGCGGGACCAGAAGGTGTCGATCGTCGGCGGCCGGGTCCTCACGGTGACCGGCACCCCCGGCGACGGCACCTGTTACTACGAGGTGGTGGCGACCGACCCGCCGGGCGACGCGGTGGTGTGGCGCAAGGACGGGCTCAACCTGCGTACGGCCGACAACGGGTCGGACTGCGAGCAGGGGCGGGACCCGGCCGGCGGCTACAACGTGGTGCTCGGGGTGGACCCGTACGGCCGGGAAGTGCTGATCAACGGGAACGACGGGCGCAATCTCTGGTACGGCGACAAGGAGTCCGAGGTGCTCGCCGTGAACGACTCCTACGCCGTGATCCGCAAGGGGGATGCGCTGCGGGGGTACTCGTTCAGCAAGGACAAGGCGGTGTGGAGTCAGCCCGGCGGGGACCGGGTCGGGGCGGCGCTCACGCCGTACGCGGCGATCGTGGTCTGGAAGAACCGGGTGGCAGCGCTGGCTCCCGGAAGTGGGGCGGTCCGTGCCGATGTGCGTACGAATGCGAAGGTCTTCGCCGTCGGGCCGGAGGGAATGATCGCGGTCTCCGGACGGGACATGGCCTACCTGCCCTTCTCGTGAATTTGTGACCGGTCGAGCGAAGCCTCGGGGAGGGTTCGCGCGGGGCGGGTCCGCTGCCCTAGGCTTGCCGCTCATGAGCAGAGGCGCCGCTTTCACCTACTCGCCGCTCTTGCCGACCGGCGAGGACCTGACCGAGTACCGTCTGGTCACGGACGAGGGTGTGGATGTCGTCGAGGGCCCGGGAGGCCGCCGGTTCCTCACCGTCGAGCCCTCGGCGCTGACCCAGCTCACCGCCGAGGCGATGCACGACATCGCCCACTACCTGCGCCCGGCGCACCTCGCCCAGCTGCGCGCGATCATCGACGACCCGAAGGCGTCGCCGAACGACCGCTTCGTCGCGATGGACCTGCTGCGCAACGCGAACATCGCGGCCGGCGGAGTGCTCCCGATGTGCCAGGACACCGGCACCGCGATCGTGATGGGCAAGCGCGGGCGGCACGTCCTCACCGACGGCGCCGACGAGTCGGCGATCGCGCTCGGCGTCTACCAGGCCTACACCCGGCTCAACCTGCGGTACTCGCAGCTCGCCCCGCTGACCATGTGGGACGAGAGGAACACCGGGACGAACCTCCCGGCGCAGATCGAGCTCTACGCCGAGGACCCGGGCGGCCACCCGGACGCCTACAAGTTCCTCTTCATGGCGAAGGGCGGCGGCTCGGCCAACAAGTCGTTCCTCTACCAGGAGACGAAGGCGCTGCTCAACCCGCAGCGGATGATGCAGTTCCTGGACGAGAAACTGCGATTGATCGGTACGTCGGCCTGCCCGCCCTACCACCTCGCCGTCGTCGTGGGCGGCACCAGCGCCGAGCACGCGCTGAAGACCGCCAAGCTGGCTTCGGCGAAGTACCTGGACAACCTCCCCACCTCCGGCACGATGCTGGCGCACGGCTTCCGCGACCTGGAGCTGGAGGCGGCCGTCCTGGAACTGACCCGCGATTTCGGCATCGGCGCGCAGTTCGGCGGCCGCTACTTCTGCCATGACGTCCGGGTCATCCGGCTCCCGCGGCACGGCGCGTCCTGCCCGGTCGCGATCGCCGTCTCCTGCTCCGCCGACCGCCAGGCGGTCGCCAAGATCACGCCGTCCGGTGTGTGGCTGGAGCGGCTGGAGACCGACCCGGCGCGGTTCCTGCCCGAGGTGGACCTGGGCGAGGAGCCCGTCGTCCAGGTCGACCTGAACCGGCCCATGTCGGAGATCCGTGCCGAGCTGAGCAAGTACCCGGTCAAGACGCGGCTCTCCCTGACGGGATCGCTCGTCGTGGCCCGGGACATCGCGCACGCGAAGATCGCCGAGCGGCTGGACGCCGGCGAGCCGATGCCGCAGTACATGCGCGACCACGCGGTCTACTACGCCGGTCCGGCCAAGACCCCTGAGGGGTACGCTTCCGGCTCGTTCGGACCGACCACCGCCGGGCGCATGGACTCCTACGTGGAGAAGTTCCAGGCGGCCGGCGGCTCGATGGTGATGCTGGCGAAGGGCAACCGCTCGCAGCAGGTGACCGACGCCTGCAAGTCGTACGGCGGCTTCTACCTCGGCTCGATCGGCGGCCCGGCCGCCCGCCTGGCCCAGGACTGCATCCGGCACGTCGAGGTGCTCGAGTTCCCGGAGCTCGGCATGGAGGCGGTCTGGAAGATCGAGGTGGAGGACTTCCCGGCCTTCATCGTCGTCGACGACAAGGGCAACGACTTCTTCGCCGAGGTCACGAAGCCGGTCCTGAGCATCGGCAAGCGCTGAGGTACGGGCCCTCGCGGGCCCTCACCGTCAGCTGGGGCAGTAACCCGCGACCGGGCTGAGCCACTCGGCCAGCTGGGTCTTCAGGGTCTTGTCCAGGTCCTTCGTGGTCTTGATCTTCTCGATGTAGTCGCGGTCCTTCGCGCTCTTCTCGATCTTGGTGGCCGAGGTGTCGCCGGCCTCCTTGAGCTCGGGGTTCTCCGCGCCCTCGGTCTCCTTGCGGATCTGGCTGCCGACCGACTTCAGCTCGGCGGCCGCCGCCTTCTCGGCCTTCTTCGCCTCGTCGGTCTGCTTCGCCTCCTTGTGGGCGATCATCTTGCCGAGCTCGGTGCCGAAGTCGCCGAGGTCCGCGGTGAACACCTTGTCCAGCTCGCCGCAGACCTTCTCGGTGTTCTCCGAGTAGTCGGGGGCCGGCTCGGTGGTGGCCGGAGCGGCCGAAGCGGTGACGGCGGCCGGCGCCGCGATCTCGCTGGTGTCCGCATCGCTCTCACAGGCGGCGCCGGTCAGCATGACGCCGCCGGCGAGCGCGGCCAGGATGGCGCGTCGCATCAGGGGGATCCTCTTCGTCGGGGTACCAAACTCAGCCGACGGTACGTTCCGTTCGCTACCTCGTCCAACCGAGAGTGATCATCGGTATACGAACAGCCCGCCCGGGGTCACCCGGGCGGGCCGTGCGCCCCCGTTGAAAGTCTGCGGACCGCCCCGCCGCGTAAGGGGCGCTCAAGCGGCGGAGCGGCGCTGGGGAGAAGCGTGCGCCGGACCGCTCTCATTTCACTGTCGTTCCACTCCTGACACTCGGTTAGGCTCCCGGTACGGCACACGGGGACGGGTGAATCACGTTGCGCTACCGCATCCTTGGGCCACTCTCCGTGACCGAAGGCGAGCGGACGGTGGCGATCACGGCGACTCGCGACCGCATCGTGCTCGCGATGCTGCTCCTGCGACCCGGCCGCGTCGTCGGAGTGGCCGAGCTCACCGAGGCGGTCTGGGGCGCCGACCCGCCGGCCACCGCCCGCGGCCAGCTGCAGACCTGCGTCTCCCGCCTGCGCCGGGTGCTGCCGGCCGGCGCCATCCACAGCGACCCGGCGGGCTACCGGATCCGGCCGGGCGAGGACGAGCTGGACGCCACCGTCTTCCTGCGGCTGGTGGAACAGGCGAAGACCGCCGCCGACCCGGGGACCGCCCGGTCCTCGTACCGCGGAGCCCTCGATCTCTGGAGAGGGCCGGTCTGCCCGGAGATCGACGCGCCGGCGGTGCGGGCGGCCGCCGCCGTGCTCGACGACCGGCACGCCGCCGCGGTGGAGGACTGGGCCGACCTCGAACTGGACGCCGGGCAGGCTCGGGAGCTGCTCGGTGAGCTGGCCGGATGGGTGGACCGGTTCCCGCTGCGCGAGCGGCTGCGCGGCCAGCTGATGACAGCGCTCTACCGATCCGGGCGGCAGGCCGACGCGCTCGCCGAGTTCCGCCGGACCCGTGACGTGCTGCGCGACGAGCTCGGCATCGAGCCCGGCCCGGAGCTGCAGGAGCTGCACCGCAGCATGCTGGCCGGTGAGAACCGCCCGGTGGCGAGCCGGGCCGTCCGCTGTCTGCCGCGCACGGTCGGCGACTTCACCGGCCGGGAGGCGCTCGTCGGCCGTCTGCTCGGCCGGATCGCGGCGGCTGACCCGGCCGTGCTGGTCATCGACGGGATGGCCGGCAGCGGCAAGACCACCCTGGCGCTGCACCTCGCGGCCCGGGTCGGTGACCGGTTCCCGGACGCGCACCTCTACGTCGACCTGCGCGGATACAGCGACCAGCCGCCGGTCGAGCCGGCCGCCGCACTGATCGTGCTGCTGCGCCAGCTCGGCGTCGCGGCCGCCGACATCCCGCTCGAACCGGTCGACCGGATCGGGTTCTGGCGTACCGAGGTGGCCCGCCGCCGGCTGCTGGTGATCCTCGACAACGCCGCCTCCAGCGCGCAGATCAACGACCTGCTGCCCTCCTCACCGGGCAGTCTCACGCTCGTCACCACCCGCCGTCGCCTCGCCGGGGTCGACGGCGTGCGCGTCGAGTCGCTGCCGCTGCTCGACGCCGACGAGGCGGTGGAACTGCTGGAACGGATCGCCGGCGATCGGGTGGCCGCCGAACCGGAGGCTGCCGCCGAGGTGGTCCGGCGCTGTGGCGGCCTGCCCCTCGCGGTCCGGCTGGCCGGCGCCCGCCTGGTGCACCGGCCGCGCTGGCGGGTCGCCGACCTGCTGAACCGGATGGGCGGGACGGCCCTGCCCGAGCTGACCGCCGAGGACCGGACGGTGACCGGCGCGTTCTCGCTGACCTATCAGCAGCTGCCGGAGCTGCCACGACGGGTCTTCCGGCTGCTCGGCGTGTATCCGGGCGCGCGTTTCGACGCGCTCGCGGTGGCCGCCCTCGCCGGGATCAGCGCGGACGAGGCGGCCGAGGTGCTCGACGATCTGGTCGACGTGCACCTCGTCGACGAGCCGGAGCCGGGGGTGTTCCGGCTGCACGACCTGCTGCGGCAGTACGCCGGGGCGCTGGCCGGCGAGCTTCCGGCGCTGGAGCGGATCGAGGCGCTCGTCCAGGCTCTCGACCTGCAGTTGCACGCCCTGGTGGCGACGACGTCGCCGGGGTTCATGGAGTCGTTGCTCGACGATCTGGGGGACCGCAAGCCCGGGCGGCCGGATCTGCTGGCCGCGCTGAGCGATCCGATCGCCCGGCTGGAGCAGCAGCGGCCGGACCTCGCGGCCTTCGTGGAGGCGGCGGCGGGGGTGGGCCGCCTCGACTACGCGTGGCAGATTCCGCGGGCGGCCTGGGCCGGGCTCTTCAGCCGGGCCTACATGGATGACGTCCGGGACCTGCATCTGCTGGCGATGTCCAAGGTCGAGCCGGCCGGTGACCGGTTCGGGGCGGCCGTCACCGCCAACTACCTCGCGTCGGCGTACGCCCGGGCCGGCGAGCACGAGAAGGCCGAGCGGTTCCTGCTGCTGTCCGCGCAGCCGCTCGAGGACGTGGGCAAGTCCGCGAACGTCTACTCCAACCTGGCGATGATCTACCGGCAGCAGGGCCGGTTCCCCGAGAGCCTCGAAGCCGCGCTGACCTTCTTCCGGAAGGCCGCGGTGCACCGGATGCGCATGCGCAACCCGGCCCCCGCCCTGGCCACGCTCTCCGTGGTGCTGCATCGGATGGGCCGGACGGGCGAGGCCCTGCGATACGCCCGGATCCGGTTGATCCGGGGGACCGACCTGAGGGATCCCGGGATGATCGCGGGCTCGCTGCTGGCCGTCGGGCGCCTCCGGTTCGTGCTCGGTGAGATCACGGCTGAACGGGCGCTGCACTACGTCGACCACGCGACCCGCCTCGCCCGGCGGAGCGGGTTGCCTTCGGTTCTGGCGGACGCGTACAACGACCGGGCCGTTCTGCTACGGGCCCTGGGCCGGTACGCGGAGGCCGAGGCCGAGCATCGCCGGTCGCTGGACTTCACGATCCCGGCCCGCGACGCCCTGCACGAAGTGGAGTTCCGCAACGAGTACGCATCCACCCTGCTCGTCTCCGGTGACGTTCGGGCGGCCCGGGCGATGTTCGAGCAAGCGCTCCGGGCCGGAACGGCGGCGCGTCTCCCGTACGGGATAGCGAACGCCAAGGCCGGGCTGGCCGCCTGCCTGGACCACGACGATCCTGAGGCGGTCAGGCTGCGGGCGGAGGCCTGTGAGCTATTCGACCGCATGGGGATCACCACGATCGACGGGCGTCCCGTGAATGGGAGAGAGAGGATGAAACCGTGACGACTGACGAGAGTGGCTTCCGGATCGAACGCGACACCATGGGCGAGGTACGAGTGCCCGCCGACGCTCTCTGGCGTGCCCAGACCCAGCGGGCGGTGGAGAACTTCCCGATCTCCGGGCGAGGGCTGGAGCCGGCGCACATCCGCGCGCTGGCCCGGATCAAGGGCGCCGCCGCGCAGGCCAACGCGAGCCTCGGCGTGCTGGAGAAGGATCTCGCCGACGCCATCGCCACGGCCGCGGCGCACGTGGCCGGCGGCGGTTACGACGACCAGTTCCCGGTCGACGTCTTCCAGACCGGCTCGGGCACCTCGTCGAACATGAACGCCAACGAGGTGATCGCGACGCTGGCTTCGCGGGACCTGGGCCGCCCGGTCCACCCGAACGACCACGTCAACGCGTCGCAGTCCAGCAACGACGTCTTCCCGTCCTCGATCCACCTGGCCGCGACGGAGGCGGTCAGCGCCGATCTGATCCCGGCTCTGCAGCACCTCGAAGGGGCGTTGCGGGAGAAGGCCGCGGGCTGGTCGGGCGTGGTGAAGAGCGGCCGCACCCACCTCATGGACGCCACCCCGGTCACCCTGGGCCAGGAGTTCAACGGGTACGCGCAACAGGTCGCCAACGGCGTCGAGCGGCTCGCCGCCACCCTGCCGCGGCTCGGTGAGCTGCCGCTCGGCGGCACCGCTGTCGGCACCGGGGTGAACACGCCGCCCGGATTCGCCCCGGCGGTGATCGATCTGCTGCGGGAGTCGACCGGCCTGCCGCTCTCCGAGGCCCGCGACCACTTCGAGGCGCAGGGCGCCCGGGACGCGCTGGTCGAGGCGTCCGGCCAGCTGCGGGTGGTGGCCGCCGGTCTCTACAAGATCGCGAACGACATCCGCTGGATGGGCTCCGGACCCCGCGCCGGGCTGCGCGAGCTGCGTCTGCCCGATCTGCAGCCGGGCTCGTCGATCATGCCCGGCAAGGTGAACCCGGTGGTGCCGGAGGCGGTCCGCCAGGTCGCCGCCCAGGTGATCGGCAACGACGCGACGGTGGCGTTCGCCGGCACGCAGGGCGACTTCGAGCTCAACGTGATGCTGCCGGTGATGGCCCGCAACCTGCTCGAGTCGATCCGGCTGCTGGCCGCCGTCTCCCGGCAGTTCGCCGACCGCTGCATCGTGGGCCTCGAAGCCAACGAGGAGGTCGCCCGGGCGTACGCGGAAGGGTCGCCCTCGATCGTCACGCCGCTCAATCGATACCTCGGATACGACGAGGCGGCCGCGATCGCTAAACAGGCACTCGCGACCGACCGGACAATTCGCGAGGTCGTGATCGAACGGGGTCATGTGGCATCGGGGAAGGTCACTGAGCAGCAGCTCGACGAGGCGCTCGACGTTCTCCGTATGACCCGTCCGTAAAATGACCGCTGTTCATCTTGTGTTGAGCGATATTTCTCGATGAGATTCCTCCAGACCAACAACTAGGAGCGAATTCCATGAGAAGACGCGTCATCACGGGGGCGGTCGTCACAGCGACCGGCCTGGCTTTCTTGACCGCCGTACCTGGTTCGGCCGTGGCCGAGCCAGGTAACGCGGTGGACTACACCGTCGTGGCCGCGGACGGCGCCTCGGCGGCGGAGGCGACCGCTGCCATCAAGGCGGCCGGCGGCACGATCGTGACCGGCAACGACGCCGTCGGCGTCTACCGGGTCACCTCCTCCGACACCAAGTTCTCCACGAAGGCCACCAAGTCGGGCGCGCTGATCGGCGCCTCCGAGCGCCGGGCCATCGGCAAGGCGCCGAACGGTCTGGAGAAGGTCGAGAAGTCCGGGCACAACAAGGGCGCGAGCTCGGCCAAGGGCACCAAGCTCGACCCGCTCGACGACAAGCTCTGGGGCCTCAAGATGATCCGCGCCGACAAGGCCCGGAAGATCGAGTCCGGCAACCGGGGCGTGACCGTCGGCATCCTGGACACCGGTCTGGACGCGTCGAACCCCGACCTGGCCCCGCACTTCAGCGCCAAGCTCTCCCGCAACTTCGCGCCGGACATGACCGACATCGACGGCCCCTGTGAGGTCGCGAGCTGCCTCGACCCGGTCGGCACCGACGACGGCGGGCACGGCACCCACGTGGCCGGCACGGTCGGCGCCGCGGCGAACGGCGTCGGCGTCTCCGGCGTCGCCCCGGACGTCACGCTGGTCGAGCTCAAGGCCGGCCAGGACTCCGGCTACTTCTTCCTCGACCCGGTCGTCAACGGCCTCACCCACGCCGCCGACGCCGGCCTCGACGTCGTGAACATGTCGTTCTACGTCGACCCCTGGCTCTACAACTGCACGGCCAACCCGGCCGACAGCCCGGAGGACCAGGCCGAGCAGCGGGCGATCATCGCCGGTATGAAGCGGGCCCTCAACTACGCGCACCGCAAGGGCGTCACCCTGGTCGGCGCGCTCGGCAACAACGCCGAGGACCTCGGCAAGCCGCGTACCGACACCTCCAGCCCGGACTACGGCGCGGACCCGTACGAGCGCCCGATCGACAACAGCTCCTGCTGGGACCTGCCGGCCGAGGGCCCGCACGTCATCGGCGTCTCCTCGGTCGGCCCGTCCGGCAAGAAGTCCGACTTCAGCAACTACGGCCTGGAGCAGATCTCGGTGGCCGCGCCCGGTGGCTTCGCCCGGGACTACTTCGGCACCCCGCAGTACAACCTGCCGGCCAACCGGATCCTCTCCACGTACCCGCTCAAGGTGCTGATCGAGGAGGGTCTGGCCGACGAGGCCGGCAACATCACCCCGGCCGGTACGGGCCTGGCCTTCAAGGACTGCACGAAGGCCGGCAAGTGCGGCTACTACACCTACCTGCAGGGCACCTCGATGGCGTCCCCGCACGCCGCCGGTGTCGCCGCGCTGATCGTCAGCCGGTACGGCAAGCCCGACTGGCGCCGTGGGGGCCTCACGCTCGACCCGAACGTGGTGGAGCGGCAGCTCTACAAGACCGCCGCCGAGCAGGCCTGCCCGACCCCGCGTCTGGTGAGCTACGCGAACGAGGGTCGCCCGGCCGAGTGGGACGCCTACTGCGAGGGCGGGAAGAACTTCAACGGGTTCTACGGGTACGGCATCGTCGACGCCTACGCGGCGGTCGGCGGTCGCTGATCCTCCGGTGATTTTCCGGGGCCGCCTCGCCGCTGGGCGGGGCGGCCTCGCCGTTTGACAGGCCGCTACCCTTGTACGGTGACGCTGCGCTTGTATGACACCGCGACCCGATCGGTCCGGGACTTCGTCCCGATGACGCCCGGTCAGGTGTCGATCTACCTGTGTGGTCTCACCGTTCAATCCGCGCCACACATCGGCCATCTGCGTTCCGCGGTCAACTACGACGTGTTGCGTCGCTGGCTGCTGCACATCGGGCTCGAGGTGACCTTCGTCCGCAACGTGACGGACGTCGACGACAAGATCCTGCAGAAGTCGCTGGAGCAGAAGCGGCCGTTCTGGGCGATCGCCTACGAGAACCGGCTCCTGCTCGACCGCGACTACCGCTCGCTCAACGTGCTGCCGCCGACCTATGAGCCGCTGGCCACCGGGCACATCACCGAGATGCACGAGCTGATCCAGACGCTGATCGCGGGCGGCCACGCCTACGAGGCCGACTGCGGGAACGGTGACGTCTACTTCGACGTCTCGTCGTTTGCCGCCTACGGCGCGCTGTCCGGGCAGAAACCGGCCGACATGCGCTCGGCCGGCGACGCGCCCGAGCGGGACAAGCGGGACGCCCGTGACTTCGCCCTCTGGAAGGGTGTGAAGGCCGACGAGCCCGACGACGCCTCCTGGTCGTCGCCCTGGGGCGCCGGCCGGCCCGGCTGGCACATCGAGTGCTCGGCGATGGCCCGGCGCTACCTCGGCGACGAGTTCGACATCCACGGCGGCGGCCTCGACCTGACGTTCCCGCACCACGAGAACGAGATCGCCCAGTCGAAGGCGGCCGGCCTCGGCTTCGCCCGCCACTGGGTGCACCACGCTCTGCTCAACCTCGGCGAGTCGAAGATGAGCAAGTCGCTGGGGAACGTGATCGACCTGGACGGGCTGGTCGCCGACGGCATCCGCCCGGTCGAGGTGCGCTACTACCTGGCGTCGCCGCACTACCGCTCCCGGATCGACTACACCGACGAGGCGCTGCGTGAGGCCGCGGTGGCCTACCGCCGGATCGAGGGGTTCGTGCACCGCGCGGCCGAGGTGGTCGGCAACGGCCGGCCCAAGGCGGTCCCGCCGGCGTTCGCCGACGCGATGAACGACGACTTGAACACCTCGGCGGCGCTCGCGGTCGTGCACGACACGATCCGGGAGGGCAACACCGCGCTGGCGGCGAGCGACGAGGCCGGCATCCGGGGCGCGCTCACCGCGGTCCGGGCCATGCTCGGCGTGCTCGGCCTCGACCCGCTCGATGAGTCGTGGGGCGGCAGCGAGCGCGGCAACGACCTGAAGCCGGTGGTCGACTCCCTGGTCGCCCTGGCACTGGAACAGCGGGCTCAGGCCCGCGCACGGAAGGACTGGGCTGCCGCCGACTCGGTGCGGGACCAGCTCAAGAACGCGGGTATTCAGGTGGAGGACACTCCGACCGGGCCGCGCTGGACGGTAGGAGAACACTGATGCCGGGAAACTCTCAGAACGCGAGCAAGCGCGCCACCTCCAAGAAGGGCGCGTCGATGGGCTCCGGTGGCAAGAACCGGAGCAGCCTCAAGGGGCGCGGCAGGACCCTGCCCGCGGACGAGCGTCCGTGGCACAAGGGCTACTCGGGCACCGAGAAGCTGCCCGACAAGACCGCGCGTAAGCAGGACAAGGAGCGCCGTGCCGCGGCCGCCGAGGGCCGCGCGCCCAAGGTCGGCATCCCGGGCACCAAGGACACCACCTGGGGTCGCGGCGGTGGCCGTGGCACCAGCATGACCCGTGCCGCCGCAGCGTCCCGTGGCGGCCGGGCGGCCGGCCCGCGCGGTCCCCGGGTCGCGCCGGGCCGCAAGTCCAACCCCACCAAGGAAGGCCCCGAGCTGCTGCTCGGCCGCAACCCGGTGGTGGAGGCGCTGCGCACCCTGGTGCCGGCGACCGCGCTCTACGTGGCTCAGGGCATCGACATCGACGACCGGGTGGCCGAGGCCGTGCGGACCTCCGGCGACCGCGGCATCCCGATCCTGGAGATCAGCCGGGCCGAGCTGGACCGGATGACCGGCGGCGTCCTTCACCAGGGCATCGGCCTGCAGGTGCCGCCTTTCGCGTACGAGGACTTCGACGACCTGGTCAACGCGGCGCTGGAACAGACGGCCCCGCTGCTGGTCGCCCTCGACGGGATCACCGACCCGCGCAACGTCGGAGCGGTGATCCGGTCGGTCGCGGCGTTCGGCGGCCACGGCGTCTTCATGACCGAGCGGCGCGCCGCCGGCATCACGGCGACGGCCTGGCGTACCAGCGCCGGCGCCGCCGCCCGGGTGCCGGTCTCCCAGGTGGTCAACCTGACCCGGGCGATCAAGTCGGCGCAGAAGGCCGGCTTCACCGCGATCGGGCTGGACGCGGACGGTGAAACCGGCCTCTACCAGCTCGAAGCGGCGGTCGGCCCGCTGCTCGTGGTGGTGGGTTCCGAGGGCCGCGGGCTGTCCCGCCTCGTCGGCGAGACCTGTGATCTGAAGGTCAGCATCCCGATGGCGTCCGACGTCGAGTCGCTCAATGCGAGCGTGGCCGCCGCCGTGACGCTCGCCGAGGTCAGCCGCCGGCGTACCCAGGGCTAGAAATAGGCCCGCAGGCGGTCGCCGTCCGTGAGGAAGAGGCGGCCGCCCGCGACGGCCGGGGGATAGTGCTGGTCGCTCGGCATGGCACTCATCGCCCCCTTGCCGGTCGTGGCGTCGACGATCGACAGCGGTTCCCCCATGCCGGACGGGCTGAAGAGCAGCCCGCCGGCCCGGACCGGCTGTCCCGCGCCGTCCGGCAGGTGCACCGACCAGAGCTTGCGGCCGTCCGACGCGTCCAGGCAGAGCACGCTGCGGTTGCGGGGCAGGTAGACGCGCTCGTCGTCGGCCGTGACGCCGGGTGACGGCAGGTCGGACTTCCAGATCACCGCGCCGGTCGCCGCCGTCACCGCTGTCAGGCCGCCGCCGGCCCCGCTGACGTAGAACCGGCCGCCGGCCGGGTCGCTGCCCACGGCGTACCAGTTCTCCCTGGTCTGCCAGATCGCCGAACCGGTCGTGATGTCGACGGCCCGGGCGCCCGAATCCCCGGTACGCAGCAGCAACCGCCCGCCGGCCGAGAGCAGCCCGTCGCCTCGGGTGCCGGTGAGCCGCCAGATCCGCCCGCCGTCGGCCAGGCGGTAGCCGGTCGTGCTGAGCGTGAAGTCGGGCCGGGTGTCGACGACGGCCACCCCGCGGTCCACCACCATGTCCTGCGCCGGTCCGCCGATCGCGACCTCCCAGAGCCGGCTGCCGGTCGCCGCCGAGTACCCGGTGAGGAAACTGCCCTGGCCGTCGCAGGTGTAGGTGAGCGCCACGAGCCTGCCGTCGGCGACCGCCATCCGGGAGACGCCGCGCCGGACCAGCCCGGTGAACCAGCGCTTGCCGCCGGTCGCCGGGTCGAGGGCCGCGATACCGCCCGGCATGCTGGTGTAGAGATTGCCGCCGGACACGAGTGGTTCCCGCCCGACTTCACAATCGGCGGCGCCGTGAGTCGAGATCTCCCATTTCTTCGTGAAACGTTGGGTGTCCAGCCGCGCCTCGGCGGGGTTGTAGAACGTCGCACCCGGGCCGTATCCGGGTTGAGCCCAATCCGAAGGAGGGGCCACCACGAGGACCGCGACGAAGGCGGCCACCAGAACGGAACTCATGCAAGATCAACGACGAGCCAAGCAAGAGCGGGACGGGTCAACCACAACCAGGCGCACCACAACAAGGCGCAACCGAAACAAGGGGCGCAACCACCACAAGGCGCAACCACCCACCAACCGCAACCGACCGCACCGTGGGGGGTTCGGGGGGCTCGGCCCCCCGGCAAGCGAAGCGAGCCGACAAGGTCCGCGCATTTCGCGGACACACTCCGGCCCCGGCGAGCCCCCGGTCGGGATCGAACCGACGACCTCCCGTTTACAAGACGGGTGCTCTGGCCATCTGAGCTACAGGGGCGTGTTCCCGGTCAGCATAACGTCCTGTGATGTGGCCGCCATCTTGGCAGGTCGGTGAAAAACAATTACGTTTGCGGGGCTGTTCCTTCTACTCGGATCGTCCGGCACGTTCCTGCCGGTGGAAAGGAAGTCGATTCACCATGGCTACCGTCACTTACGACAAGGCCTCCCGGATCTACCCGGGCTCTGAGCGTCCCGCCGTCAACGAGCTGAACCTCGAGATCGGCGATGGCGAGTTCCTCGTTCTGGTCGGCCCCTCCGGTTGTGGCAAGTCCACCAGCCTGCGCATGCTCGCCGGCCTGGAGGACGTGGACCGCGGCCGCATCCTGATCAACGACAAGGACGTCACGCACCTCCCGCCGAAGTCCCGTGACATCGCGATGGTGTTCCAGAACTACGCTCTCTACCCGCACATGACGGTGTACGAGAACATGGCCTTCGCCCTGAAGCTGCGCAAGACCCCGAAGTCGGAGATCGACCGCGCGGTGAAGGAAGCCGCCGCTCTGCTCCAGCTGGAGGAGTACCTCTCGCGTAAGCCGAAGGCGCTCTCCGGTGGTCAGCGCCAGCGTGTCGCCATGGGCCGCGCGATCGTGCGTCAGCCGCAGGTCTTCCTCATGGACGAGCCGCTGTCGAACCTCGACGCCAAGCTCCGCGTCCAGACCCGTACGCAGATCGCCTCCCTCCAGGCGAAGCTCGGCGTCACCACCGTCTACGTCACCCACGACCAGGTCGAGGCCATGACCATGGGTCACCGGGTCGCCGTGCTGCTCGACGGTGAGCTGCAGCAGGTCGCCACGCCGCGCGAGCTCTACGACACCCCCGGCAACGTCTTCGTCGCCGGCTTCATGGGCTCGCCCGCCATGAACATCAAGACGGTTCCGCTCACCGAGTCGGGCGCCACCTTCGGCTCGCTCAGCGTCCCGCTGACCCGTGAGCAGGTCGCCGCGGCCCAGCAGGGTGGCGACGGCAAGGTCACGATCGGCTTCCGTCCCGAGGCCGCCGAAGTGGTCACCGAGTCGGCCGGCGCGCTGCCGCTGGTCGTCGACCTGGTCGAGGACCTCGGCTCGGACGCCAACGTCTACGGCCACGCCGAGGTCGGCGGCGCTTCCGAGCGCTTCGTCGTCCGCACCGAGCGCCGCTACATGCCGAACATGGGCGAGACGGTCTGGATCAAGCCGCAGACCAACGCCCTGCACGTCTTCAACGCGGGCTCCGGCTTCCGCATCTGATCGACGGTTACACGAAGGGCATGGCTTCTCCGTCAGGGGAGGCCATGCCCTTTTTCTTGTACGCCGGCACCCCAGCTCTCCCCGACGTGACGCCTTTTCAGACCGCGGGCGTGGTGGTCGGAGGACGGTCGGACGCCGGCCACACGTAGGGAAGGTCATCCGGGATGTCGGGGCCGAACAGCGGGCGGTAGTACGCCGGGTCCTTGCGCAGCAGGGCCGACCGATGGCTGACGTGCAGGGCTTCGTCGCCGAGCCACGGCGGCAGATCACCCGCTGCCGACAGTTCGGCGGCTGACCGGACCGACTCCGGGCCGGTCGACGCCCGCAGGTCGGTGAGCAGGGTCGCGGCGCAGGTGTCGGCGCGGCCGGTCGCCGTCCACACCTCGCACATGTCCAGGCCGTACCGGACCAGGGCCTCCTCGTAGCCCTGCCACATCTTGACGGCCGGGTGGTGGCGCCAGCCGTAGCCGGGCCGGACCAGGCCGCGCAGCACCTGGATCGTCTCGACACGCTGTTTGCCGAGGCGTTTGACGTCGAGAGCGCGGGCGCTGCCGGTGAAGTCCGGATACGGCAGGAAGGTCTGCATGCCCCTGATCTTTCCCGCGCATCAGCGAAGCAAAAGTCAGGTCAGGTCCCAGCTCAGCAGCGTGAAGGTCATCTCCTCGCAGGCGCCGGATCGGCGGTACGTGGCCAGCGCCGCCTTGTTGTCCGACTCGGTGGCGACCCACATGCCGTAGCAGCCGTTCCGTTTGGCGATCTCGGCGAGGGCGTTCACCAGCGCCGTCCCGACACCCTGCAAGCGGGCCACCGGCGCTACCCCCAGTTCGTAGACGAGCATCTCGGTGCCCTTGTCCGGGTGGGTCGTCTCGACGCCGCTGATCATGCCGATCGGGCGGTCACCGCCGTCGTAGGCGATCAGCAGATGGTGCGTGGGATCGGTGAGGAAGCGCTCGGTGGCGGCCTCCAGGGGTGGCGCGTCGAAGAGATCGGCCGCGCGGTGAACCTCGGCGGCTGCGGTAATCCGTTCGATGCGCATGGCGCCACGATAGCCATGCCGGGGGCGGCTACCTGGGGATCGGTAGCATGGCGGCCGGTATCCGGTACATCGAAGGGCGGCGAGATGGCGGCTCCCGGGGAGAGCGACACCACCAGAGGGAACGATCCGGACACCGACACCCACGCCGAGCCGGATGGGCCGGTTGCGAGCGGTCCGGTTGAGAGTCGGCCGGTTGAGAGCGGGCCGGCTGAGAGCGGGCCGGAATACTCGGAGCCGGTCGATCCGTGGGCCACCGGGGAAGCCGCGGCGATCGCTGCCGGTGGGCACTCGCCCTATCAGGCGCCGGCCGGCGGTGAACCCACGTGGACGATCCCGGGGGCGCCGGAGCCGGCGGTGACTCGGCAAGAGCAGGGCGATCGTCCGTACAAGAAAAGGCTCTTGATCGGAATCGTGGCCGGGGTGGTCGCGCTCGGGGTGGCCGCCGCCGTGATCCTCTGGCCGGGCACGCGGGCACTCGACTTCCATCCGGTGGAGGAGCTGGCGCGCTTCGATCCGGCCGTCCCGGTGGGCTCCGGCTGGTCGGACACCGAAGTGATCGGGGACCGTGCCTACTTCGCGAGCTCGGACCAGGACGGGCGGCTCGGCGTGGTCGCCGTCGACACCGGCAGCAAGAAGATGGTCTGGAGCAACCCCGCCGCCGGTACGGCCTCGCTCTGGGACCGCATGATCGCGCTGCCGGTCGGGCTCGTCGTCTTCTCCAGTCTCGAATCGAGCACCGGCAAGGCGCAGATGCGCATCCTCGGCGCCGGCGACGGCAAGGAACTGTGGAACCGTCCGATCGGCAGCTCCGACACCGTCCACATCGGCGCCGACACGATGGTCATCGTCGATCGGGTGGAGCAGCGGCTGCTCGGGCTCGATCTGGAGACCGGCGAGGTCCGCTGGGAGGAGGAGGACCCGGACGCGACAACGGTCGTCACCGTCACCACCCAGGCGGACCTGGCGGGTCCCGCAGGCACTGGCGGGCGCCCGTTCTCCCCGGACGTCTCCGACGACGACCGGTTCGTCCAGATCAACAGTGATCGGTCGGCGAGCGTGCGGGACATGCGTACCGGGAAGGTGGCGAAGACCCGGCCCAGCGTGGCCGGCACCAGCGACGAGGCGATCGCCCACGACGGGCGGCTGTTCGTGCACGAGTCCGGAAACGCACAGCGGATCTTCGCGTACGACCTGGAGGGGTTCGGCGAACCCGCCACCCTGCACACCGCCGCGCCGGACGCCTCGCTGAGTTCCCTGACGCCGTGCGGCGAGAAGCGGCTCTGTTTCGTCGAGACCGCCGGCTTCGACCGGGACGCGGGCCAGGTCGTCGCCGTCGACGCGGAGAAGGGCGGCGAACTGTGGCGGCACGACGTCCCGGCGGTCGAATCGCTCATCCCGATCGGCACATCGTTGCTGGCCGTGGCGGACGAGGACAGCACGATGATCGACCCGGACGGGACTCGGCTGTGGACCGTCCCCGGCGTCGCGGTGCGCCTCGACGCCGGCAACGTCCTGCGCTTCTCCGGCAGCCTGACGACATCGGTGGGCAGCCAGTCGCTGTCCGGCGTCCACGTGGGCGACGCGGCGGCCGAGATGGGCCTTCTGCGCGATGTACGCCCGGGCGCCTGCGCGTGGAACACCACGGTCCTGGCATGCGTACGAGAGTCCGATTTCGCCCTGTTCTCGTTTGCCTGAGGCGGCGGGCCCCGGATGCGCGAGAGCGCACACCGCTGGACGTTGGCGGTGTGCGCTCTCGCTGGATTAACGGCTGGATTTCAGTTGAGGCCCTCGGTGGGCTCCTCGAGGAGGCGCGGGTCGTCGATCTTGTCGCGGGCGGCTACGCCCGACGAGCCGGACTTCGTCTTCGCGCTGCTGCCGGCCGACGAGTGGTGATGGGTCGACGGCTTGGCGGAGTCGGGGTCGGCGGGGTCGGTGTCGGCTGCGGAGGCCGGGCCGCCTGCCGAGGCCGGGCTGCCGGTGGACGCGGCCGGGGCGGAGGGCGTCGTGGAGTCGCCGGGAGTGGCCGGGACCGCGGGTGTGGTGGGACCGGCGGGTGTCTCCGAGGACGGCGTACCGGCAGCGGGGACGGTTCCGGGTGTGACCGGCGGCGTGGTGTCCGGGTCCGGGGTGGCCGGGCGGGCGGAACGTCCGGGGCGCAGGCTGACCGGGGAACCGCCGAGCGGCAGGCCGGAGACGTCGGCGCCGATGCCGTCGAGCTGCTGCTGTACGCCGCCGACCGGGATGGCGCCGCCGAGCCCGGCCGTGCCGATGCCGCCGACCAGCGGGACGTCGGTGCCGGCCTTCTCGGTACGGGAGTCGATCCCGGCGATCCGGTTGTTCTGCGCGACCGGCAGTCCGTCCGGGCCGAGCGCGGTGATCACCGTCGAGCCGCTGTTCATCAGGCTGTCGAAGGGCAGCGCGGAGAACGCGAGTTCACCGGCGGCCATCGCGGCCGGGGCCGGGTTGGGCAGCCTGCCCATGGTTCCGGGTGTGCGGTCGCGCGGGTCGGCGGCCGGCAGGGTTCCGTTCACCACGTCGGCGGCGGGGAGGACCTTGGGCTGCTGCTTCTCGGCACGAGCGGCGCCGGCGGGACGAGTGGGGTGATCAGGCGAGGTCAGGCCTGAAGTCCGGCCGATGCCGTTCGAACCGGGCTTGACGCTCAGGATCCGGCCGTCGATGAGCGGCGATCCGCTGAGCGGGTCGGACGGGATCGGGTTCTCTCCCAGGACGGCGTTCAACGGGCTCAGCGGCTGCTCATCGGCGAGAGCGGGAGACGCTCCGAAGAGCAGGATCCCGCCGGCGATCGCTCCGGCACACCACAACTTCCGCACTGATCTTCTCCAAGCCACTTCGGACGATGGGTTGGGTCAATTACCCACCAAGTCGGACGAATGGTTCGGATGGGGCAACGAGCGTACCCGGCCGGAGTTCCGGCTGACTACGATCTGCGAACGTGAGTGTCGTGTCGGCGAGTGAGCGTCCCGAACCCGTCGAGTCCGATGGGGACAGCCGTCCTCACCTGGTGCTCTGTGGCGCTGACGCGCTGGTCTACACGCTCGCCGAGGAACTGGCGAATTCCCGGCACCGGATCCGGATCACCGTGATCACTCCGCACCGGGTCCGGTCGGATGTTCCCGACCTGGCCGGGCTCGCCGACCGCGGCGTCACGTGGCACAAGGCGGACCGGCTGGACGAGCGGGCGTTCCAGGACGCCGGGCTGGCCGGCGCCGCCGCGCTGGCCCTGGTCATGCCGGACGACATGATCAATCTGCATGCCGCGCTCTGCGCCCGGGAGGTGGAGGAGCGGCTGCGGGTGGTCGTCCGGATGTCGAGCCGTGGCCTGGCCCGCAGCGTGGACCGGCTCTTCCCGGACTGCGCGGTGCTCTCCGACGCCGAGATGGCGGCGCCGGCGTTCGTGGCGGCGGCTCTCGGCGAGGTCGCCCCGACGCACTTCCGGCGCGCCGACCGGACGCTCTACGTCGCCCACCGCGCCGACGTCCCGCCCCGCCGGGTGGTCCTGACGCTGACCGTCACCGACGAGCAGGGTGAGGTGAGCGTCCTGCCCGCCGAGCCGGAACCGGACTGGATGCTGCCGACCGACCTGGTGCTGGCCGAGGCGGTGGGCCGTCCGCCGGGCGAGGACGTGACCCGCAAGCTGCTCACCCGGGCCGGTCGCCGGCGGAGCCCGTTGACGACATTCGGCCGGGCGGTCCGCGCCGCGCTCAGCCGCAAACTGGGCCTGGCCGTGCTGATCACGCTCGCCACCACCGTGGTCGCCGGCGCGGTGCTGAACGGCTTCGACGACAAGCGGCACGGCTTCTGGGAGCAGATCTACATCACCCTGCTGACCGCCGTCGGGTCGTCCGACGTGCAGGAGGGGCAGGATCCGATCGCCCAGGCAGCGCAGCTCGTGCTGACCATCGCCGGACTGGCACTGATCCCGCTGATCACCGCGGCCGTGGTGGACGGCATGGTCAACGCGCGGCTCGCGCTCAGCCAGGGCCGGCTCGCCGGTGAGCTGCGGGACCACGTCGTGCTGGTCGGTCTCGGCACGGTCGGCACCCAGGTGATGCGCCAGCTGCACGACCTCGGGATCCGGGTGGTGGCGATCGACCGGAACAGCAACGCGGTCGGTGTGAAGGCCGCGGCGAACCGGCAGATCCCGGTGATCGTCGGCGACGCGGCGGACGAGGCGACGCTGCGGGCCGCGGCCATCGACACCTGCCGGGCGCTCGTGGTGCTCTCCACCAACGACCCGATCAACCTGGAGGCGGCCCTTCGTGCCCGCAGCTCGCACGAGAACCTGCGGGTGGTGCTGCGGCTCTTCGACGACGACTTCGCGCAGCGCGTCGAGACGGCCTTCCAGATCAACACGTCCCGTAGCGTGTCCCGGCTCTGCGCCCCGGTCTTCGCCGCCGCCCTGCTGGAACGCGACGTGCACGCCACGATCCCGGTCGACCGGCACGCCGTGATGGTCGCGACGGTCACCGTCGCGGCCGGGTCCAATCTGGACGGCGCGCCGCTGGAACACGCCGACCACCCGGGCGAGGCGCGGGTGCTCGGCATGTCGGCCGCCGATCAGGAGTGGATCGACTGGCGGCCGGACCCGCGGCGGGTGCTGGCCGCCGGTGACCGCATCCTGGTGGTGGCCCGGCGCAGCGGGCTGCGAGCACTCTCCGAGCTGGCGATCTAGAGGACCTCGGACAGCTCGTCCGGCTCCACACCCAGGACGGCCTGCTCATCGGGCTTGTTGACCAGGACCTCGGTCAGGTACGACTGCACGGCCGGACCCATCCCGACGTCACGTCCCGCCTTCTCGGAGAGCAGCCACTTGTGCTGGATGATCTGCGAGAAGATCTCCTGTGGCTCCAGTTTCTGCCGCAGGTTGGCCGGGACGGCGCGGACCACCGGCTCGAAGACCTCGGTGAGCCAGCGGTGCGCGGCCTGCTGCTCGTCGGTGAGGTGGCTCTCCGCACGGTAGGTGTCCAGGTCGTTGAGCAGCTGCCGGGCCTGGTTCTCCTCGGCGTCGAGGCCGGTCAGGCGCATGAGCCGGCGGGTGTGGTAGCCGGCGTCGACGACCTTCGGCCGGACCCGGTAGCCGCCGTCCATCATGGACATGTCGACCTCGGCCACGTCGAATCCCATGTCGTTGAGGCGGCGGATCCGGCGCTCGATGTGGTGCCGGGCGTCCTTCGCCACTTCCTGCTCATAGGTGACCTCGTGCCACAGCCGCTCGTAGCGCGCCACGATGTCGTCGACCACGATCTCCGGGTCGATCGACGGGTGCAGCAGCTCGGCGGCCTGCAGGTCGAGGCACTCGCCGAAGATGTTCAGCCGCAGGATCTCGATGTCCTCGCTGCGCTGACCCTCGGAGAGCTTCGGGTAGAGGTTGCCGGTCTCGGCGTCCACCAGGTAGGCCGCGAAGGCGCCGGCGTCCCGCCGGAACAGCGTGTTCGACAGCGAGCAGTCACCCCAGGAGAAACCGGTCAGGTGCATCCGCACGACCAGCGCGGCGAGGGCGTCGAGCAGGCGGTTCATCGTCTCCGGGCGCAGCACCCGGGAGAAGAGGGCGCGGTACGGCAGGGAGAACTGCAGATGCCGGGTGACCAGCACGGTCTCCAGCGGCTCGCCGTCCTTGGTCTGCCGGTCGGTGGCGATCGCGATGGCCTGCACGGCCGGGAAGTCGATCCGCTCCAGCGCGCGGAGCAGGTCGTACTCCTTCTCGGCGATCCGCTCCCGGGTCTCCTTCATCGCGTAGACGGTGTCGTTCAGCTTCACGAACCGGACGACGTGCCGCGAAATGCCCTGAGGGAGGGCGACCAGGTGGTCAGCGGGCCATTCCTCCAGGGGAATGTGCCACGGCAGGTCCAGGAGCGCCGGGTCGATGAGGGCGGAGGTGATGCGCACTGCCCCAGTGTGCCCGCTTGCCCGGCGCGTCGCGTACGTAGGTGGCTCGTTACACAGGTGCGAAACGGCCGACTACGTACGGGAGTGGCATGCGACGCAAGACAGGCATCGTCATCGGCGCGTGTGTGGCCCTCGCAGTGGCCGGGACGGCCTCCGCGGTGGCGCTGACACATACCAGCGATAGCCCGGTCGGCATCTGGCACGAAGCGCCGGCGGTTCCTCGTACACCCGTGGCGGCGCAGGGGAAGGCGCCCGCCGCGACCGCTACCACGACCACCCCTTCGGTACCGGCGGCATCACCACGCACGGAGAAGGCCACGGCGAAGCCGGGTCCGTCAGCGGCCGCGACAGCGGCGGAGAAGACGAGTAAGCCGGAGAAGATCAAGGACCGCCCCCTGGAGTCGGCCACGGCGACCGGACGCCAGCGGGTGGGAGAGCTCCTTCCGGTACGCAAGGTGCTGGAGTATCTGGCGGCCCCCCGCGAGGAGAAGTTCCACTACCCCGGCGCGTCGTACGTGAAGCTGCACTTCAACCGGCTGGACATGCTGCCCGGCGACTACCTGACCGTCTCCAACCCGTCGAAGACGGAGAGCTACCGGTACGAGGCGACCGAGGACCCGCGCTGGGCCATGTCGATCACCGGGGACACCGCCGTCGTCGAGATGCACCGAGCAGCGAACCCGCTGGGGCTCGGCGATCTGCTCGGGAACCTCGGGGTGGGCGTCGACCGGGTCGCGAAGGGTTTCAAGCGGTCACCGGCCGCTCCCGGTCGCGAAGAATCGGTCTGCGGCGCCGACACCTCCAGCGACGCCGTCTGCTACCAGTCGGCGGACCCGGTCGCCTACACCAAGTCGAAGGCGATCGCCCGGCTGCTGATCAACGGGACCGAGCTCTGCACCGGCTGGCGGGTCGGCCCGAACAACCGCATGATCACCAACAACCACTGCCTCACGTCGACGGGCGAGGCGTACGACACCGAGGTGTGGTTCAACTACCAGTGCGCCAAGTGCGGCGGGATGGACGTCTTCAAGCCGACGAAGGTCTGGGGCGACAAGGTGATCGCCACCGACAAGACGCTCGACTTCACGCTCTTCACCGTCGACGGGTTCGCCGCGATCGAGAAGTTCGGCTACCTCACGCTGGACACCGCCCGGCCGGCCCGGGGGCAGGAGCTCTACGTGCCGCAGCACCCGGCCGGCGAGCCCACCCGGATCGCCGGGGCGAAGGGCGAGAAGGCCGGTAACTGCGCCGTCGAGAATCCGGACTACACGGGCTATGCGCCGCACTCCGACGTCTCGTACTACTGCGACACGGCCGGCGGGTCCTCCGGGTCGCCGGTGCTGTCCCGTCGTACGAACAAGGTGGTGGCGCTGCACCACTTCGGCGGCTGCCCGAACTCCGGGGTCCGGGGAGACCTGCTGGCCGCGAAGTTGCGCGCATACCTTTAGGTTGACGGAGTGATCGCTCCTCGCCGGTGGTGGCCGGATGTCCTGGCCCTCGCCGCCTTCGTCGCGGTGACCGTGGCGCTCGCCTCCGGTCACCTGCTCGACTTCGACCAGCGGGTGGCCGACTGGGCCTTCGCGCATCAGCCGCCGGTGCCCTACTGGACCGCCCGGGTGCTGAACTACCTCGGTCAGGGTGGTCAGGTGCTCACGCCGGTCTCTCTGATCCTGACCGGCCTGCTGTTCTGGCGGACGCGGTCGGTCCGGGCGACGTTCCCGTTCATCGCGGCGTTCATCCTGACCTACCTGACGATCGGGCCCGCCAAGATCTACTTCGATCGGGCCGCGCCGCGGTTCACCGGGCCGGAGAAGACGATCCTGTTCAATCCGCACGCCGACGGGATCTACGCGATGAGCTACCCGTCCGGCCATATGGGCAACGTCCTCGTCTGGTACGCCGTGATGGCCGTGCTGATCACCGCTCTCCTGCGGCGGCCGCTGTCCCGGACCGAGTGGCTGGCGATCCGGGTCGCGCCCGTGGCGATCGTCTTCTGCACCACGGTCTACCTCGGCTTCCACTGGGTGACCGATTCGATCGCCGGGGTGCTGCTCGGATTCGTGCTGGCCCGGATCATCCTGCGCATCCCGTTCGACACGATCCCGCTGCCGCCGGTGGTGGGTCGCTGGGCCGGGCCGGCGGGGTTCAGACCGGAACGCCCCCGCGAATCACTTGTTTGAGATTCAGGTCGGCGTCGAGGACGACCAGGTCGGCGCGGAGGCCCGGCGCGATCGCACCACGATCGGTGAGGCCCAGGAGCCGGGCCGGTGTCGTCGAGGCCATCGTCACCGCGTCGGTGAGCGGCAGACCGGCCGCCACCGCGTTGCGCAGCGCCACGTCCATGGTCAGCGTGCTGCCCGCGATCGAGCCGTCCCGGACCAGGCGTGCCACCCGATCAGCGACGACGACCTCCTGGCCGCCCAGCTCGTACCGGCCGTCGGACATGCCGGTGGCGTCCATCGCGTCGGTGATCAGGATCGAGCGGTCCGGGCCCGCGCTCGCCGCCGCGAAGGCCAGCATGCCGGGGTGCAGGTGGATGTTGTCGGCGATCAGTTCGACGGCGGCGATCGAGGAGAGCAGGCCGACGACCGGACCCGGCTCGCGGTGGTGCGGCGGACGCATGCCGTTGAAGAGGTGAGTGCCTACCGTCGCTCCGGCGGCCACTCCCGCGAGCGTTTGATCGTACGAGGAATCGGTGTGCCCTATCGCCGCCAGAATCCCGTGATTCCTGAGAAGAGTGATCGCTTCCAGTGCCCCGGGCAGCTCGGGTGCGATGGTCATCATCCGCACCGCGCCCTCGCCGATCTTGATCAGTTCGGCGAGCTCGCTCGGCACCGGGTCGCGCAGGAAGGCGGGGTTCTGGGCGCCGCAGCGGGCGTGCGAGAGGTACGGGCCCTCGAAGTGGATCCCGGCGATCACGCCTTCGGCGGTCAGCGGTTTGTAGGCCTCGGTGGCGTCCCGCATCAGCTCGAACGGTGAGCTGACCAGGCTCGCCAGCATGGTGGTGGTGCCGTGGCCCAGGTGGAAGGCCGCCGCCTTGCGGGCCGCGCCGGGGTCGCCGGTGGTGAAGGTGTGCCCTCCGCCGCCGTGGCAGTGGAGGTCGATGAAGCCCGGGACGATGATGTCGTCGCTCGCCGCCCGCTCTTCCACGGCGGTGATCAAGCCGTTTTCTATCGCGATATGTCCGGTTATGATCCCGTGCGGGGTGACGATGCGGCCGTTCATCAGCTCTCCTTGAGCGAATCGAGGGCCAGCAGGGCGGCGCCCTTGCACCCCGCGGTGTCGCCGAGTTCGGCGCGGACGATCTCCGGAGCGCGGTGGAACGTGACCCGCTGCGCGAGCGCGGCGCGTACCGGATCGAGCAGGTCGTCGCCGGCCTCGGCCAGTCCGCCGCCGAGCACGATCACGCCGACGTCGTAGAGCGCCTGCGCGGTCAGCAAGCCGTCGGCGAGCGCCTCGACGGCGTCCCGCCACACCTGCCGGGCCAGTTCCTCGCCCTGGGCGGCGCGGGTCGCCACGTCGAAGGCGGTGGCGTCCGGATTCCCGGAGAGTTCGGCGTACCGCCGCCCGATCGCCCTCGCCGAGGTCTCCGCTTCCAGGCAGCCGCGCAGGCCGCAGCCGCACGGCGTGCCACCGGGCCGGACCACGACGTGCCCCAGTTCGCCGGCGGCGCCGTGCGCGCCCGGATAACCGGAGCCGTCGACCACGAGTCCCGCGGCGATGCCGGTGCCGATCGCCACGAACAGCACGTGCCGGCGTCCCCGCCCAGCACCGAGACGGGCCTCGGCGAGGGCGCCCACGCGCACGTCGTGCCCGAGCGCCGCGGGCATCCCCAGGCGCTGCCGGGCCAGGTCGCGCAGCGGTACGTCACGGAACCCGATGTTCGACGACCAGACCGCGACACCGGTGACCTCGTCGACCACGCCCGGCACCGCGATGCCGGTGGCGATCGGCTCCAGGCCCTCGGCCCGCGCCCTGCCGGCCAGCGACTCGGCGACCGCCAGGATGTTCTCGGTGACCGCCGCCGGACCGCGATCGGCCCGGGTCGGGTGGCGTTCCTCGTGGTGGACCGTGCCGTCCGGCCGGACCAGGGCACACTTCATCCCGGTGCCGCCCACGTCCAGGGCGACGACGGCTCGGCTCATTTAAGGACTACTGAGCGAGCGAGATTGCGTGGGTTGTCGGGGTCGAGGCCCTGTGTGGTGGCGAGCGCGACAGCGACGCGCTGCGCCAGGATCAGGTCGGCCATCGGGTCGAGCGGGTCACGGCCGCCGACCCAGCGGCCCAGCGAGGCGTAGCCACCGTGGTGCCGGCTGTGCACGAACGCGGCGCCGGTGCCCTCCACCTCGTCGGCGAGACCGGCCGGCACGTCACCGAACGCCCAGACGACCCGGCGCGGGCCGGCGATCGCGATCGGGCCGTGCCGGTAGTCCATGGCCGGGTACGACTCGGTCCAGAACCCGGCGGTCTCCCGGCACTTCAGGGCCGCCTCCTCGGCGATGCCGACGGTCCAGCCCTGGCCCAGGAAGGTGATCTGGTCGACCAGCGCCGGGTGCACCGGCAGCGGCATCCGGGTCGCGACCTCGGCGTCCATGGCGACCGTCTCGATGTCCGCGCCGAGGTGGGTGCGCAGGAGCGCGAGCACGCTGGTGGCGAACCGGGTCTGCACGACCGACTGCTCGTCGGCGAAGTCCAGCACCACGGCGTCGCGGGCGATCTTCGCGGCCGGCTGGGCGCCGTCCGCGGTCAGCACGGTGACCGGGCCGCTCTGGCTCTTCATCACGTCGAGCACCTCGGTGGTGGTGCCGGACCTGGTGATGGCGACGAGACGGTCGTACCGCCGGTTCGACGGGAAGGCGGACGCCTGGAACGCGTCCGTCTCACCCTGGCCGGACTGCTCGCGCAGGGCCGCGTACGCCTTCGCCATGAACCAGGAGGTGCCGCAGCCGACGACGGCGACTCTCTCCCCGGCGGTGGGAAGTCCCGGTGATCCGGCTAGCTTCGCAGCCTGCCGCCAGCATTCCGGCTGGGTGGCGATCTCCGCTTTCACATGGCTCATGGCTGATCCTCACCGGCTGTTGCTGCGCATTCGCGCTCGGTTCCCGGGTCTTTCGCGCGTTATTGTGCTCATGGCCTCGGCTCGTGGGCAAGCTCCAAAGGTCCTTCGCGCATCGCGTCGCTTTGCTTACCGGCCTTTCGCGCACTAATGTGCACACACTTATCATGGAACGTGCAGCTGGGAGTGTCGGGTGGACCGGTACGCGCGGTGGAATGCCCTACTCGAGCTACTCACGGAGAGCGGCCGGGTGACCGTCGAAGAGGCGTCCGAGCGACTCGACGTCTCGCAGGCGACCATCCGCCGTGATTTCGATCAGCTTGCCCAGCAGCAGATGATCACTCGTACGCGGGGCGGCGCCGTGGCGAACGGGGTCTCGTACGACCTGCCACTCCGCTACAAGAGCGCCAAGCACTCCGCCGAGAAGCAGCGCATCGGTGAGGCCGCCGCCCGGCTCGTCACCCCCGGAACCGTGGTCGGCCTCAACGGCGGCACCACGGTGACCGAGGTGGCCCGCGCCCTCGCGGTCCGCCCCGACCTGAACGCAGGCGGCGAAGGCTCCCAGCTCACCGTCGTGACGAACGCCCTCAACATCGCCAACGAGCTCCTCGTCCGCTCCCGCATGAAGATCGTCGTAGCCGGTGGGGTGGTGCGTCCCCAGTCCTTCGAGGTGGTCGGCCCGCTCGGCGGCGCCCTCCTCAAAGAGGTGACCATCGACATCGTCCTGCTCGGTGTCGACGCCCTCGACGTCGAGCTGGGCGCGGCCTCCCATCACGAGGGCGAGGCCGCGATGAACAGCCTCATGGTGGCCCGGGCCAAGAAGGTCGTCGTCATCGCCGACTCCTCCAAACTGGGCGGTCACGCCTTCGCCCGGATCTGCCCCATCTCCAAGGTCGAAACCCTGGTCACCGACTCCGGCGCGCCGCCCGCGGTGGTGGCCGCCTTCCGTGAGGCCGGAGTGGACGTCATCACCGCCTGACCGGGGGGTGGCCGCATTTCGGGATAACGAGAGTGGCGATCTTCACCTATCGTGCGGCGAATGACCGCCGTACTCGAGATATCAGGGCTGCGTAAGACCTATCGCGGCCGCAAAGGTGTCCGGAATGCGCTGGACGGCTTCGACATGGTCGTCGAGGCCGGGCAGGTGCACGGGTTCCTCGGGCCCAACGGGTCGGGTAAGACCACGACGCTGCGTACGCTGCTCGGCCTGATCAAGCCGAACGACGGCCGGATGGCGATCCTCGGGCGGGAGGTGCCGCGGCATCTGCCGGAGGTGGCCCGCCAGGTCGGCGCCATTGTGGAGAGCCCGCAGTTCTTCGGGAACTTCACCGCCGAGACGACGCTGTCGCTGCTCGCGGACGCCGGCGGGGTGAACCGCAACCGGGTCTACTCGGTTCTCGATCTGGTCGGTCTGCGGGACCGGGCGAAGGAGCGGGTGAAGACGTACTCGCTCGGCATGAAGCAGCGGCTCGCGGTCGCGTCGGCACTGCTCAAGGAGCCGAAGCTGCTGATTCTGGACGAGCCGGCGAACGGTCTCGACCCGGGTGGCATCCGGGAGATGCGCACGCTGATGCGGGACCTGTCGGACTCCGGGATGACGGTGCTGCTCTCCAGCCACATCCTCGGCGAGATCCAGTTGATCTGCGACTCGGTCACGATCATCTCGGCGGGGCGGCGGGTGACGAGCGGTTCGGTCGCCGAGGTGCTGGCACAGCACACGAGCGGCGCGGTCAAGGTGCGGCTGGAGCCGGGCGTGGATCTGCTCGGCGCGGCACAGCTGCTGCGGGCGGCGGGGGCGCAGGTCAACCTGGAGAAGGACTACTTCACGGTCGGCAACGCGAGCAACCCGGCGCAGATCACGAAGCTGCTCGCCGAACGGCAGATCTACGTCTCCGAGCTGACCCCGGTCGCGGCGGACCTGGAGGACGTCTTCCTGGAGCTGACCGGCACGGCGCCGGTCGAGGGGCACAGCCGGCAGGTGGACGAGACCGCGATGAGCGCGGGCAAGGGTGGGTGGGGACAGTGAGCCTGGCTCGTGCGGAATCCCGGCGCCTGATCAAGCGCCGCTTCACCAAGGTGCTCCTCGTCGGTGTGCTGCTGGTGCTGGCGGCGGTCGCTGCCGGCACCTATCTGAGCAGCCAGAAGGTGGGCCCGTCGCAGGTCGCGGCGGCGAAGGCCGAAGCGGACCGGTACTACCAGGACGCTCTGCGGCAGGCGGCCGCTGACAAGCAGACGTGTCTCGCCGCGGCCGGCACGCCGAACGCCTCGCAGTGGCCGGCGAACTGCGACGAGCTCTACACGCCGACGCTGGAGGACTACGACTACACCTGGTACATGCCGCCCACCTTCAACCTCCGCGAGGACTTCACCGACATGATCTCGGTGTTCGCGGTGGTGCTCGCGGCGGCGGCGTTCCTGATCGGAGCCTCGTTCGTGGGCGCCGAGTGGAACAGCGGCGGCATGATGAACCTGCTGCTCTGGCGACCGCAGCGGCTGCGCGTGCTGGGCACCAAGCTGGCCACCTTCCTGACCTGGCTGCTCGGCCTGTCGGTGCTGCTCGGCGCGGTGTGGGCGGGCCTGTTCCGGCTGATCGCGGAGACGCGCGGGACGACCGAGAAGATGACGCCGGGGGTGTGGCAGTCGTTCGGGCTGACCGGCCTGCGCGGTCTCGGCCTGATCGTGGCGGCGGGTGCGCTCGGGTTCGCACTGGCTTCGCTGGGCCGGCACACCGGCATGGCGCTCGGCGCTCTGGTCGGCATAGGCGCGCTGCAGATCGGTGTCTACGTGATGGCCGGGCTGGCCGGATTCAAGTATCCGGACGTGCTGTTCGCGCCGTTCTGGCTGATCGCGCTCCTCTACAAGGAGTGGGTCGCCACCGACTACACGTCCTGCGACTATTCGTCCACGTCCGGATGTGAGCCGGACACCTTCACGATGACCTGGCAGGCGGGAAGCGTCGGCTTGGCCGCGCTCACCGCCGTCGTGGTGCTGATTTCAATGTGGACGATGCGTAGGCGCGACATCACATGATGTAACGTGCGCGGGGATCGCCATTCACATTTATCCTGGTGATCCCCGCCGATGGGAGTGCCATGGAAGAGGCGAAACCCGCCCTCACCGAGCGCGAGCAGCAGATCATCGCGTTCGAGTCGAAGTGGTGGAAGCACGCCGGCGCCAAGGAGCAGGCGATCCGGGACACCTTCGACCTCTCGTCGACACGGTACTACCAGCTGCTCAACGGCCTTCTCGACAATCCGGCCGCGCTGGAGCACGACCCCGTGCTGATCGGCCGCCTGAGGCGACTGCGGTCAGCACGGGCCCGCACCCGCCGACGCTAGGGCTGGTGCGTCTCCGCGTAAGCCGCGAGCCACGCCACCTGAGCCGGATCGAGCGAGGCCCGGACCCGGGACCGGGCGGCGGCCACGTTCGCCGCGGTGACTGTCGACGCCTCCAATGAGTCCCGCATCGCCGCCAGCGCCGACTCCCGGATGAGGGCGGCGCAGTCGGCCGCCGAGAAGCCGTCCAGATCGGCGCCCATCGCGTCCAGGTCGACCGACGGGTCGAGCGGCACCGACCGCGCCGACGCCCGCAGGATCGCGGCCCGGGCCTCGCCGTCCGGCGGCGGCACGTAGACGAGACGCTCCAGCCGGCCGGGCCGCAGCAGGGCCGGGTCGATCAGGTCGGGCCGGTTGGTGGCGCCGATGACCACGACGTTGCGCAGGTCCTCCACCCCGTCGAGCTCGGTGAGGAGCGCTGCCACCACCCGGTCGGCGGTGCCGCCGTCGGTGCCCTGCCCGCGGGTCGGCGCGAGGGCGTCCACCTCGTCCAGGAAGACCAGGGTGGGCGCGGCCTCACGGGCGCGGCGGAACAGCTCCCGGACGGCCCGCTCGCTGTCGCCGACCCACTTGCTGAGCAGTTCGGCGCCCTTCACCGACAGGACGTTCGCCTTGCCGGTCCCGGCGATCGCCTTGACCAGGTAGGTCTTGCCGCAGCCGGGCGGACCGTAGAGCAGCACGCCGCGCGGCGGGGAGACGCCGAGCCGGGCGAACGTGTCCGGGTAGGTGAGCGGCCACAGCACCGACTCGGTGAGCACCTGTTTCACCTCGACCATGTCGCCGACGTCGTCGAGGGTCACCTCGGCGACCTCCAGCGTGGATTCGGCCATCGACGTGGGCCGGACCACGTCGAGCGCGGCCTCGAAGTCGGCCATCGTCACAGTGGGCGACTCCGGCAGGGTCCCGTTGCCGACGTGCCGCAGCGCCGCGCGCACACCGGCCTCGCGGGTGAGCGCACGCAGGTCGGCGGCGACGAACCCGGGCGTACGACCGGCGACGTCGTCCAGGCGCACGTCCTCGGCCAGCGGCACCCCGCGGGTGAGCGCGTCGAGCTGCTCGCGGCGCATCGCGGCGTCCGGCAGCGGCACCGTCAGCTGGACGGCGAGCAGGTCGGGAGCGCGCAGGGCCGGGTCGACGGATTCCGGCTTGCTGGTCGTGCAGACCACCGCGGCGCCCGCGGCGACCGTCTCGGCGAGCACCTGCCGGAAGACGGTGGAGATCGGGCCGGGGTCCTCGCGGGGCGCGAGCGCCTCGACGTCGGAGATCAGCAGCACGGCCGGTCCCTTGCCACGGATCTCCTGGCCCAGCTCGCGAAGCCGGGCCGCGGCCGCGCTGTTCGTCAGGGCGGCCAGTTCGGGCGCCCAGATCCCTCGTACCGAAGCCCCCACCGCGCCGCCGACGGCCTGGACCAACTCGGACTTGCCGGACCCGGCGGGCCCTGCGATCAGCACGCCGAGCGTCACCTTCGTGCCGAGCCGGGCCAGCACCTCGCCGTGGTTGAAGCCGAGGTCGAGCAGCTCTTCGAGCTCTTTGGCCTGCGGGCGGAGACCGGGGAGGTCGTCGATGCTGACGACATCCGGCGAAGCGGACTCGGCGACGGGCGCCGAGCCGGACGTCACCGGCCCGTCCTGCCAGGCCACCACGGTGTCCATGGTCACGAGCGCGGCGTCCGGCCCGGACAGCGACGTGACGGTCAGCAGGGCGCTCGTCCACGCGTACCCCACCCGGTTGGCGAGGCTGCGCCGAGCCGCCTCCACCATCCCCCGGTCGGCGGCGCCGGGCAGCACGTCCTGCGGCAGCAGCGACACGTCGTCGCCGCTGCTCACCACCTTGCCGAGCAGGGCGAGCCGGAGCATCTCGGGGGAGACCACCGCGACGATCTCGGCCGGCCCGGTGAGCGTGACCCGCTGCGCCGCGACGACCGGGATCGGGGTGACGGTGACCTGGCCGCCGTCGCGCACGCCCAGGTTGCCCAGGGTCAGGTCGTCGGCGTAGAGCAGCGCCCGGCTCGCCGTGGCCTCGGCGCGGGCGACCAGGCCCGCGGTGGTGCGGGCGCCGGTCAGCCGGACCGGATCGCCCGGCCGCAGCGCGAGCGCGGCCATCACCTCCGGGTGAAGCCGGACGATGCCGCGGCGCGCGTCCAGGGCGGCCGGCCGCAGCGTCACGGTCAGCGTGAGATCATCAGCCACCGCGGATGCCTCCGATTGATCGTCTGGGGCTCTTGGTGCGTCCACGCTATCCGCCGGTGGCACGGGAGGTTGTCGTTGAGGGTCGTACTGGTCGCCGCGCTCGTCGCGGTGACGCTTGCCGGTTGCACTGACGGCGGCGAGGAGACGGCCACCCCGGTCCCCAGCGCGCCGTCGCCCGGCACGTCGATGGACATGCCTCCGTCCGCCTTCAGCTCACCGAAGCCGCTGCGTTCCGAGCCGGGCGGTCCCTCCGCGGCGCCCGGTCTGTCGCTGGCGCTCAGCGCGTCCGCGTACGGGCCGTACCGGGTGGGTCAGAGCCAGGCCGAACTGGAGGAGGCGAAGATGGTCCGCGGTCTCAAGCCGGACGAGGCGGGCTGTGTCTCCGGGACCGGCTCCCGGCTCATGCAGAACCCGCGGCTGCGCTTCTCCGGCGGCCGCCTCGTCATGATCGAGCTGACCAACCTGGGCGCGAGCACCGACACCGGTCTGCTGATCGGCGCCGAGCTCGACGAGGTCAAGGCCAAATACCCCACCGGCAAGATCATTTTTGGTACGGCGGGAGCAGCGTGGGAGACCGTCGACGGCGACAACGCCCTGCTGGTGAGGATCACCGGGGACGACGTGACGGGTCTCGTCGGCGGGGTGGCGACGAGTGTGGAGGCTCGCCACCGCGCCGGCTTGGGATGCTGACCGGTTCACAGGCGTCGCTCAGCCGCCGGCGACTAGCGTGTGCGCCATGTCTGCCCTGACCGCCGGGTTGCGTCACCTGCCCCGGCTCACCCGGCGCCGGGCGATCGTCGCCGCGGCAGTGATTGCGCTGCTCGCCGCCGCGGCGGTCTGGGTGATCCGCTCCGACAGCAGCGACTGGACCTCCGAGGATCTGCGCCTGACCGTGCGTTCCGGCCCGGCCGGCGACGAGCCGGTCGACCTGGACGCGCGCTTCTACCTGCCGGCGGACCGCTCGGGCAAGGTGCCGGCCGTGCTGCTGGCCCACGGTTTCGGCGGCACGAAGAGTTCGGTGAGCTCGGACGCGGAGAGCCTCGCCTCCCGTGGCTACGCGGTCCTGACCTGGACCGCCCGCGGTTTCGGCCGCAGCGGCGGTGAGATCCACCTGGACGACCCGGACTACGAGGTCAAGGACGCGCAGGGCCTGCTCGACTGGCTCGCCGCCCGTCCCGAGGTGAGCACCGACGCCGCCGGTGACCCGCGGGTCGGCGTGGTCGGCGGGTCGTACGGCGGCGCCCTAGCCCTCCTCCTGGCCGGCCAGGACCAGCGAGTCGACGCGATCGTCCCGTCGATCACCTGGAACGATCTGAGCACCGCCTTCCTCCCGCAGTCCGCCGACACGGACGCGACGGGCGTCTTCAAGAAGTCCTGGGCCGGCCTCTTCTTCGGCAACGGCTCCTCGTCGGCGGAAAGCCTGCTCGCGACCCAAACCGGCGCCGGCGCCGGCGCCGGCGCCGATGCCGATGCTGAGGCGGGCGCCGACGCTGAGGCGGGTGCCGAGGCGGGCACCGGCGGCCCGGCTGCGGGTGGTTCGGGCGCCGGCCCGGCTGCGGGTGGTTCGGGCGCCGGCCCGGCCGCGACGACGCAGGACCCCGCGTGTGGCCGCTTCGCCGCCGATGTCTGTGCCGCTTATCTGCAGATGGCGACGACAGGCATCCCGGACGCGAAGACCCTCGATCTGCTGCAGCAGTCCAGCCCGGCCACCGTGCTCGACCGGATCAAGGCGCCGACGCTGCTGGTCCAGGGTGCCGTCGACACCCTCTTCCCGCTCTCCGAGGCGGACGCGAACGCCCGCGGCATCGCCGCCACCGGCACCCCGGTGCGGGTCGCCTGGTTCACCGGCGGCCACGACGGCGGTGCCGGCCCCACCTCCGACTCGGACCGGGTCAAGTACCTCACGATCCAGTGGCTCGACCACTACGTGAAGGGCGAGGGTGACGCGCCGGGCGACGACTTCACCTGGTCCCGGGTGGCCGGTTTCAGTGCCACCGACCGCGGGCTGGTGACGAACGGCTACTCCGCCGACGCGTACCCCGGCATGACCGGAACCGGGCGCACCGAGGTCACCCTGTCGGGCCCCGCAGCACCGATCGCCAACCCGCCGAACGGCAACCCGGGCGCGCTCAGCTCACTCCCCGGAGTCAGCGGGCGGCTCAGTTCGGTGCTCAGCGGCGGTGTCGCGATGGACGTTCCCGGACAGTTCGCGTCGTTCACCTCCGAGCCGCTCGCCGAGTCGATCGAGGTCGGCGGCTCGCCGTCGCTGCGACTGCGGGCTGCGTCGCCGACCGGTGAGGCGACGCTGTTCGTGAAGCTCTACGACGTCGACCAGAACGGCGCCTCGACGCTCAGCGCCGGACTCGTCGCGCCGGTGCGGCTGACCGGGCTGCCGGCGAACGTTGACCAGGCGCAGGCGGTCACCGTGACGCTGCCGGCGATCGTCCGCCGGATCGAGGCCGGGCACACGATCCGGATCGCCGTCGCCACCTCTGACCAGGCATTCCTCACTCCGGCGCAGCCGGCCACCTACACCGTCGCGGTGGACTCCGCGCTCACCCTGCCGACGCTGACCGGCACGCCGATCGCGGATCCGGCCGCCTACTGGTGGTACGCGCTGGCCGGCGTGCTCGCCGCGATCCTGCTCGGCCTGCTCGTGGTGATCCTGGTGATCCGCCACCGGCGCCGGGAGACCTCGGTGACCGCCGAGTACGCCGAGACCCCGCTCGTGGTGAACGGTCTGCGCAAGGCCTACGGGGACGGCTTCGTCGCCGTACAGGAAATCGGCTTCACCGTCGAACGCGGACAGGTCGTCGGTCTGCTCGGCCCGAACGGCGCCGGCAAGACGACGACGCTGCGTGTGCTCATGGGCCTCACCACCCCGACCGCCGGCGAAGTGTTCGTTTTCGGTCATCGGCTGGTGCCCGGTGCGCCGATCCTGTCCCGGGTGGGCGCGCTCGTCGAGGGACCCGGCTTCCTGCCGCACCTGACCGGCGAGCAGAACCTGCGCGCCTACTGGCAGGCCACCGGCCGCCCGTGGGAGGACGCCCGCTTCGACGAGGCGCTGGAGATCGCCGGACTGGGTGCGTCGGTGCGCCGCCGCACCAAGAACTACAGCCACGGCATGCGGCAGCGGCTCGCCATCGCGCAGGCCATGCTCGGCCTCCCCGAGCTGCTGGTCCTCGACGAGCCGACGGACGGCCTCGACCCGCCGCAGATCGCCGAGATGCGCCGCGTCCTGCAGCGGTACGCCACCGACGGCCGGGCCGTGCTCGTCTCCAGCCACCTGCTCGCCGAGGTGGAGCAGACCTGCACGCACGTGGTCGTGGTGAACAAGGGCCGGATCGTCGCCTCCGGCCCGGTCGGCGACATCGTCGGCGAGTCGCCGTCGGTGCAGCTCGACGTGAGCGACGTGCCGGCCGCGACCCGGATCTTGGAAGATCTCGGCGTGCGCTCGGTGACACCGGACGGCGCCTCCGGGCTGATCGTCGACATGTTCGGGACGCCTCGCTCCGAGATCGTCGCGTCGCTGGTCAAGGCCGGTATCGGCGTCGACCGGCTGGTGCCCCGGCGCCGGCTCGAAGACGCGTTCCTGGCCCTGGTGGGCGACAACTCGCGGGGAAGTGGGGACCGATGAGCGCCCTGGGTTACCAGCCGTCACGCACGATGCCGATCTGGGCCGAGATCCGCCGCCAGGCCTCCCGCCGCCGCACCCAGCTCGCTCTCGGCTTCATGGTCGTGCTGCCGCTGATCATCCTGATCGCCTTCGAGTTCGACACCGGCGGCCCGGGCGACGAGGACAGCGGCAGCGGCGGCGCGTTCAGCAGCATCGCCGACCTCGGCACCTCCGGCGGCCTGAACTTCGCGCTCTTCTGCCTGGCCGTGTCGGCAGGTTTCCTGCTGGTCGTGGTGGTGGCCCTCTTCTTCGGCGACACGGTGGCGTCCGAGGCGAGCTGGGGCAGCCTGCGCTACCTGCTGGCGATCCCGGTCCCGCGGGCCAGGCTGCTCGGCGTCAAACTGATCGTCGCCGCGGCGTACTCGGTGCTCGCCTTCCTGATCCTGCTCGGCACCGCGCTGCTGATCGGCACCCTCCGCTACGGCTGGGGTCCGCTCGGCAGCACCATAGCCGCCGA
The DNA here is from genome assembly GCF_004001265.1 of Actinoplanes sp. OR16. Taxonomy (GTDB): domain Bacteria; phylum Actinomycetota; class Actinomycetes; order Mycobacteriales; family Micromonosporaceae; genus Actinoplanes. The sequence continues at coordinate 1,852,622 of NZ_AP019371.1, read as the reverse complement.
GATCCCGCCGGCCGAGGGCCTGCTGCGCCTGCTCGGCATCGTGGCGTACCTGCTGGTGACCATGCTCGTCGTAGCCGGCCTGGCCTTCCTCATGTCAGTCCTGACCGACGCGGCCCTGGGAGCCGTGGGCGGCGCCGTGATGCTCTGGATCCTCTCCAGCATCCTCGACCAGATCACCGCCCTCGGCGGCATCCGCGACTTCCTGCCGAGCCATTACGCGGATGCCTGGCGTGGCCTGCTCTCCACCCCCATCCAGGGTGAAGACCTCGCAAAGGGCGCAATCTCCGCAATCGTCTATGCCACGATCTTCTGGGGCCTGGCCTTCTACCGCTTCACTCGCAAGGACGTGACCTCCTAAGAGCAGATGTCGCAGGGGGTGGTGGGTGCCGGCCGCTGCCGGGGGTGTCCGTCCCGGCTCGACCGCACGTCAAGCTGTCCCGTCGCCTGTTGCGGCACTCCGCTTCTCCAGATCTTGAGCGATGTCGGACATCCTGAGGTGCAGGGTCGCTCAAGATTGCGGAGTGGGTCGCGTGTGGGTGCGGGCCGCTGCCGGGGGTGTCCGTCCCGGCTCGACCGCACGTCAAGCTGTCCCGTCGCCTGTTGCGGCACTCCGCTTCTCCAGATCTTGAGCGATGTCGGACATCCTGAGGTGCAGGGTCGCTCAAGATTGCGGAGTGGGTCGCGTGTGGGTGCGGGCCGCTGCCGGGGGTGTCCGTCCCGGCTCGACCGCACGTCAAGCTGCCCTGCCGCCTGTTGCGGCACTCCGCTTCTCCAGATCTTGAGCGATGTCGGACATCCTGAGGTGCAGGGTCGCTCAAGATTGCGGAGTGGGTCGCGTGTGGGTGCGGGCCGCTGCCGGGGGTGTCCGTCCCGGCTCGACCGCACGTCAAGCTGCCCTGCCGCCTGTTGCGGCACTCCGCTTCTCCAGATCTTGAGCGATGTCGGACATCCTGAGGTGCAGGGTCGCTCAAGATCCCGGAATGGGTCGCCTGTGAATGCGGGCCGCGCCGGGCTCTGCTCGATCTTGGATGCCCGGAGATGCAGGATGGCTCAAGATCCGGGGTGAGTTCCGCGGCGAGTGCGGCCTACTACGGCCTTTGCGAGTTCTTGGGTGTTGTTGGACGCCCCGAAGTGCAGAATCGCTCAAGATCGAGGGGGCGGCACCTGCTGCACGAGGCGCCGTCCGGGCGGTGCGGGTGCGTGCCTGTGGCGGTGTGTAGTGGGGCTTGTGATTCGCGGTGCGGGTGCCTGTGGCGGTGTGTGGCGGGGCTTGCGAATCGCGGCGCCGGTGCCTCTGGCGGTGCTTGGTGGGGCTTGCGCTTCGCGGTGTGGGGAGGCTTGGTGGTGGGGCTGATAGGAGAAGAGGGCGCCACCGCTTACTCAGGTCGCGCGGGGGCAGGGCGCGGGATGGACGCGTAGCGGCCAGCGCCCGGTCCCGCGCGCTCGGCGTGAGCTGCGGTCCGCACCACCCACCCCGCTGCGACCGCAAGGTTTTGATCTTGGGTAGGAGAGGAGAGGACTCGCTCACACCTCGGGAACTCGTGGTGGTGATCGCGGTTCCTCGTCGTAAGCTTCGGGAAACAACTGAATACCTCATCCAGAGGGGCAGAGGGAACGGCCCTGTGAAGCCCCGGCAACCACCGTGCGAGTCTCGATGACGAGGCCACCGGACACGGCAGGTGCTAATTCCGTCCTCGTTTCGGCAGGTCGCCGCGGGGAAAGATGAGAGGAAGGCCTCGATGACGTCTACCGTCAGTGCACCCAGTTCCACCTCCACTTCGCCGGCCCGTGGCTTGATCTGCCGCGCGTGTGCCGCCGAATACCCGCTCGCCGCGCAGCACGCCTGTTACGAGTGTTTCGGCCCGCTCGAGGTCGCTTACGACGAGGCGGCGCTCGCGCGGGTGACCCGGGCCGACATCGAGGCGGGTCCGCAGAACATCTGGCGCTATGCGGCGCTGCTGCCGGCCGGGCAGGACCCGGCCACCCGGGTGACGCTCGACCCCGGCCTGACCCCGCTGGTGAGCGCGCCCGCCCTGGCCGCCGCCGTCGGGCTGACCGCGCCGCTCTGGGTGAAGGACGACTCGCAGAACCCGACGCACTCGTTCAAGGACCGGGTCGTGTCGGTGGCGCTGACCGCCGCCAAGGAGCTCGGCTTCAACCGGTTCTCCTGCGCCTCCACCGGCAACCTGGCGAACTCGGTCGCCGCGCACGCCGCCCGCGCCGGGGTGCCGAGCATCGTGTTCATCCCGTCCGACCTGGAGCAGGGCAAGATCATCACGACGGCGGTCTACGGTGGCGAGCTGGTCGCGATCGAGGGCTCCTACGACGACGTGAACCGGCTCTGCAGCGAGCTCGTGGAGACCGACGAGTTCGAGGACACCGCGTTCGTCAACGTCAACGTCCGCCCGTTCTACGCCGAGGGTTCCAAGACCTTGGGGTACGAGGTGGCCGAGCAACTGGGATGGCGCATCCCGGCACAGGTCGTGATCCCGATGGCGTCCGGAGAGCTGCTCACCAAGATTGACAAGGCGTTCAGCGAGCTGGTCGAGATCGGACTGGTCGAGGCGCCGGAGGGCGGCTGGACGGTGTTCGGCGCGCAGTCGGCCGGCTGCAACCCGATCGCCACGGCGCTGCACAACGACACCGACGTGATCACCCCGGTGAAGCCGACCGGCATCGCGAAGTCGCTGAACATCGGCGACCCGGCGGCCGGGCCCTATGCGATCGAGGCGGTCAAGCGGACCGGCGGCTGGATGGACTACGCCGACGACGAGGAGATCCGCGCGGGTATCCGCCTGCTCGCCGAGACCACCGGCATCTTCGCCGAGACCGCCGGTGGCACCACGGTGGCGGTGCTGAAGAAGCTGGTGGAGAGCGGCAAGCTGGACCCGGCGAAGGAGACCGTCGTCTACAACACCGGCGAGGGTCTGAAGACTCTGGACGCCGTCGCCGGCCAGGTTGGACCGACTCACACGATCAAGCCGTCGCTGAAGGGCGCACGCGAGGCGGGCCTGCTCGGATAACTCTCAGTAGCCGGTTATCTGCCGACTGTCGAGAAATACCTCCTCCGAGGACTTGCGATCCGATCTCCGGATGGGCAGGATGCTCTCTGCGGGAGGACGCGACGCCGTACGAGGCCCCTCACCTGGACATTGGCGACAATCTCCGAGGGACCCAACGATCCAGCGCTGACCCATATGGCTTCGTGCCGGAGGCGCTGTGCGTCCGTCCTCCCGACCAAATCCCGCTAGCGGCGCAGCAGCCGCCGCACCCATGGCCGCAGCGGTTCGAACTCGGGATAGTTCCCGTCCGCCAGCCCGGCCCGCTTCTCGAAGAAGTTGCGTACGCCGAACGACCTGGTGAGGCAGATCGACCAGCCGCAGGCGACCCAGTAGGCGGGCCAGAAGAACGGTCCGAGCACGGCGTACTGGCCGGCGTGGTGGCTCTCGTGCTTCAGCAGCCGGGCGCGCCGCTCGTCGAGCAGCCACTCCGCCGTCCGCTTCGTGATGATCACCGAGCCGACGGTGAAGCACGACGCCGGCGGTTTCGAGAAGCGGTATCCCTCGGCGATGTAGATGCCGTCCGGGCCTTTGACCAGCCGGGCGCCGGTCAGTTTCGCGACCAGCATGCCCGCGGCGGTGGTGCCGTTCACCGCGGTCAGGACGGTGCGCGTCCGCGGTCTCATCAGATCCGCCGGCGCATCTGCAGCTCGGTGAGCTGGGGCACGGTGGGATGCGGCAGGCGCACGTCGGTGTCGACGAAACCCAGTTTCTCGTACGCCCGGACGGCCCGCCCGTTGCCCACCACCACTTCGAGCATCAACTCATCACGCCCGGCCGCCAGGGACCAGTCGGCCACCGCGTCGACGAGCTGCGCGAGGACTTTGCCGCCCCGGAACGCCGGGGTCACATAGACGGCGAAGACGACGGTGCAGCCCGGCTCGTCGGGCAGGACCGTCCCGCCGGCGTGCCCGATCAGGGGACCTCCGCCGTCGGCCGGCCCGGCGATGAACTGTGCCGTCTCGTTGCCGGTGGCCGACTGCCGGATCCGTTGCCGGAAGCTCTCATGCGGCCGGGCCGCGGCCTGCGCCAGCGTCTCCAGGAACGCGAGCGGGCTGTCGGCCAGCATCTCCAGTCGCAGCGCACGCATCCGGCCCGCATCCTCTGGTGTGACCCGGCGTACGGTCCAGTTCTCCATGACGTCCTCCATACAGGCCGTTGTCCGCACCGGCAACCCTGACCTGCGCTTTCAAGATCCTTACGAGAATCCGGGACCCGTTCGAGGGTTTCGCGGGAAGATGGGGTTTCTTGCACTCGCCACCGGGGAGTGCTAAACAAGTGATTGGCACTCGCGGCTAGTGAGTGCCAGCAGGTCGGGACGGTGGGGTTCCGGTCGCTGCGCTGCCATCGGCGCCGCGATACGAAACCGGTCGTCGCGGGCTATCCGGCTCGGCCTGAGGACGTCACATCGCCAGGTGGTGACGTCCGCAGACGTTCCTCAACGTGCGGAGAGCGGGGCCGACGAGGCCCGGCACCGCGGATGTCCGGGAGGACAACGCCGTATGGCCAAGATCATCGCATTCGACGAGGAGGCTCGTCGGGGCCTCGAGCGCGGCATGAACCAGCTTGCCGACGCCGTCAAGGTGACGCTCGGCCCCAAGGGCCGCAACGTCGTCCTCGAGAAGAAGTGGGGCGCCCCCACGATCACCAACGATGGTGTATCCATCGCCAAGGAGATCGAGCTCGAGGACTCGTACGAGAAGATCGGCGCTGAGCTGGTCAAGGAGGTCGCGAAGAAGACGGACGACGTCGCCGGTGACGGCACGACGACCGCGACCGTCCTCGCCCAGGCGCTGGTCCGTGAGGGCCTCCGCAACGTCGCCGCCGGCGCCAACCCGATGGCCCTGAAGCGGGGCATCGAGGCTGCTGTCGCCAGCGTCTCCGAGGGCCTGCAGCAGCTGGCCAAGGACGTGGAGACCAAGGAGCAGATCGCCTCCACCGCCTCCATCTCCGCCGGTGACTCCACGGTCGGCGAGATCATCGCCGAGGCCATGGACAAGGTCGGCAAGGAAGGCGTCATCACCGTCGAGGAGAGCAACACCTTCGGCCTCGAGCTCGAGCTCACCGAGGGTATGCGCTTCGACAAGGGCTACATCTCGGCGTACTTCATGACCGACGCCGAGCGCATGGAGGCCGTCTTCGACGACCCCTACATCCTCATCGCGAACTCCAAGATCTCCGCGGTCAAGGACCTGCTGCCCGTCCTCGAGAAGGTCATGCAGTCCGGCAAGCCGCTGGTCATCATCGCCGAGGACGTCGAGGGCGAGGCCCTGGCCACCCTGGTCGTCAACAAGGTCCGTGGCACCTTCAAGTCGGTCGCCGTCAAGGCCCCCGGCTTCGGTGACCGCCGCAAGGCCATGCTGGAGGACATCGCCATCCTGACCGGTGGCGCCGTCATCAGCGAAGAGGTCGGCCTCAAGCTCGACGCCGCCGACCTGACCCTGCTGGGCCAGGCTCGCAAGATCGTCATCACCAAGGACGAGACCACCGTCGTCGACGGTGCCGGCAACGGCGAGCAGATCCAGGGCCGGGTCAACCAGATCCGCGCCGAGATCGAGCGCTCGGACTCCGACTACGACCGTGAGAAGCTGCAGGAGCGCCTGGCCAAGCTGGCCGGCGGCGTTGCGGTCATCAAGGTCGGCGCGGCCACCGAGGTCGAGCTCAAGGAGCGCAAGCACCGCATCGAGGACGCCGTTCGCAACGCGAAGGCGGCCGTCGAGGAGGGCATCGTCCCCGGTGGTGGCGTGGCGCTGGTTCAGGCCGGCAAGAGCGCGTTCGACAAGCTGGACCTGTCCGGCGACGAGGCCACCGGTGCCAACATCGTCCGGGTCGCGCTCGACGCCCCGCTGCGTCAGATCGCCGTGAACGCCGGCCTCGAGGGTGGCGTCGTGGTGGAGAAGGTGCGCAACCTGGAGCCCGGCTGGGGTCTGAACGCCGCGAACGGTGAGTACGTGGACCTCCTGGCCGCGGGCATCATCGACCCGGCCAAGGTCACCCGCTCGGCGCTGCAGAACGCCGCGTCGATCGCCGCGCTGTTCCTCACCACCGAGGCCGTCGTGGCCGACAAGCCCGAGAAGAACCCGGCTCCGGCCGGTGCCCCGGGCGGCGGTGACATGGACTTCTGAGTCCGGTGAGGTTTGTTCACGACGGTGGAGACCTGAGCGCGCCGCTTACGCAAGCGGCGACTCAAGGTAGGTCGTGAACAAGCCTCAGTCTTAGAGAAGGGCGGTCCGCTGTTCAGCGGGCCGCCCTTTTCGCTGCCCATTGCAGGGCCATGCCGGTCAGGACGGTGAGCGCGCCGAAGCGGATCAGGGTGACGACGTTGCGGCCGGTGATCGGGAGAGGCGCTTCCGGCGGCGCCGGGGGCGGCGGTGACGGCACCGGCGAGGGTGGTGGCGTCGGCGAGCCGCTGGGGCTCGGGGATGCGGGCGAGCCGACCTCGATGGTCACGGTCGCCTGGGCTACGTTGCCGTTCGCGTCGACGACCGTGTAGGTGAACGTGTCGGTGCCGGTGAAGCCCGGATCCGGGGTGTAGGTGACGGTTCCGTCGGCGTTGAGGACGACGGTGCCGTGTTCGGGGGAACCCACGTCGGTCACGGTGACCGGCCTGCCCTGGTGATCGGTGCCGGGTAGCGGGACGGCCACTCGCTCGCCGGGCTTGGTGACGGCGGCCCTGTCCGGGACCACTGGCGGAGCCACGCTGGTCGGAGCGATCGGCGGGGAAGTGACCGGCACGGTAGTCGTGGGCGGGATCGTCGGCGCGGTCGTGGCGGGCGCGGTCGTAGTGGGCGCAATTGTCGTCGGCGGAGGGGTCGCCGGCGGAGTCGTCGTGGGTGGCGTGGTCGCCGGTGGCGCGGTTGTCGGTGGCGTGGTTGCCGGAGTCGTCGTCACCGGCGGAGTGGTCGTCGGTGGTGTGGTCGCCGGCGGTGTGGTCGTCGGTGGCGTGGTCGCCGGAGTCGTTGCTGGTGGCGTGGTTGCCGGCGTCGTTGCCGGTGGAGTCGTCGAGGGCGGGACGATGATCGGCGGCGGGGATGCCACGAGCACGGTTATCGTTCCCGTGGCGGTGTTGCCTGCCGGGTCGCGGACGACGTACGAGAAGATCTCGGTCCCGGCGAATGACGGCAGCGGCGTGTAGAGGACCGTCTGACCCGCCTGCACCGACGCGCTGCCGTTCGCGGGCGTGCTCACCGAGACGACGGTCAGGGCCCCGGACTCCGGATCGGTGTCGTTGGCGGTCACCGGGATCACCACCGCCGTCGCCGAGGCCGTCGCGATCGAATCCGGGACGGCGACCGGCGGACCGTTGATCGTGATGGTGACCAGGCCGATGTCGGTACGCCCGAGATCGTCGGTGACCACATAGGTGAACGTGTCCTGCCCGGTGCGACCGGCCGCCGACCGGTAGGTGAGCGTCCCGTCCGCGGCCAGCACGACGGTCCCCTTGCCCGCGCTGCCGGCCGAGGCGACGCTCAGCAGCTGCCCGGTGTTCGGGTCGGTGTCGTTGGCGAGCACGTCCAGATCGGTCGTGACCTGGGGGTGGGCCACGAAGAAGTCGTCGGTGGCGATCGGGGCGGCGTTGCGTACGGTGATCGTGATGACCGCCGAGTCGGTGAGCTGATCCGGATCCTCGATGGTGTACCCGACGGTGTCGGTGCCGTAGAACCCGGCCGCCGGGGTGTAGGTGAACGTGTCGTCCGAGTTCCGGACCACCGTGCCGTGTGCCGCCGTGGTGGTCCCCGCCAGCGTGAGCGGGTCTCCGTTGGGATCGTCGTCGTTCGCCAGCGGATCGATCGTGACGGCGGCGCCGGTGTCGGTGGTGACCGCGTCCGCCCGGGCCACCGGCGCCGAGTTGACCACGCCGATCGTCACGGCGGCGGTGGACGAGCCGAGGCCGTCACTGAGCGTGTAGCCGAAGAGGTCGGCGCCCCGGTACCCGGCGCCGGGCGTGTAGGTGATCTTCCGGCCCGGCCCGATCGCCGCGGTGCCGTGTGCCGGCGGCCCGGTGATCGTCATGGTCAGCGGGTCGCCGTTCGGGTCCGGGTCGTCGTTCGCCAGCACGTCGATGACCAGCGGATTCCCGGCCTGTACGGTGACCGCTTCGGGCCGGGCCACCGGCAGGCCGTTCGCCACCGTCACGGTGACCCGTCCGGTGTCGGCGCCGCCGTGCCCGTCGTCGACCGTGTAGTCGAACCAGTCCGTGCCGGAGAAGGCGGTGTCCGGGGTGTAGCGGATCGTCCCGTCCGGCTGGACGGCGGTGGAGCCGTGGGCCGGGTTCGTCGCGCCGCTCACCCGCAGCGGATCGGGCGGCAGGTTGGCGTCGGTGACGTGGCTGAGCACGTCGACGTCGATCCGCCGGCCGTACGGACCGGCGACGGAGAGGTCGGCAGCGACCGGCGGCGCGTTCCGGACCGTCACGGTGACCGTCGCCGAGGAGGTCAGCCCGCCGCCGTCGCGCATCGCGTACGGAAAGGTCACGGTCCCGGAGAAGCCGGCCGGAGGCTGATAGCGGACCAGACCGCCCAGGATCGTCCCGGGCGCCCCGACCGACTGGAGGATCTTCACGTCGCCCAGGTTGGGGTCGGTGTCGTTGGCGAGCACGTCGAGCAGCAGCCCGGTCTCGAACCCGGTGGTGGCCGCGTCGTCGGCGGCGGTCGGAGCGGCGTTCGCCACGTCCACCCGGACGTTGCCGGTCGCCTGCCCTCCGTGGCTGTCCTGGATCGTGTAGGTGAAGTGCGCCTGACCGCTGAACGAGACGGCCGGCGTGTAGGTGAGCAGCGGCCCCACCCTGGTCACCGTGCCGGCGCCGGCCTGCGGCTGGCTGACGGAGATCACCGTGAGGGGGTCGTTGTTCGGGTCGGTGTCGTTCGCCAGCACCGCGATGACGACAGCCGTCGCGGGTGGGGCGTTGCGCTCGTCGTCGTTCGCGATCGGCAGCGCGTTCGCGGTGGTCACGGTGACCGTGGCGGTGTCGGATCCGCCGTAGGCGTCGGCCGCCTCGTAGGTGAACGTGTCCGTCCCGGTCCAGCCGGCGACCGGGGTGTAGGTGATCGTCCCATCGGCTTCGACGACGGCGGCGCCGTGCGCGGGGTTCGTGACGATCGAGGTCGCGGTGCCGCCGGTGTCGTTCGCCAGCACGTCGATCGTCACCGGAGCGCCGTTCGTCGTGGTGGCGTTGTCGGCGACCGCGTCCGGCGGCGTGTTCACCACGAGCGTGGCGGTGGCCGTGTCGTTGCCGCTCACGGTGTCCCGCCCGGTGCCGGAGGCTTCGAGGGTCGCCACCGCGTTCGCGGCGGCCGCTGAGCCGGCGGTGGCCGGGATCGTGACGCTCGCCTGGTGGCCGGGGAGCAGCGGGCCGAGCGGGCAGGTGATCACCTGCCCGGTGGAGGAGCAGCCCGGCGGCAGGGCGCCCGCGGTCAGGCCGGTGGGCAGGGTGAGTTCGGCGGCGGCGGCCGGTTCCAGGTCGGGCCCGGCGTTGCGGACGATGGCGGTCCAGCTCACGATCTGCGGGAGGGAGGAGCGCTGGACGTACGGCGGAGTCACGCTCACCGTGGCCGACCTGTCGGAGTCGGGCCGGAGGACCGGGGTGGCGGAGGCCGCGCCGGCCGAGGCGACGGCGACGCTCGTGGTCCGGCCGGTGTAGCTGACGTTCACCAGGTTGGCGATGGCGTGCCCGGCCGGGACGGCGGCGTCGACGGTGACCCGGAAGGTGACGTAGGTGGTGCCCAGATAGGGGATGCTGCCGAGCCGGAACACGGCGACGCCGCCGGACCGCTCGCCGCCGTCGCCGTCGGCCGCGTCGGTGACGGGCGAGCCCGCGACTATCAAGGACGAGGGGACGTACGTGGTCCAGACCGGGATCGCGTCGGCGAGGGTCACCCCGTCGGCGATGTCCTTCCCGTCGTTGCGCACCGCGATCCGGTACTCGATCACGTCGCCCGGCACCAGCGTGCCGCCGTTCACGTCGGTCGCCGTCATGGTCGTGACGATCTTGGGGGCGTACAGGTCGATCGCGATGGTGACGACACCCGGGTAGTAGGTCTCGCCGGCCGTGGTCATCGTCAGGGTGGCGCTGGTCGCGGCGTTGGCGAGGACCCCTGACGCGTCGAACTGGTCGATGTCGACGCCGAACAGGTTCCGGTGGCTCGGATTCCGGCCGCCGACGATCGACCCGCCGTCGCTGACCGTGCTGTTGAAGGCGTTGTCGGCCGGGTTCGCCCCGTCGCTGAGCGTCTGGCCGTTGAGCCGCAGGGCGTCGCCGGTCTTGCCCAGGTCACCCTCGTACGCGACAGCGCCCACCTCGGCGTTCACGGTCCCGCTGTGCGGAGTCTCGAAACCGGTCACCGGGATCGACACGCTGCCCGAGGTGATCGAGCCGAACCCGTCGTAGACCCGCAGGCTGCGCAGGTCCTCGGCCGGGTTGGCGTAGGCGATCACCAGGGTCCAGCCGGCGTACCGGTCGGTGCCCCGCCCGGACTGGATGTTCGCCACCGAGTAGACGCCGTTGCCGGCCCCGGCGACCAGGGCGGTGACGTCGGCGAAACCCTGGTACGGCCCGGTCGCGCTGATCGTGAACAGCTTCGTCGCCGTGATCGGGTTCCACGTGGAACCTGCCGGCGTACGAAGAAGGACCTTGTTCTTGTCCGCGGCGGAGGGCGCCGCCGCCCCGAGGAGAGTGCCCACCGCGCTGCCGGCGCTCGGGTCGGCGCCCCAGTAGAGCCCGGCGAAGAGCACCGTGCTGCCGGCCGGCATGCCGATCGTCGCGGTGCTGTCGTTGAACGTGGCCGGGTCGCCGTCCGCGTCCGTGAAGATCATCGGGTAGCCGTTGTCGTTCAACTCCTCGGTGGCCGTCGAGCCGACGCCGTTCCGGGCATTACCGCAGGTCGGCGTGAGGATGTTGATCGGGCAGGTCAGGTTCGCGTTGCCGCGCAGCATGATCGAGCCGTTGGCGTTCACGTCGAACCGGGTGGTGAACGGGCTGGTGATGGCCGCCGCGACCCGGGCCGGTGGCACGGTCGTCACCATCAGGGCCAGGACGAGCAGGAGGATCCCGGCGCAGCGTGCCCGCACGCCCTCACGCTAGGGAGACGCGCCGCGGTACGTACGAGAATGCCGTTTTTCGTCCGCGTGGGGGACACCTGGTGGCGCTAACCTGGGACAGGTGCGTGATCCCTCGGTATCCCGGAACTCGGCCGGTCGGCTCTCTCCCATCCGGCGGACGGCAGACCTGCGCCGGCTCCGTGACGAACAGTTCGACGTCCTGGTGGTCGGTGGCGGCGTCACCGGCGCCGGCGCCGCGGTGGACGCGGCCTCCCGGGGGCTCAAAGTCGCCCTGGTCGAGGCCCGCGACTTCGCGGCCGGCACGTCCAGCCGCTCCAGCAAGCTGATCCACGGCGGCCTGCGTTACCTGGAGCAGCTCGAGCTGCACCTGGTCCACGAGGCGCTGACCGAGCGCGGCCTGCTCGCCACCCGCCTCGCGCCGCACCTCGTGCGCCCGGTGCCGATCATGGTCCCGCTCCCGTCGGCGAACATCGCCCAGCGCGCCTGGCAGCGGGGCTACTACGGTCTGGGCGTCGCGGCGTACGACGTCTTCGCCGGTGTCTTCGGCGCGGGCCGGGGCATGCCGCTGCACCGTCACCTGAGCCGCGACGGCGCCCGGCACCTGTTCCCGAGCCTGCGCGCCGACAAGATCGCCGGGGCGATCCGCTACTTCGACGGCCAGGTCGACGACGCCCGTCTCGTGGTCAACCTCGGCCGGACCGCGGCCAGCCTCGGCGCGGCGGTGGTCACCAGCGCCCGGGTCACCGGGTTCGTCCGGGAGGCCCGCCAGGTGGTCGGCGTCCGGGTCCGTGACCTGGAGTCACCCGGTTCCGAGGAGTTCGAGGTCCGGGCCAAGACGGTTGTAGCGGCGACCGGCGTCTGGAGCGACGACATGTCGCAGATGCTGCGCGACGTCGGCCTGCGCCCCGGGATGAAGGTCCGCGCCTCGAAGGGCGTGCACCTCGTGGTGCCGCGCTCGGCGATCACCGGCGAGGCCGGCCTGATCCTGCGGACCGCCACGAGCGTGCTCTTCGTGATCCCGTGGGGCGGGCACTGGATCATCGGCACCACCGACACCGACTGGCAGCTCGACCGCTCGCACCCGGCGGCCTCGGCCCGCGACATCCGCTACCTGCTCGACCAGGTGAACACGGTGCTCGACCGCCCGCTCACCACCGACGACATCGAGGGCGTCTACGCCGGCCTGCGCCCGCTGCTCTCCGGCGAGGCCGACTCCACGTCGAAGCTGTCCCGCGAGCACGCCGTGGTCGAGCCGATGCTGGGCCTTCTCATGGTCGCCGGCGGGAAGTACACGACGTACCGGGTGATGGCGGCCGACGTGATCGACCGTGCGGTGCGCCGGCTCGGCGGGCCGGCGCAGCCCTCACGGACCGACCAGTTGCCGCTGCTCGGCGCGGACGGCTACGCCGCCGCCTGGCGCGACCGGCAGGACCTGGCCCGGCGGCACGGCGTCACCACGGGCGTGGTCGAGCACCTGCTGGAGCGGTACGGGACGATGACCGTGCACCTGCTGGCGATGATGGCCGCCGATCCGCAGCTGGCCGTCCCGCTCGCCGGAGCGCCGGAATACCTCGCCGCCGAGGTGGCCTACGCGGCGCTCGCCGAGGGCGCGCTGCACCTCGACGACGTGCTGACCCGGCGCACCCGCATCTCGTTCGAGACCACGCACCGCGGCACCGAGTCGGCCGAGCACGCCGCCCAGATCATGGGGGACGCGCTGGGCTGGGACGCCACCGTCCGGCAGAAGGAGATCGAGCACTACCTGGCCCGGGTGACCGCCGAGCGGCAGTCGCAGACCATGCCCGACGACGCGACCGCCGACGCGGCCCGGATCGGAGTGCCGGACGTGCGCGGGCTCACCGCCGACCGGCGGATCGAGCTGCTCGAGATCGATCTTTGATCCTCGTCGACGAGCCGCTCTGGCCGGGTCGCGGCTGCCTCTGGTCGCACCTGGTCAGCGACGTCTCCTTCGACGAGCTGCACGCGTTCGCGGAGATGCTGGGCGCGCCCAGGAAGGCGTTCGACCGGGACCACTACGACATCCCGGAGTTCCGCTTCCGCCCGGCGCTCTGGCTGGGCGCGACCCTGCTGCCGTCCCGGGATCTGGCCTCCCGGCTCCGGACGGCGGGACTGCGCCGCCCGAAGCATCTCTCGCCTAAGCGAGTTCTTCCAGCTCGGCCTTGAGGTTCGCCTGTGCCCGGTCCTCCCACGCGTCGCGGATCGCCCGGTGCCGGTAGATCGAGGGCAGTTTGAGCAGCTCGGTCAGCACCTGCGTGCGGCCGGCCCGGAACGCGTCGTCGGGCACGTGCGCGTACTCCCGGCGGATCGCGCTGGTGTACCGGGCGTACCGCTCCTCGTCGGCCGCGAGGATCGACAGGTCGGCGTCGCAGAGCAGTTCGCCGTCCGGGTCGTCCTCCTCGGTGGCGTGCCCGGCGGTGAGGCCGACCAGCCGGGCCACCTCGGACGCGACCTCCTCCGGGGCGCCGAGGCTCAGCAGCAGGCCTTCGGCGAACTCGGCGCTGTCCCGCTCGTTGGCGTCGCCGAGCGCCCGCGGGTCGTAGACGGCGTCGTGCAGCCAGGCCGCGAGGCGTACCCGGTCGGGGTGCGGCGCCAGGTCGGCGAACCGGTCGACCACGTCGAGGACGGCCGCGAGATGGGTCACGTCGTGGTAGTGGCGCTGCGGCTCGTTCCAGCGTCCGAGCAGGTAGTTCGCGGCGGCGTCCAGGTCGGCGTCGCTCGTGGTGGCGCCGGCGCCGCGCGCCGCCGTCCGGAAACGATCGGGCAAAGATGTCACAGTGGCATCCTGGCACGTAGGTTGAGTGCATGATCGCCGCTCTGGCCCGCGCCCGTGCGGGTCTGATGCTCGCGTCGCAGTCCGGGCTGGCGGCCGGTCTCGCCTGGTTCGTGGCCCACGACCTGCTCGGCCGTCCGGTGCCGTTCTTCGCACCGATCGCCGCGGTGATCACTCTCGGATCGTCGGTGGGTCAGCGGCTGCGGCGGACTTCCGAGCTGGTGATCGGCGTCGCGGTCGGCATCGGCATCGGGGACGGCATCATCCTGCTGATCGGAACCGGTCCGGTGCAGATCGGAATCATCGTGCTGCTCGCCGTGCTGATCGCGACCGCGGCGGGCGGCGGTGCACCGCTGATCGTTCAATCGGCCTCCTCAGCCGTGTTGGTCGCCACCCTCACCATGACCACCGGTCAGCCCTGGACGCGCTTCCTGGACGCTCTCGTGGGTGGCGGAATCGGTCTGGCAGTGATGAGCATCCTGCTCCCGCTGAACCCGCTCACCGTCGTCTCCCGGGCCGCTGATCCGGCGCTGCGGGCGTTCAGCGGCGGTCTGCACGACGCGGCCGAGGGACTGGCGGCTCACGACCCGGCCAAGGTTCAGGCGGCGCTGGACCGGCTGCGCGCGGCCGAGGGCACGTTCGACGCCTTCCGGTCGGCGATCACGGCGGCCCGGGAGAACGTGGCGTTCGCGCCGGCCCGCTGGCGATCCCGAGGGGCTCTGGCCCAGTACGTCGAGGGCGCCGCGCAGCTGACTTATTCGCTGCGCAACGTCCGCGTGCTGATTCGCCGGGCACAGACCGCGCTGAACGATGAGGAGCCGATCCCCGGGGTGCTTCCGGTCTCGGTCCGGCACCTCGGCGACGCCGTCGACCTGCTCCGCCAGGAGTGGGATCGGGGCGTCGAACCGCTCGCGGCCCGGGAACGGGCGCTGCGTGCGGTCGCCGAGTCGGGGAAGGCCTACCGGGAGGGCGTCGGGTACTCGGGCGGCGTGGTGGTGGCGCAGGTGCGCACCGCCGTGGCGGACCTGCTGCGGGCCACCGGCGTCGAGTACGCGGAGGCGACCCGGCAAGTCCGGGCCGCGATCGGGTGGAGCGGGCGGCCGCACGGAACCCGGAAGCGGCAGCGTCCGCGGCGAACCTGAGAGATCCTCGGGCACGCTTCGCGCGACGCCGGTGACTACGCTGGCTGACATGGCCGACGTCTCGACGCCGGGGTCGCCCGACCCGCAGGCAGCGACCCCTGTAGAAAACCGGCCGGAAAATCCGGAAACTCCGGAAACCGACGCGATTGAGGCGACTGACCCGGTTCCGCCGTACCCGGTCACCAGCGACGCGATGGCGAGCGCCCCGATCCCCGGCCGGCGGATGGGCTGGCGACGCTGGCTGCCGGTCACCGCGGTGATCGCGCTGATCGCCTCAGCCGCGATCGGCATGCTGGTCTTCCTCGGCTACTCGATCGGCGTGACCGGTCTCGCCATCGGCCTGACCGCTGCGATCCTGCCCGTCCCGCTGCTGGCCAGCGCGTTCGCCTGGCTCGACCGCTACGAGCCGGAGCCGGTGAAGTACCTGGTCTTCTGCTTCGCCTGGGGCGCGGCGGTGGCGACCGCCGTGGCGCTCGTGGTGAACACCGGCGCGGCCTGGCTGTTCGACAAGATCGGGCTGCCGGACGCGCTGGTCGCCGTGCTGGTCGCGCCGTTCATCGAGGAGTCGATGAAGTTCCTCGGTCCGCTGCTGCTCTTCTGGCGGCGCCGCGCCGAGTGGTCCGGCATCACCGACGGCATCGTCTACTGCGGCCTCTCCGCGCTCGGCTTCGCCATGGTGGAGAACGTGCTCTACCTGGGCGGCCACGGGTACGCGGCGGGCGCCGACGAGTACGGCCCGGCCACCGGCCTGCAGAACGTCTTCCTGATCTTCATCGTGCGGATCCTGTTCACCGGCTTCGCGCACCCGCTCTTCACCTCGATGGCCGGTATCGGGCTCGGCATCGCCGCCCGCAGCGCCGACCGGACCACGCGGTGGCTCGCCCCGATCGCCGGCCTGCTCGCCGCGATGATCCTGCACGGGCTCTTCAACCTGCTGCCGACGCTCTCCGCGGCCACCGGCGAGACCCTGATCATGCTGTACGGCTACCTCGGCTTCATGGTGCCGTTCTTCTTCGCCGTCGTCGGCTTCGCGATCGCGCTGCGCAGCTGGGAGGGCCGGCTCGCCGAGCGGGTGCTCCCGCTCTACGTGCGGACCGGCTGGTTCGCGCCGCCGGAGGTGGCGTCGCTCGCCAGCCTCGGCCGCCGGCACTCGGCCCGGCAGTGGGCCAAACGGGTCGCCGGTCCGGCCGGCCACCGGGCCATGAAGAGCTTCCAGTTCGCCGCCACCCGGCTGGCGCTGCTGCGCGACGGGATGCAGCGCGGGCTCTCGCACAACCCGCGCGACCTGGCGAAGGCCGCGACCGAGGAGCAGGAGCTGCTCGCCGCGATCACCGGGTACCGCTCGGTCTTCGCCGGGCGCGACCCGCAGACGCCGCCGGCCTGGTGGGACGGGCAGAACTACCGGATCACGTTCCCGGACGGCGTGGTGCGGGCGATCGCGCCGCCGGAGGAGCCGGTCATGCCGGTCCCGGTGACGCTCGCACCGCCGCCACCGCCGCCCATGTACTACCCGGGCTACGGACAGCACTACCCAGGCCACGGACAGCCGCCTGCGTACCCGCCTTTCCCGCAGCAGGGCGGAGGCTGGCCGCCGAGCTAGAGGTAAAGGCCCGTGCCGTCGGAGGAGACCCTGGTCGCGGCGACGGCGTGCACATCGCGCTCGCGCAGCAGGACGTAACCCTTGCCGTGCAGTTCGACCTCGGACCTGTCGTCGGGGTCGAACAGCACCCGGTCGCCCACGACTATCGAGCGGACGTTCGGGCCCACGCCCACGGCGGTCGCCCAGGACAGCCGACGTCCCATCGAGGCGGTCGCGGGGATCACGATGCCCGCGGTGGATCGGCGTTCGCCCTCTCCACCGTCCTGGCGGACGAGGACGCGGTCGTGCAGCATCCGGATCGGCAATCCGGCGTCGGTAGCGGTATCGGCGCTCACATCCGCAGACGGTACGCCCGTGACCCTCGGCTCCTCGCGGCTGGTCGGGAGAGCCATCCGGGCATCAGGGCACTACGGTGATGGACGCGTATCGCACTGTGTCGAGGGGGTAGGCGGTTGAACCGCTTGCAGCGGGTCCGGGACAATTTGAAGAAGGCGTACGACTCCGGCCGGGAGCAGGTCCGGACCGCCCGCGACGAGAACGCGGTCCCGGAACCCGACTTCGCGCCCCGCCCACCCGAGCCGGAGATCGTGCACGCCTCGACGAACAGCCGGGACGACGCCGACGTGCCCCAGCCGCTGCGGATCGCGGCGGCCTGGAGCTGGCGGCTCATCGTGGTCGGCGTCGTCGGTCTCGCGCTGCTGAGGCTGATCGGCATGGTCAGCATCGTGGTCATCCCGCTCGCCATCGCGCTGCTGCTCAGCGCGCTGCTCGGCCCGGCCGTGAAGTGGCTGCTGCGGCTGCGGGTGCCGAGCTCGCTCGCCACCTTCCTGGTGCTGATCGGCGGTCTGGCGGCGGTCGTCGGCACGCTGACGCTCGTCGTCAACCAGTTCATCGACGGCCTGCCGAACCTGACCGAGAACGCCAGCGCCGGCGTACGGCAGATCCAGGACTGGGCACGCACCGGTCCGCTGCACCTCTCCGACGCCCAGGTCGACCAGGCGATCGACTCGGCGCAGGAGTGGGTCAACTCGAACACCACGCAGCTGACCTCGACCGGCATCTCGACCGCGGCGACCATCGCCGAGGTGGCGACCGGCCTGGTGCTGGTGCTCTTCGCCACGTTCTTCTTCCTGCGCGACGGCCGGAAGATCTTCCGCTTCGTCGTCCGGCTCTTCCCGGTGAACGCCCGCTGGTCCATCGCCGACGCCGGCGACGCCTCCTGGATGACCCTGGGCGCCTATGTACGCGCGACAGTGCTCGTGGCGTTCATCGACGCGGTGGGAATCGGGCTGGCGCTGGTGATCCTCGACGTCCGGTTCCCGTTCCCGCTGGCCGCGCTGGTCTTCCTCGGCGCGTTCATCCCGATCGTCGGCGCCGCGGTCTCCGGCTCGGTGGCGGTGCTCGTCGCGCTCGTCGACCAGGGCTGGGTGGTCGCGCTGCTCACCCTCGGCGCGGTGATCCTGGTGCAGCAGCTCGAGGGACACGTGCTGCAGCCGCTGATCATGGGCCGGGCGGTGGCGATCCACCCGCTCGCGGTGATCATCGGGATCGCCTGTGGCGTGGTGCTGGCCGGCATCATCGGCGCGCTCGTCGCGGTTCCGCTGATCGCGGTGCTCAACACCGGTGTGCGGCGGCTGTCACGCCGCCGCCCCGAGGTGCCGCCGGACGCGGTGGTGGTCACTTCCGGTGGTTCTGCCTCCGGATAGCAGAAGGGGGCGGGAAACCCGCCCCCTTTTCAACAGAGCGTGGACTAAGCGGTAGCCACGTTGATCGCGACCTCGTTGACGCCGACGGTCGCGTCGACGGCGAGCTCGCCGTTGCCGAACCGGCTCAGGGCCCGGACGGTCCAGGAGCCGGGAGCGGCGAAGAACCGGAAGACGCCCTCCGGGGAGGAGACGACCTCGGCGGTGAACTCGCCGGAGCCGTCGAGCAGGCGGACGTACGCCCCGCCCACGGCGTCACCCTCGGCGCTGGTCACGATGCCGGTGATGACGGTCTCCCGGGTCAGGTCCACGCTGCTGGGGAGGGGCGCGGACTGGTCGGGGGCGGCGCAACTGGCAGCGGCCGTGGCGTTGGTGGCAGGTGAAGTCATGATCAGGCCTTTCCGGGTTCGTCGCCGAGGGCGATCGGCACACCGATGAGCGAGCCGTACTCGGTCCACGAGCCGTCGTAGTTCTTCACGTTCTGCTGACCGAGCAGCTCCTTGAGCACGAACCAGGTGTGCGAGGAACGCTCGCCGATGCGGCAGTACGCGATGGTGTCCTTGCTGCCGTCGAGGCCGGCCTCGCCGTAGATCTTGGCAAGCTCCTCGTCCGACTTGAAGGTGCCGTCCTCGTTGGCGGCCTTGCTCCACGGCACGCTGATCGCGGTCGGGATGTGACCGGCCCGCTGCGACTGCTCCTGCGGCAGGTGCGCCGGGGCGAGCAGGCGGCCGGCGAACTCGTCGGGGCTGCGCACGTCGACCAGGTTCTTCACGCCGATGGCCTGCACGACCTCGTCGCGGAACGCGCGGATCTCGAGGTCCGGCGCCTTGGCGGTGTAGGTGGTCGCGGCGCGGGCCGGGACGTCCTTGGTGTAGACGCGGGCGTCGAGCTCCCACTTCTTGCGGCCGCCGTCGAGCAGCTTCACGTCGCCGTGGCCGTAGAGCTTGAAGTACCAGTACGCGTACGCCGCGAACCAGTTGTTGTTGCCGCCGTACAGGATCACGGTGTCGTCGTTGGAGATGCCGCGCTCGGAGAGGAGAGCGGAGAACTGCTCCTGGTTGACGAAGTCGCGGCGGACCGGGTCCTGCAGGTCCTTCTTCCAGTCGATCTTGATGGCACCCGGGATGTGACCGCCGTCG
The DNA here is from genome assembly GCF_004001265.1 of Actinoplanes sp. OR16. Lineage (GTDB taxonomy): Bacteria > Actinomycetota > Actinomycetes > Mycobacteriales > Micromonosporaceae > Actinoplanes. Next base: position 1,833,130 of record NZ_AP019371.1, on the reverse strand, counting down.
TAAGCGGTGGTGTCCTCGTCGACCTCGACGAAGACGATGCCCGGCGTGTCCAGGTTCTTCTCGGCCCAGTCGGCCGAAACGAGTGCGGTGTCGCGACTCATCGATTCACTCCCTGATGGTGGGTGATGGGTGAGTCAGCGCACGGAGATGCGGTCGCACTCCGCGCGGACCCATGGTTTAGCTACGGATCACGGGCTGCTTGTGCGACGGCGCCACTGCCGGGCGAGAAGATTGCCCTGGGCTAGCTAGAGGCGTGGGCTTAGCTAGAGAAAGGTGCTCAGCACCGAGTGGCCCGTCAGTAGACAGGGCGACACAGGCACGCGGCCACGCGACACAGGTCGATCGCGCGCCTTTTCGTGAGCAACAGGCTCATGCGGTCGACCATATCAGCGAGTCCAAGGCGCGGAACAGGGCCGACCACCATCCGGGATCGGGCGATTACAGGCCACCCGCTGAAAGGTTCACGTTCTGGGCGCCCGCGGTGACCCGCAGGCCCTCCGGCAGGACCTGCACTTCCCGCACCACCAGGTTCAACGGCAGCTCGGGGATCTTCAGCTGGTAGGACAGCGCGTCGATCATGCTCTGCAGGAACGGGAATGCCGGCAGGTCCTTCGACGTGACCTCGGAGAACTTCACCGTCACCCCGCCGTCCTCGACGACCAGGTTGGTGGTGCCGGTCACCTCGATCGGCTGCTGCCCGGGGATCTCCAGCTGCACCGAGGCGATCAGCTTGCCGTCCTTCTCCTCGAGCTTCAGGCCGTCCTGGTTCACCAGGTTGGTGATCTCGGCGTATCCGATGGTCCCGGCGCCGGCCACCGCGCCCGCGATCACGTCGCCGCCGTTGCGGAGGGTGTCCAGCGGCGCCTTCACGTCCTGGGCGCTGATGTCCAGCAGCGACATCCGGACCGTCCCGTTCGCGCCGTCGGGCGCGGAGAAGTCCGGCAGGGCGATCTTGACTTCCTGGTAGTCGCCGGACGCGACCTGGGTGAGGAACGGGAAGCCCTCGATCGTCACGTCCGGGGTGCCGCTCGTGGCGTTCTGCGCGGCGACCTCGGCGGCGACCCGGTCACCGAGCTCGCGCTCCGCATAGGACTTGCCGACCCGGTCCAGCACGAAGGCGCCGCCGATGAGAAGCAGCACCAGGACAACGACGACGGTCAGCAGTCTTCGCCTCATGGATGTCCTTCTTGCCCCGACCGGCGGAATTTCATGTGAGGTACAAGTGTGCCAGCGCGTAGGTGGCGCCGGCGACCAGCGCGAACCCGCCGAGCGGTCCCTGCATGTGCCGGGCCAGCCAGAACGTCGGCGCCTCGCCGGCCAGGCGGCGTCCCGCCTCGCCGAAGTTCACCGCGAGGTCGATCAGGATCGCCGCGACCGCCGCGACCAGGCCCAGCACCGCACCCTTCGCCGGCGTGAACGGCAGCACCAGATAGCTGCCGAGCATCGCGGCGCCGAGCGTGCCGACCATCGCGCCCAGCACGATGCCGGTCGCCCCGCGCGGCACCTGCGCGGCGATCCGCGGCTTCGGGAAGACCGCATCGGTGAGCCGGGAGACCAGCAGCGCCAGGCCGGCGCCGGTGCAGCAGACCAGGATCGCCTGCGCGCCGACCGGCTGACGGGTCAGGACGATCAGGACCGCGTACGCCACCGCTCCGAAGACGATCATCGCGGTCGTCCGGTAGGTGTCGCTGATCCGCTGCCGGTCCTCGGCCTTGAACACCTGCCCGATCAGCGCCAGCACGGTGCCGCCGGCGGCCACATAGACCAGTGGCAGGAGTTCGGCGGTGCCGCTGGTGACCGCCAGGTAGTCGGCGGCGAGCGCGGTCACCGCCGCGACCGCCGCGGTGACCCGGGCCGCCGGCGGCTGGAGCGCCATGGTCCAGGCCAGCAGCGCGAGCAGTTGCACTCCGAAGAGCACGATCGCGTACGAACCCCGGGCGTCCGGCCCTGATGTGATCGAACCGAGGATCAGCGCGATCGCCAGCAGCGCGGCGAACCCGGCGATCGCGACACTGAGCTTCGGCCGGACCGGGATGATCTCGATCTCTTCGAACTCGTCGTCCTCGGACTCGCTCGACGGCCGGTCGTCGCCCTCCTCGTCGGGGACGGCGCCGTACATGCCGGCCTTGGGCCGGCCCGGGCTCATCCGTGCGACCTGCTGGGAGGTTTCGGCATCCCAGGGATCGTCCTGCGGCATGGAGGGGAACACTCCAGCGATGGTGCCAGACCGGCGACCCTGTTCTTGCTCGGGGATGTCAGGTAAAAGGCCGGTTACGAATCAGCCGTTCAGCCACCTTCGCGGCGTTTACTACATCACTTGCGAGCTTGACCTGGGTGCCTGCAGTGCTGTTTCGGTTAAGGTAATCGCAACCCACCCGTCGGTGACGCCGGGCCCTGTCTCTCCGGTCAGCTTGCGCGACCTCTCCGGTCGGCTTGCATGCCGGGTCACCCGAGCGGCCGTTCCGTGCCGCGAGGACGGAGGTGAGTGTGGAGATCCTTCTGCTGGTGACGGCACGTGCCGGTGAGCCTTCCGCCGTGCTGCCCGCCCTGGACCTTCTGCCCCACTCAGTACGCACCGCCCCCCGTGATGTGCGCACCCTGGTGTCCGGGCCGAGCCCCGACGCCGTTCTGGTCGACGCGCGTTCCGAGCTCTCCGAAGCACGTGCTACCTGCCGCATGCTGCACGCCACCGGCATCGGCGTCCCGCTGATCGCCGTGGTCACCGAGGCCGGCCTCATCGCGCTCAACGCCGACTGGGGTGTCGACGACGTCATCCTGGCCAGCGCGGGCCCGGCCGAGGTGGAGGCCCGCCTGCGGCTCTCCGTCGGCCGGATCACCAACGCGACCGCCGGCGCCGGCGGCTCGATCCGGGCCGGTGAGCTCAACATCGACCCCGACACCTACGCGGCGAAGCTCAAGGGCCGCCCGCTCGACCTCACCTACAAGGAGTTCGAGCTGCTGAAGTTCCTCGCCCAGCACCCGGGCCGGGTCTTCACCCGTGACCAGCTGCTGCGCGAGGTCTGGGGCTACGACTACTTCGGCGGTACCCGTACCGTCGACGTCCACGTCCGTCGCCTGCGAGCCAAGCTCGGCTCGGAATACGAGTCGATGATCGGCACGGTCCGCCAGGTGGGCTACAAGTTCGTGGTCCCGCCGAACGGCCGGCAGCTGCCGGACAACGAGTCCGTCTCGCTCCCGGTCTGAGTTCTCTGCGATGACTACGGTGCAGCCGGTCCGTGCTGGGGACCGGCTGTCCGCGTCCGAGGTGGACGACGTCCTGGCCCTGGCGGCGGCCGCCGGGGTGCTCGACGGCGTCTACCCGCTCTCCGAGGACGTCGTCCTCCGGGTCCGCCTCGGTGGCGGACTGCACCTTCTCTCCTACGCGGGCGATCGCCTCGCCGGTTATGCGTTCGTCTCCGACGGCTCCGGTGAACTCGTGGTCCACCCGCAGTTCCGCCGTCTCGGCCACGGCACCGCCCTCCTCGCCGCCGCCGGCTCCGGCCCGCTCGCCTTCTGGGCGCACGGCGACGACCCGGGCGCTGCCGCCTTCGCCTCCCGCAACGGCTTCGAGCGCGCCCGCGTCCTCTGGCAGATGCGCCGCTCCCTGCTCGAACCCCTGCCGTCCATCCCGTTCCCGGACGGCATCACGATCCGCGCCTTCCAACCCGGCGCCGACGAGCAGGCCTGGCTCGACATCAACGCGCGAGCCTTCGCCCACCACCCCGAACAGGGCAAGTGGACACTCGACGACCTCCTCGCCCGCGAGGCCGAACCCTGGTTCGACCCGGACGGTTTCCTCCTGGCCGTCACCGGCTCCGGTGACCTGGCCGGCTTCCACTGGACCAAGGTCCACCCGGCTTCGGGCGCCGAACCGGCCCTCGGCGAGATCTACGTACTCGGCGTCGACCCGTCCGGCCACCGCCGCGGCCTTGGAGCAGCCCTCAGCGTCGCCGGTTTGTCCCACTTGGCCGGCGCGGGCTTGACGGTCGCCAACCTCTATGTCGACGAGTCGAACGAGGGCGCCGTCAAGCTCTACCGAGGCCTCGGCTTCCAGGTCCACAAGACCGACATAAGTTACAAACGCCCCTAAAACCCTTTTTTGTACGGCGGACTGCCGTCCTCCCGGATCCGCGTGTTCCGATCCGCGTGTTCTGGCGGCAGGGTCGCGGTTTGTCGAGGCGCCTCAGCGGCGGGGATTCGCGGCCGGTGTCGGGTGGGCCGGGTTTCGGGCGATCGGGCAGCGCCGACCGTACTTCAGAGCGACAATTCGGGCACCGGCTCAACGCTGACGTTCGGCCGGCCGTCGGCGGGTGCCCGGCGGCGCGTCGTCGCGATGGGGGTGGGGACTTCTGAATGCGGTCGGGATGCGGCGCTCAACCCGTACAAAATCGATGCCCTTGAATAGGCACGCAGCGTTAACTGTGACCTGCGTCGCGTAGTCCTCGCAGCTAGTTGGTCACGGCGCGGACAAGGCGAAATCTCGCGCAGGTCACGACCGCCCTGAAATATCCGACATATCGGATGGCAAGCGCGCGGTTCACTTAACGGACAACTCCAGCTTCGTGGATGGCTACCTTCTGGGGTTTACCTGTTCACCCCCAGTTCATTTGCGACCGACTAACCGTTCTCTTGGCGCTCTTAGCTTTTCGAACGTGAGCCGGTGAGCGACGCCGGCAGCAGAAGAGAACCGAAGGGATCACCGTGAAGCTCCAGCGGTCCGGTTTCGTGGCCGGCATTGCTTTGACTGCGACGATCGCACTCACCGGGTGCGGCTCGGACAACGAGGCGCCGGCGGCGGACGGCGGCGCGTCTGCCGCTGCCGGCAGCTGCGTCAGCGGCAGCCTGACGGCGCAGGGCTCCACTGCCCAGAAGAACGCCATGGATGAGTGGATCAAGGCGTACCAGACCCAGTGTGCCGACTCCAAGGTCGACTACCAGGGCACCGGCTCGGGCGCGGGCATCGAGGCGTTCATCGCCGGCACCGCCGACTTCGCCGGTTCCGACTCCGCCCTGAAGGAGGACGAGCAGCCGCAGGCCGACGCCAAGTGCGTCGGTGGCAAGGCCCTCAACCTCCCGATGGTGATCGGCCCGATCGCCGTGGTCTACAACGTCCAGGGCGTCGACGGCCTGCAGCTGTCGTCCTCGACGATCGCCAAGATCTTCGCTGGCAAGATCACCAAGTGGAACGACGCCGCCATCGCGGCCGAGAACTCCGGCGCGACCCTCCCGGACGCGACCATCGAGACGGTCCACCGCTCGGACGAGTCGGGCACCACCGACAACTTCACCAAGTACCTGAGCAAGACCGCCGAGGCCGACTGGTCGTTCGGTAACGCCAAGGCGTGGAAGGCCCCGGGCGGCACCGGCGCGGCGAAGTCCGACGGTGTGGCCACCAAGGTCAAGAGCACCCCGAACACGATCTCCTACGTCGAGCTCTCGTTCGCCGAGAACAGCGACCTGCAGAAGGCGAAGATCAAGAACGGCGCCGGCGAGTACACCGAGCTGTCCGGTGAGAGCGCCGGCAAGACCTTCGAGAACGCGACCGTCAAGGGCACCGACGGCGACCTGGCTCTCGACCTCGACTACGCCACCACCACCCCGGGCGCGTACCCGATCGTGCTGGTGACCTACGAGATCGCCTGCAGCAAGGGCTCCCCGAAGGCCAAGGAGATCCAGTCCTTCCTGAAGTACACCTCCAGCACCGCCGGCCAGACGGCTCTCGCCGACCTGGGCTACGCGCCGCTGCCGGAGACCCTGCGGGCCAAGGTCGAGACCTCGGTCGCGGCGATCTCCTGACCTGATTCGTCAATCCCTCCGAGACGACAGCGAGCGCGCAGATGGGTGACATCCCCTCCCGCTCGGTGACCAACGCCACCGCCGGCGACCTGGGTGTGACTTCGCGTCACGCTCAGGGCGCCGGCTCTGGCGCGTCCCCGAGCAGCTACCAGGAGCCCCCGCTGGGTGGCGGCGGTGCCCTCCCGAAGAAGACCCGGTTCTCGATCGAGACAGGATTCCGTGGCCTGTCCACGGCCGCGGGTGCGATGGTGCTGGTCATCATCGTGGCCATCGCGGTCTTCCTGGTGTCGAAAGCGGTGCCGGCCCTGCAGGCCAACACCGCCAACTTCCTGACCGAGAAGACGTGGTTCCCGAACGACGCCGAGCCCGTCTTCGGTATCGCCGCGCTCGCCTTCGGCACCCTGCTCAGCTCGGTCATCGCGCTGATCATCGCGGTGCCGATCGCCCTGGCCATCGCGCTCTTCCTGTCGCACTACGCGCCCAAGCGGCTGGCCACGCCGCTGGGGTTCGTGATCGACCTGCTCGCGGCCGTGCCCAGTGTCGTCTTCGGTCTCTGGGGCCGGGACGTCCTGCAGCAGCCGGTCCGGGAGTTCTCGGTCTGGCTGAACCACTACTTCGGCTGGCTGCCGATCTTCGGTGGCGAAGGCCCATTCGGTCAGTCGATCATGCTGGGTGGCCTGGTGCTCGCCATCATGGTGCTGCCGATCGTCACCTCCCTCTCCCGCGAGGTCTTCCAGCAGACGCCGGGGATGAACGAGGAGGCCGCGCTGGCTCTGGGCGCGACTCGCTGGGAGATGATCCGCACGGCGGTTCTGCCGTACGGAAAGCCCGGTGTCATCGCCGCGGTGATGCTCGGCCTCGGCCGTGCGCTCGGCGAGACCATCGCCCTGGCGCTGACCCTCGGCATCACGTTCAACATCTCGTTCAACCTGATCCAGAACGGCGGTAACTCCATCGCCGCCAACATCGCGAACACCTTCGGCGAGGCGAACGCCACCGGTCGTGGCGCTCTGATCGCCTCCGGTCTGGTGCTCTTCGCGATCACGCTGGTGGTCAACATGACGGCGCGGGCGATCATCTACCGCCGTCGCGAGTTCCGGGACAGTGCCGCATGAGCCTTCTAGAGCGTGAAGCCGCCGGCGTCGTCATGACGCCGGACAACATCCGCACCAAGCAGCTCCCGATCGGCGTCAACATCGGTGTCGCCGTCGCCGCGATCCTCCTCTCGGCCGCGGTGGTGCTGGGCACCGGCATCGGCAACTGGGTCCTGGTCGCGGTGATCGCCGTCGCCCTGTACCTGGTCGGCCTCTACTTCGCGGCGAGCCGGGTCGAGGGCAAGCGGTCGGCGAAGAACCGCACCATGAAGTCGCTGATCTACGCGGCCTGTGTGCTCGCGGTGCTGCCCCTGGCGAGCGTGGTGTGGACGCTGGTGTCGAAGGGCGCCGAGCGTCTCGACGCCAACTTCTTCGGCACCTCGATGAACAACATCAGCGCCCGGGACCCGGAGGGTGGCGCGTACCACGCCATCATCGGCACCCTGGAGCAGGTCGGCATCGCGACCCTGATCGCCGTGCCGCTCGGCGTGCTCGGCGCGATCTACCTGGTGGAGTACGGCCGGGGCCGGTTCGCGAACACCGTCCGCTTCTTCGTGGACGTCATGACCGGTATCCCGTCGATCGTCGCGGGTCTGTTCATCCTCTCCTTCTGGGTGCTGATCGTCAGCCCGTGGTTCAACGACGGCAACCCGCGCTTCTCCGGTTTCGCGGCCTCGCTGGCGCTGACCGTGCTGATGCTCCCGACGATCGTCCGGTCGACCGAGGAGATGCTGCGGCTCGTGCCGGGTCCGCTGCGCGAGGGTTCGTACGCGCTCGGCGTCCCGCAGTGGAAGACGATCCTCAAGGTCGTCCTCCCGACCGCCCTGCCCGGCATCGTCACCGGTGTCATGCTGGCCATCGCCCGTGCCGCCGGTGAGACCGCTCCGGTCCTGCTGGTCGCGGGTGGCGCCGCAGCGATCAACTTCGACCCGTTCGCGGGTAACCAGCAGTCACTGGCGCTCTTCGTGTACCAGCAGGCGGGCGACGCCTCCCGGTACGCACCGGCCCGCGCCTGGACAGCCGCGCTCACCCTGGTGGCGCTGGTGCTGATCCTCACCATCGCCGCCAAGCTGCTCGCCCGTCGCAACAAGCTGTCCCGTTAAGAGGTGTCATCCCATGGCTAAGCGCATCGAGGCGAGCAACGTCTCCTCCTACTACGGCTCCTTCAAGGCGATCGACAGCGTGTCGATGGCCGTCGAGCCGAAGACGATCACCGCTCTGATCGGCCCGTCCGGCTGCGGCAAGTCGACCTTCCTCCGGTCGATCAACCGCATGCACGAGGTGCTGCCGAACGCCCGCATCGAGGGCCGGCTCACCATCGACGACCAGAACATCTACGACGCGGACGTCGACGTGACGGCCGTCCGTCGCATGATCGGCATGGTCTTCCAGCGGCCGAACCCGTTCCCGACCATGTCGATCTACGAGAACGCGGTCGCCGGCCTCAAGCTGAACGGCGTCAAGAAGAAGGCCGTCCTCGACGAGGCGGCCGAGAAGTCGCTGCGCTCCGCGAACCTCTGGGACGAGGTCAAGGACCGCCTCGACCGGCCCGGCGCCGGCCTCTCCGGCGGCCAGCAGCAGCGCCTCTGCATCGCCCGCACGATCGCCGTCGAGCCGCAGGTCGTCCTCATGGACGAGCCCTGCTCCGCCCTCGACCCGATCTCCACGCTGGCGATCGAGGACCTGATGTTCAAGCTGAAGGACCGCTTCACGATCATCATCGTGACCCACAACATGCAGCAGGCGGCCCGCGTCAGCGACAAGACCGGCTTCTTCTCGATCGACAAGACGGGCGACCCCGGCCGCCTGATCGAGTACGACGACACCCAGAAGATCTTCTCGAACCCCTCGCAGAAGAAGACCGAGGACTACATCACCGGCCGCTTCGGCTAGGCCGAGTTCCACCCAGGAATGCCGGCTCCGCACACACCAGTTGCGCGGGGCCGTTTTCTTTTTCATGTACGAGTTAGCACACAGTCCCTCCCCTCGCGGCGACTGACGTCCATTCCTCTGGCGCCTGCGACCGCCGGCTCCGGCACACCGTCCCGCCTACCAACCGCTCCAGGCAGCAACGCCGCAAAGTCGCCGGGTCGGGGCCGTGGGCGCACGCAAAGTGGCCGGGTCGGAGCGGTGGGCGCTCGCAGAGTCGTCGGGTGGGGGCGGTGGGCGCACGCGGAGTCGTTTTGCGTGCGTTCACCGCCCTTATGGGGGCTGTCAGCGCTCGCGCATTGGTTGTGTGTGCGTTCACCGGCTCGCGGGCGGTGGGCGCACGCAGAGTCGTCGGCTCGCGGGCGGTGGGCGCACGCAGAGTCGTCGGGTCGGGGCGGTGGGCGCACGCGGAGTCGTCGGGTGGGGCGGTGGGCGCACGCAACGTTGGCGCACACGCAGAGGGGCCGGGCGGGTGCGGTCAGGAGAATTCGAAATGGGCGCTTCCGTCGGGTGTGAGGGTGATTCGGGGCTGGACCGGGGTGGCTGCGTCCTGATGCGCCGAGGCTGCCACCACGTCGGCTATCGAGGGGTGGGCGGCCAACTGGTTCAGGGTGTGTCTCGTCGGTGGGAGCATCGGCAGGCTGGACGTCTCCGATGGGGCGACCCAGGCGGTCTTGTCGGCCTCGCCTGAGACGTTCCGGGTCGACTGCGATTCGGGTAGCAGCGCCGCGAAGAACCAGGTGTCGAACCGCCGGGGCTCGAAGTCCGGGGTTATCCAGCGGGACCAGGGCAGCAGCAGGTCGTCGCGCAGGCGCAGGCCGCGGCGGGTCAGGAGGTCGGTCATCGTGAGGTCGCGGCGCTGCACGGCGTCCCGGTCGGCCTCCCAGTCGGCGCCGTCGGAGGCTGCCACCGTACGGTCGGGTTCGCCGATCGGGCCGGCCAGCAGGACGCCGGTCTCCTCGAACAGTTCGCGGGCCGCGGCGCCGACGATCGCATGAGCCTGCTCGGGCGGGACACCGAGGCGGTCCGGCCAGTCGGTGCGGATCGTGGAAGGGCGGTCGGCCGGATCCACCCCGCCGCCGGGGAAGGCGTAGACCCCGCCGAAGACCATCGTGGTGGAGCGCCTCAGGACGTACACCTGGAAAGCGGAACCGGAGGGCCGCAGAAGGACCACCGTGGCCGCCGGCCGGGCCGGTGCGGGCGGACCGGTGAACCGGCGTGCCCGCTCGAGCATCGCGGGCGGGAGAACCATGGGAGGGATCGAGTCGGTCACCGGTCGATCCTGCCACCGGGAGCAGTTCGGGCGATACGGTATCGATCATGAGTGGACAGAAGGTGCGCTGGGGCATTCTCGGCCCCGGCGGGATCGCCAGCACATTCGCCGCCGACCTGCCCCTGGTGGAGGGGGCCGAGCTGGCCGCCGTCGGATCGCGCTCGAAGGCCACGGCGGAGGCGTTCGCCGAACGGCACGGTTTCGCCAGGGCGCACGGGTCGTACGCGGAATTGGCCGCCGACGACGGGGTGGACATCGTCTATGTGGCCACGCCGCACGCCTTCCACCTGGAAGCCGCGATGCTCTGTGTCGAAGCGGGCAAGGCGGTGCTGGTCGAGAAGCCGATCACGCTGGACCTGGAGGGCGCGGCCCAGCTGGTGCAGGCCGCCCGGGCCAAGGGCGTCTTCCTCATGGAGGCCATGTGGATGCGCTGCAACCCGGCCATCCGCAAGATCGCTGAGCTGGTCGAAGGAGGCACGATCGGCTGGGTGAGCGCGATCCACGCCGACTTCGGCCTGCAGGGGCCGTTCGCCGCGTCGCACCGGCTCCGGGACCCGCAGCTGGGCGGTGGAGCGCTGCTGGACCTCGGCGTCTACCCGATCCATCTGGTGCATCTGCTGCTCGGCACCCCGGCGACCGCGCACGCCTGGGCGCACCTCACGCCGGAGCGGGTGGACGAGAACACCGGTGTGCTGCTCGGCTACGAGGCCGGTGCGGTCGCCGCGCTGACCTGCAGCATCAACGGCGCCAGCCGGAACGCCGCGTCGATCACCGGTACGGACGGCCGGATCGATCTGCCGCCCGGCTTCTTCGTGCCGCGCTCGTTCGTGCTGACCCGGCCGAACCACGCGCCGGAGACGTTCGACTTCCCGTTCGAGGGCAGCGGCTACCAGTTCGAGGCGGCCGAGGCGCAGCGCTGCTTCCTCGCCGGCGAACTGGAGAGCCCGCTGGTCACGCACACGACGACGCTCGAGGTGATGGGGCTGCTCGACGCCTTGCGCGAGGAGATCGGCGTCTTCTACCCGAGCTGATCGGAAGCCGGGCTGATCGGAAGCCGGTTCAGAACAGCGGGCGCACGATCACGTAGATCAGGCAGGCGATCAGGGCGGCGGCCGGGAACGTGGTGACCCAGGCGATCACGATGTTCCCGGCCACGTTCCACCGCACCGCGCTGAGCCGCTTCGTCGCGCCGACACCCATGATCGCGGAGGTGATCGTGTGGGTGGTCGAGATCGGCGCGTGCAGGACCTGGGCGTTGAAGAACAGGACCGAGCTGGCGACGGTCTCGGCGGCGAAACCCTCCGCCGGTCCCAGGTCGATGATCTTCCGGCCGAGAGTCCGGATGATCCGCCAGCCGCCCGCGTAGGTGCCGGCCGCGAGCATCGTGGCCGACGCCCAGTACACCCATTCGGGGATGTGTGTCGGGGAGCTCTGGTACCCGCCGGTGTAGAGGGCCAGCACCACGATGCCCATCGTCTTGGCGGCGTCCTGCATGCCGTGCCCGACCGACATCGCGGCCGCGGAGAACGTCTGGGCGAGCCGGAAGCCGCGGTTCAGCTTCCCGGGGTGTCCACGACGGAAGATCCACATGATCGCGACCATCATGAGGAAGCCGAGGATCAGGCCGACCACCGGGGACAGGACCATCGGGATGAGGACCTTGTTCACGATGTTGCCCCACTGTACCGAGCCGAACGACGCGAGCATGGTGGCGCCGACCAGGCCGCCGAAGAGCGCGTGCGACGAGCTGGACGGCAGGCCGAAGTACCAGGTGATCAGGTTCCAGGTGATCGCGCCGAGCACGCCGGCGAACACGACGCCGAGGCTCTCCACCCCGACCGGCAGCGTGACCAGTCCTTCGCCGACGGTCTTGGCGACCTCACCGCCGAGGTGCGCGCCGACGAAGTTGCCGACCGCTGCCATGGCGAGGGCGACCCGGGGCGTGAGGGCCCGGGTGCTGACGCTCGTGGCGATCGCGTTGGCGGCGTCGTGGAAGCCGTTGGTGTAGTCGAAGGCCATCGCGGCGAGGATGACCGCCACGACGGCTATGAGCTCGGGATCCAAGATCTAGGACTCCTTGACCGCGATGGTCTCGACGGTGTTCGCCACGTGCTCGAACGCGTCACAGGCGGCCTCGAGCTCGTCGACGACCTCCTTCATCTTGAGCACGGTCAGCGCGTCGTATTCACCGGAGAAGAGGCGGACGAGCAGCATCCGGTACGCCCGGTCGCCGTCGTTCTCCAGCCGGTTGATCTCGATCCAGTACTCCTCGAGGCCCTTCATCGAGCGCAGCCGCGGCATCGCCTCAGCGGTGATCTTCGCCTGCTGGTCGAGGACCGTGACGAGCTCGTGCATCTCCCGGGGCAGCGACGGCAGGTCGGTGAGCCCGTAGAGGTAGAGCAGGTTGCCCGCCGCCTCCAGGTGGTCCATCACGTCGTCGAGCTGCGAGCCCAGCGAGTAGATGTCCTCCCGGTCGAACGGTGTGATGAACGTCGAGTTGATCTTCTTGTACAGCTCGTGGGTGATCGAGTCGCTGTCGTGCTCCACGTCGCTGAGCCGGTCCGCCACCGACTGCACGTCCACACCGGGCAGCGCGAGCTCGTTGAGCAGCTCGGTGCCCTTCACCAGGTTGGACGCCGCCTTGGTGAAGAGGTCGTAAAAGGCGCCCTCGACGGGACGGAATGAAAACTTCACGGCGTGGACCCTCTATCGACGGCTTTTTGTTGGATCTCCGTTGGGCATGCTATCGGTCCACGCAGGTTGCCTCGTGAAACAGCCCTTCAAACCAGAGGGCGGGGAGATGGCCGGCGCGCCACCCGGGCCGGCGGCGCCGGACGGGAGGTGACCGTCACCGGATGCCGGCGCAGATGCCGGGCCAGTCCGCTGAGGTCGCTGTCGGCGATCGCGTCGACGCCGGCGGCGCCCAGTTCGCTCCAGATCGCCGCGCGGGCCCGGCGGGACCCCTCGGGCAGCCCGGAGATCCGGACGGCGCGTCCGTCGTCGTGAGCGGCCCTCACGAGGGCATGCAGCTGATGCCGTTCCTCGGCGGTGATCGGGTCGCGGCCGTCCCAGCCGAACCGGCGGCTCCACGCTTCGCTGATCGTCGGCACGAGGCCGGGCGGCGCGGACCGGGAGCCCAGGTCGTCGAAGGTGCCGTCGGCGAAGGCGTACCGGTCGCGCTGGGCGGCGAGCAGTTCGCGGACGTCGACGATGCCGGTCACCGTCACGGTCACCACGCTCGGCGCGAGCACGCCGTCCCGGCACCGGGTCAGCAGGCTGCCGTGGTCGCGGAGCTGCTGGTCGAGCATCCGGTAGGCGCGGAGCAGCGTCTCGGCGTCCCGGCTCGGCCCGCCGAACTGGACGACCAGGCGGAACGGCTCGCGCTGGTCCCGGAAGAGCCGCCCGGAGCCGGCCTGGGCCCGGGTGAAGAGCGGCGCGAGGACGAGCCGGCGCAGGGTGCGTCCGGGCTGCGGGGCGCCGGGGCCGAGGAAGAGCTCGCCGTGCGGACCGGGCACCACCGGCACCGTCATCCCGGTCAGCCGCAGCCGGATGACGCCGGGCAGCGGATCGGTGTCGGTCTCACGGATCAGCGCGTGGCCGCTCGGGATGCTGGTGCGGTTCCGGCGGAGCACCGCGACCGAGACGGCGCCGCCCGCGCCGGCGAGCCCGGCCAGGCTGCCCGCGATTGTGGCTGCGTCCCTCACGAGGTCACCATTCCGATACGTACGATTTGCCGGTTTCTACTGTGGCATAGGTGCTATCCGCAGCCGGTGATCTCGCGCAGAATTCCTCCTATGCCGTCCGGGAACGCCACCGAGTTCGAGGCCCAGCGCGCGTACCTCACCGCGGTCGCCTACCGGATGCTCGGCAACCGGTCGGAGGCCGAGGACGCGGCGCAGGAGGCCTGGCTGCGCTACGCGCAGCAGACCGGGGAGATCAGGGACGTCAGGGGCTGGCTCACGACGGTCACCGCGCGCATCTGCCTGGATCAGCTCAATTCCGCCCGGGTACGCCGGGCCGCCTACCCGGGACAGTGGCTGCCCGCGTACGTGGTGGATCCCGACGCCGGCCCGGCCGAGCTGGCCGAGCGGGCCGACCAGATCAGCGTGGCCCTGCTCGTGGTGCTCGAACGGCTGACTCCCGAGCAGCGGGTCGCGCTGGTGCTGCACGACGCGTTCGCGGTGCCGTTCGAAGAGGTCGCGACGGTTCTCGACACCACGCCGGCGGCGGCCCGGCAGCACGCCAGCCGGGCCCGCAGGGCGGTGGCCGACGGCGGGATCAAGCACACCGCGGGGGTGGCTGAGCAGCGCCGGGTGCTGAACGCGTTCCTGATCGCGGCGCAGAGCGGTGACGTGGTGGCGCTCGCCGCGGTGCTGGCGCCCGAGGTGGTGGCGATCAGCGACGGCGGCGGACTGGTGCGGACCGCCCTCAACGTGGTCGGCGGCGCCGACAAGGTGGCCCGCTTCTACGCCGGGCTGCTCGGCCGCAAGCTGGCCGGGGTCACCGACATCAAGGTCGATCCGGTGCTGGTCGGCGGCAGCGCCGGGATGCTGCTGCGCGGGACGCGGCCGGACGGTCAGCGGCTGCTCGCGGTGCTCACCGTCGCGGTCGACGAGGGCCGGATCACCGGCCTGTTCAACCAGCAGAACCCGGAGAAGCTGTTACTGGGTGACCTCTGAGAGGTGCTTGCGGTAGTGCGTGGCGAACGGCTCGGTGCCGTCGCCGAGCGCCACGATCAGCTGCTTCGCCGCGGCCTGGGCGTTCGTGACGACGTCCTCCGGGTAGCCGAACGCCTTCCGGTGGTCCTCGAACTCGTCCTCGTCGCGGAGCTCCACCAGGCCGGTCTCGCGGCGCCGCACCGCGTCCAGGTCGAGGTCGATGATGTGCACCGTGTCACCCTCCCAGCGCGCCGGAGTGGTGACGTCGCAGTAGACCTCACTCGTCCGTGGGGGCGGGTTGAACATCCCGGTCCACCACGCGTAGTGGGGGATGAGCAGCACGAACGGGATCTGTTCCACCGATGGCCGACCGTGGTAGACCGACGGTGTCCCGCGGGGCACGCCGACCCAGATGCCCAGGTCGTCCTCGGCCAGGCGGCGGGCCGGGTAGTCACGATGAGCCGATCCGTCGTACTTCGTGTAGATGACCCGGACCATCTCGCTCGGCATGAGGTGCACCCTAGCGGTGGTCCGGTTATGTCGGTGGTGGCGGGTACGGTTCCTCCGTGCCCGCAGCTACCCGAAAAAAGGCGACCGCAGAGCAGCTTCTCGCCGCGGCGGTCGGCGCCGTGCCCGGCGGGAGCACCCGCCCCGGTCAGCAGGCCATGGTCGAGGCGATCGACAAGGCCGTCAAGGACAAACGGCATCTGCTCGTCCAGGCCGGCACGGGCACCGGCAAGAGCCTCGGATACCTGACACCCGCGCTGCTGGTGGACGGGCCGGTGGTCGTCTCGACGGCGACTCTGGCCCTGCAGAACCAGCTGGTGGAGCACGACCTGCCCCGGCTGGCCGCCGCCGTCGAGCCGGTCCTCGGCCGCAAGCCCAGCTTCGCCGTGCTGAAAGGGCGCCACCACTACCTCTGCGCTGCCAAGCTCGAGCACGCCGACGAGGACGCGCCGGTCGACACCCTGTTCGACGACGCCCCCGCGCCCCGGGCCGGTCAGTGGCTCGGCGAGGCGGGCAAGCTCGGCAAGCAGATCCTGCGGATCCGGTCCTGGGCCGCGAAGACCGAGACCGGCGACCGCGACGAGCTCGACCCCGGCGTCGACGACACCGCGTGGAAACAGGTGTCGATGCCGGCGCGCGACTGCGTCGGGGCGGGCCGGTGTCCCTACGGGGCCGAGTGCTTCGCCGAGGCGTCCCGGGTGCGGGCCCGCGAGGCCGACATCGTGGTGACCAACCACAGCCTGCTCGCCGTCGACATGCTCGCCGAGCACCAGATCGTCCCGCCGCACAAGCTGCTCGTCGTCGACGAGGCGCACGAGCTGGCCGAGCGGGTCTCGTCGGCCGCGCAGGCCGAGCTCACCCCCGAGGCGATCGAGCGGGCCGGCCGCCGCGCCCGCACGATGGTCCCGCCGTCCGCGGCCGAGCAGCTCGCCGCGGCGGCCGACGCGCTCACCGTCGGCCTGGCCGAGACGCCGGCCGGCCGGATCACCAGCGGTCTGCCCGAGCAACTGCGGATGGCGCTCACCCTGCTCGAGTCGGCGGCCCGGGCCGGGCTCAGCGCGATCGGCGAGGTCAAGTCCGACGACTCCGACCCGGTCGGCAAACAGCAGGCCAAGGCCGTGCTCGACGAGCTGTTCACGACCGCGCAGCGCCTCCTTGAGGAGGACGACTTCGACGTGGCCTGGGTGGAGAAATCCGAGCTGGGCAGCGGCCGCCGCGCTCTCGTGGTGGCACCGCTCTCGGTCGCCGGGACGCTCGGGCAGAGTCTCTACAACGACCGCACGGTGGTGGTGACATCGGCCACGCTGACGCTCGGCGGCCGGTTCGACACGGTCGCCCGGTCGCTCGGCCTGCCCGCCGCGACGCCCGGGCCGGAGGGTGAGCCGGCTTCCGGCGAGGGCTGGACCTCGCTCGACGTGGGTTCCCCGTTCGACTACCCGAAGCAGGGCATCCTCTACGTGGCCTCGCACCTGCCCCGGCCCGCCCAGTCCGGCCTCCCGGACGCGGCCGGCGAGGAGCTGCTCAAGCTGGTCGAGGCGCTCGGCGGCCGGACCCTCGGGCTCTTCTCCTCACGCAAGGCGGCGACGCAGGCCGCCGAGCTGCTGCGCGCCAAGACCGACCTGCCGATCCTGCTGCAGGGCGACGAGACGCTGCCGATCCTGGTCCGCAAGTTCCGGGAGCAGAAGGAGAGTTGCCTCTTCGGGGTGATGTCGCTCTGGCAGGGCGTCGACGTGCCGGGCGACTCCTGTCAGCTCGTGGTGATCGACAGGCTGCCGTTCCCGCGCCCCGACGAGCCGCTCGCCGCCGCCCGCTCGGCCGCCGTCGACGCGAACGGCGGCTCCGGCTTCTCCTCGGTGAGCGTGCCGATCGCGGCGGTCCGGCTCGCCCAGGGCGTCGGCCGGTTGATCCGGTCGAGCGGCGACAAGGGCGTCGTGGCGGTGCTCGACTCGCGGCTGGAGACGGCTCGTGGCTACGGCGCCTTCCTGCGCAAGTCGCTGCCCCCGTTCTGGTACACGACCAGGTCCGACGTGGCGCTCGGCGCCCTCAACAGGCTGGCCCAGAGCTGATCGGAGAAATGGGCTGATGATCAAGAGAGTCGCCTGCACCTTCCTGGTCGATCGCAGTGGTGCGCTGCTGCTTCAGCTGCGCGACGACAAGGCGCCCTACTACCCGGACGTGTGGGGGCTGCCGGGCGGCGAGATCGAGCCGGGGGAGACACCGGAGCAGGGCGCGGCCCGCGAGCTGCTCGAGGAGTCCGCCCTGGTCGCGGACGGCCCGCTGCGCCTCTTCGCCCGGCAGGACCTGCCCGAGCAGCAGCGGGAGAAGCACTACTACTACGGCGTGACCGGCGCGACCCAGGCCGACGTGGTGCTCGGCGAGGGCGCCGCGATGGTCTTCGTGCCGGCCGGCGAGGTGCTGGGCCGGCCGTTCACCCCGGGCAGCGCCGAGATCATCGAGCGCTTCCTCGCATCCCCGGAGTACGAGTCACTGAGATGAGACGACGACGGCTGTGGATCGCCGCGGGAGTGACCGCGTGGGTTGCGGTGCTGCTCGGGATGGGTCTCTGGTCGGTGCGCGAGGACCCGCCGACCGTTCCGGAGCAGCGCGACATCGCCGCTGCCGTCCCCGAGGTGCAGCGTGCGTCGGGTGCCCTGATCGCGGCGGCCGCCGACGACCGCTGGGCGCTGCGTCTCGGTGAGATGAGGTTCGCCGAATGTTCGATCACTCCGGCGCGACCGGGGTCGGTGGCGACCAGGGACCTGACCGTCTACGTTCCGGAGGGTGATGCCCGTGCCGCGCTGGACGGCATCGCCGCTGGTCTGCCCGCCGATTACCGCGCTTCGGTGATGGCGCTGCGCGGCGGGACGCGGCTCTCGCTCTACGCCGACGCGGGAGCGTTCATCGCGATCGACGCCGAGGCGCTGTCGGTCGATCAGATTCTGACGGTACGGGTGGACTCCGGCTGCCGCCCGTCCTCGGCGACGAGCGGGGCGTCCGATCCGCCGGCGGGCCCGGCGCCGGCCGTGTTCGCGGAGACGCTCACCGCGCTCGGGGCCGCCCCGGCCACCACCCCGCTGACGCGAGCGGTGACCTGCCCGGAGGGCATGTCGGCGACGACCTGGGTGGCCGATGTCCCGCCGGTCGATCCCGATGACGGTCCCCGGGGCGTGCCGGGCGGGACGACCCCGGTGTGGTCGGACGCGGCCGGTTGGGCGTACCGGGCAGGATCTGAATCAATCGTGGTCACGACCGGGAGCGAAAGCACTCAGGTGAGCGTGACCACCGACTGCGCTCAATAGACGAGGGCTCAATAGACGAGGGCTTGGGCGCCTTCGGACATGATCTCCTCGACGAAGACCGCCGCTCCGGCGATGCGGATGCCGGGGATGACGTCGTCGGGGCCGATGCCGCGGCGGGCCGCACACTGCGTGCAGAGCGTCACCCGGCCGGCCGCGAGGATCGCTTCGAGCAGGTCGGGGAGCGGCGCGGCGTGCGGTAGCTCGAACTCGGCGGCCCGGCCGGGCAGGGCGAACCACGCGGACTCCCCGGTCAGCCAGAGCGAGACGTCCACCCCGGAGGCGACGGCCGTGCTCGCCACGGTGAAGGCCTGTGAGCAGCGCTCGGCCCCGTCGGTGCCGGAGGTGGCCTTGACGACCAGCAAACGTGCCATACCGGCCAGCATAAGATGGGCGCGTCATGGTTACGGAGATCGGGTTCGTGAGCCTGCTGGTGGCTGCCTTGGGCGCGCTGGCGGGCGGTTTCGGTTATCTAGCAGTTCGTATTTCGAGGGGGCGTTGGTGAGCACCGAGCAGGAGAACCCGCTGGGACCACCGCCGTGGCTCAATGCGCCGCCGGTCGAGCGGTACCCCTATGAGGACACCCACGACCTGCGGTCGGGTCCCGACCTGAACCCGGCACTGCTCGGCCTGCTGCCGTTCGTCGGGCTGTGGCGGGGCCGTGGACAGGGTGGATTCCCGGCGGAGGAGGACTACAACTTCGCCCAGGAGATCCGGATCAGTCACGACGGGCGTGACTTCCTGCGCTACGAATCGCGGGCGTGGCTGCTCGACGACGACTCGAAGCCGATCGGCCAGGCTCTCACCGAGTCCGGCTTCTGGCGGCCGGTCCTGATCGACGGCCGGCCCGGCGACGAGATGGAAGCCACGATGATCCGCCCGGACGGGGTGGCCGAGCTCTACATGGGCAAGGCCGCGACGACCCGGCTGGAGATGGGCACCGACGCGGTGGCGTACACGCCGTCCGGCCTGCACGTGACCGGCGGCCACCGGCTGTTCGGGATCGTCGAGGGCGCGCTGCTCTACGCCCACGAGATCTCGATCGACAACAGTGGGCTGCAGCCGCACATGTCGGCCCGGCTGCTGCGCATCGGCGGCTAGTACCCCAGCAGTTCGAGCAGGCGGGGCGTCCACGGCGATCGGCCGCGGGCGACCCCGTCCAGCTCGGTCACCTCGGCGAGGCCACGCAGCGAGGACGCCAGCCAGATCGCGTCGGCGGCGGCCAGGTCGGGCAGGGTGATCATTCGTTCCGCCGCTGTCAGGCCCGCCTCGCCGGCCGCCGAGAGCAGGTGCGCGGCGGTGATCCCGGCGAGGATCCCGGCCTCGGCCGGCGGGACGGTCGCCAGCACCCCGTCGGTGAGCCACACCACCGACGAAGTGGGCGCTTCCAGCACGTACCCCCGGCTCGAAAGCCAGACCACCTCCTCGGCGCCATGCCGCGCCGCCCAGCGCCGGGCCGCGAAATTGCTCGCGTAGGAGAGCGACTTGGCTTCGCGGATCGACCATGGGGGTGGGTCGTCCAGTCGCGCGCTGATCGCCCGGATGCCGTCATGGCGTTCTCCCAGCACGGCTGCGGGGATCGTGGAGACTGTCACGCTGACGGTTCGGTTGCGGGTGTAGACGATGCGAAGTACGCCCGACATTTCCGAAATTTCGGATATGGCGGTGCGGATCTTGGAGATCGGTGGCGGCGGCATCTCCAGGATCTCGGCGGATCGCCGCAACCGCGCCAGGTGCTCCTCCAGCAGCCACGGACCCGCCGGCCGAAGATGGATGGTCTCGAAGACACCGTCTCCGAGGAGGTCGCCGGGAGACACCAGGATCCGCTCGGTCACAGCTGTCGAACGTAGCGAACTATGCTCGACAGCGTGTCCGCCACATCGCTAGCCGCCATGCTGCGTGAGCGTGGTCTGCGGCTCACCCCGCAGCGTCAGCTGATCTTGGAAGCGGTGCACGAACTCGGTCACGCGACACCGGAGTCCGTGCACAACGCGGTTCGCGAGCGCGCGGCCGGCGTCAACATCACCACGGTCTACCGGACTCTGGAGCTTCTCGAGGAGCTCGGTCTGGTGAACCACACCCATCTGTCGCACGGCTCCCCGACGTACCACGCGGCCGGCGAGGATCAGCACGTCCACCTGGTCTGCCGGGCCTGCGGCTCGATCGCCGAGGTCGATCCCGCGGTGATGCTGCCGGTGACCGACCGGCTGCGGGACGAGCGCGATTTCCGGGTCGACGTGGGTCACGTGTCCCTGTTCGGGGTCTGCGGCGACTGCAAGGAGAACGAGTAGTGACCGTCGTGATGGTCGAGGACCTCGACCCGCAATCCGCCGATGCCGGTGTTCCGGCCCACTTCGGCGACCCGATGCGTGAGCAGCGCCTGCTGGAGACCGCCGCCGGCCTGGTCGACCGGTCGAACCGTGACGTGATCGCGGTGCCGGGCGAGGAGCGCGCCGGCTGGCTGCACACGCTGACGACCCAGCATCTGTCGGACCTGTCGGCGAATCAGGGCAGCGAACTTCTGGTGCTGTCGCCCAACGGGCACGTCGAGCAGCACGCCTTCATCACCGAGGACGGCACGACCGCCTGGCTCGACACCGAGCCGGGAGCGGGCGCCGGCCTGCTGAAATACCTTGAGATGATGCGCTTCTTCACCAAGGTGGAGCCGCGCGACGCGTCGTCCGAGCTGGCGGTCCTCTCGCTGGTCGGGCCGGGCGCGGCCGATCTCTTCCCCGATCTGGCGGCGCCGCGGGTGGGTGAGGTGCCGGGTCCGAAGTTCGCCGCCGGGTCGGTGCCTCCCGAGCCGACGAGCCTCTATGCCGTGCGCGAATTCGAGGGCGGCCTGGCACGGCGCGTGCCCCTGGGCGTGGACCTCCTGGTGCCGCGTGCCGCCAAGACGTCGATCATCGAGAAGCTGGGTGTGCCGCAGGCGGGGCTCTGGGCCTACGAGGCGATCCGGGTGGCCGCCCGGACGCCGCGGCTGGGCTGGGAGACCGACCACCGGACGATCCCGCCGGAGGCCGGGCTGCTGGCTACCGGTGTTCACCTGGACAAGGGCTGTTACCGCGGCCAGGAGACGGTCGCCCGCGTGCACCACCTGGGTAAGCCTCCGCGCCGCCTGGTGCTGCTGCACTTCGATGGCGTCGCCTCCGACCACCCGCCGGCCAAGGGCACCCCGGTCGAGCTGGACGGGCGCGCCGTCGGGTTCGTCGGCACCGCGGTCCGGCACCACGAGCTGGGGCTGGTCGCGCTGGCGGTGCTGAAGCGCAACGTGGCCGACGACGCCCGTCTCACCGTGGGGGAGTCGGCCGCGGCCATAGACCCGGCTTAGATCCGGCATCGACCTGGCAGGATGAGCCGCATGACCGGGACCTTGATCACCGTCGCCCCGACCGGCGCGGAGAGCAGCAAGGCGGACGTGCCGGCTCTGCCAGTGACCCTGGATGAGCTCGTGACGACCGCGAAGGAATGTGAGGCGCTCGGCGCCTCGATCGTCCACGTGCACATCCGGGACGACGACGCCCGGCCCTCCCTCGATCAGGGCCGGCTGCGGGCGACCGTCGAGGCGCTGCGCGAGTCCACCGGGCTGATCGTGCAGCTCTCCTCGGGCGGCGCGGTGACCGACCCGGAGGCCGCCCGGCTCGCGGTGCTCGACGCCGGACCGGAGATGGCCTCCTGCACGATGGGCACCGTCAACTTCGGCGACGGCGTCTTCATGAACCGGTGGGAGTTCATCGTCGACCTGCACACCCGCATGCAGGAGCGCGGCGTCGTGCCGGAGTACGAGATCTTCGACCTGGGCCAGCTCACCTCGCTGCAGCGGCTGCTCGGCGAGTACGGCCTGCCGTCCGGCGGCCACGTCCACGTCGACCTGGTGATGGGCGTCCCGGGCGGGATGCCGGGCACCGCTGCCGCCCTGGTCGCCTGCGAGCAGGTGATCCGCGACCTGCCGGCCGGAACCACCTTCTCGGCCACCGGCATCGGCCGCAGCACCCTGCCGGTGATGCTGGCGTCGCTCGCGGCCGGTGGTCACCTCCGGGTCGGGATGGAGGACACCCTGACGTACGCGAAGGGCCGTCCCGTCGAGTCGAACATGCAGCTCGTGGCCCGTGCCGTCGGTTTCGCCCAGCTGGCGCAGCGCCCGCCGCTGACCCCGGCCCAGGCCCGTGACCTGCTCGGAGTGCCCCAGCCGTGATCGTCGCTGAAGTAGTCAGGTCCGGCTTCGTCGAGAGCGTCCACCACGGGGTCGTCGCGCTGACCACCGGTGACGGCATCGGCGAGGTGGCGAGCCCGTTCTTCCCGCGCTCCTCCAACAAGCCGCTCCAGACCGTCGGCCTGCTGACCTCCGGTCTCACGCCGCGCGAGGAGGCCGACCTCTCCCTGATGAGCGGCAGTCACGACGGCGAGAAGTTCCACGTGGAACGGGTTCGGGCGATCCTCGACGCCGTCGGGCTGACGCCTGACGCGCTGCGCTGCCCGGCCGACCTGCCGCTGGGAGAGACCCCGCGCAACGCCTGGCTGCGCGGTGGAGGCGAAGCCGAGCCGATCCTGATGAACTGCTCCGGCAAGCACGCCGGGATGCTCGCCACCTGCGTGGTCAACGGCTGGGCGCTCGATTCGTACCTGGAGATCGATCATCCGTTGCAGAAGGCCCTCGCCGACGCGGTGAGCCGGCTGGCCGCCGAGCCGATCGCGGCGCTCGGTGTGGACGGCTGCGGCGCGCCGATCTTCGCGGTGTCGCCGCTCGGTCTGGCGCGGGCGTTCCAGCGGCTGGTCGAGGCCGAGCCGGGCACGCCGGAGCGGCGGGTCGCCGACGCGATGCGGGAGCACCCGGCGCTCGTCGCGGGTACCGGCACCGAGGACACGGTCCTGATGAACGCGATGCCCGGTCTGCTGGTCAAGAAGGGCGCCGACGGGGTCGCGGCGGCCGCGATGCCCGGCGCCGGGGCGGTCGCTCTGAAGATCTCGGACGGCGCGACGCGGGCGCGGGTGCCGGTGCTGCTGTCCGCGCTGCGCAAGCTCGGCGTGGAGACTCCGGAGCTGCACGAGGTCGTGCTCGGCGGCGGACGTCCGGTCGGCGAGGTTCGCGCGGTTTGGTGAATGGCGCGGTGACTCGGTTCACGCTAGCTGTTGCAAGCGTTTTGCTTGCAACAGCTAGCACTCCGAGCTAACTTCGATGCATGGCCGCAAACAAGGATCTGCCCGAGGACATCGGAACTTTCATCCGTGACCTGCGGCAGACCGCGAAGATCTCTCTTCGCCAGCTCGCTGACAAGGCCGGGGTCTCCAATCCCTACCTGAGTCAGATCGAGCGTGGCCTGCGCAAGCCGAGCGCCGAGGTGCTGCAGCAGATCGCCAGCGCCTTGCGAGTGTCGACGCCCGCGATGTACCTGCGGGCTGGGCTGCTCGATGGCGAGGGCCAGCAGGGCGTGCTGGCCGCCATCGCGGTCGACCCGGAGCTCACGATCGCGCAGAAGCAGTCCCTGTCGCAGATCTACGAGACGTTCCGCAACGAGAACGCGCGCAACGAAACGCCGCTTTCCGAAGACCCGATCACTGAGGAGTCCAAGTGACCGAGCAGACCAAGACCAAGATCCCTGCCCCGCTCTACGCCGCCGCCGGCGCCGGTGACCTGGCGTACCAGCAGCTCCGCAAGCTCCCGGCCGTGCTGACCGAGCTGAGCGACAAGGCCGCCGCCTCGCTGAAGGTCTACAACGACCAGGCCGGCACCAAGGCCGCCGAGCTCCGCGACAAGGCCAACACCACCGACTTCGTGGCCCTCCGCGAGAACGCCACGACCGCCGCGAACGCCTTCGCCCAGGTCGCGCAGGAGCGTGCCGTGGCGCTCTACACCGAGCTGGTCGCCCGTGGCGAGCGTGTCGTCGGCACCGGTGTCGTCGAGGCCGCCGACGTGGTGAACGCCGACATCGAGGCCACCGAGGAGCCGAAGGCCGTCGAGGCCACCCCGGCCGTCGTGGCCGAGGCCAAGGCCGTTGAGGCCGCTCCGAAGGCGCCGCGCAAGCGGGCCAAGCCGGCCGCCCCGAAGTCCGCTGAGTAACGACATGCATCGCAGGCCCCGGCAGTCGCCGGGGCCTGCGGCATAGAATCCCCCTCATGGCCTCTTCCGCGCCGGTCTTTTACGACGACGTCCGCAACTACATCGACCTCGTGGTTCTGCTCGTTTCGCTGATCGTGCAGTCGGTGGCGCTCATCCACTGCCTGATCCAGCGGGGCGCGGGTTTCCAGGCCATCGGCACCCTGCCGAAGGGCGCCTGGGCCGCGATCATCGGCGTCTGCCTGGTCATCACGTTCCTGACCCAGGGCCAGCTGCTGATCTTCAGCATGATCGGCATCGCGGCCGCTCTGGTCTACCTGCTCGACGTCCGTCCCGGTCTCAAGGACCTGTCCGACGGCAAGGGTTTCTGGTGATCCGTTGAGGGGTCGCTTCGGGCCTCCGCCTCCGGATGGAGGGCCGCGCCTGCAGCGCGGGGATCGGACCGGGCCGCGGACTGGTCGCCCTACGCTGCCGGGCCCGGCCACCGAGCTGGTCACCCTTCCTTCGGGCGTACGGGTGGAGCAGCTGATCACCGGCACCGGAGACCCGGTGACCGTGTTCGCCCACGGATCAGCGGGCGACATCGGCGGCACCCGACCACTCGGAAGTGGAGTGGCCGGCCGGCGGGTGTTCTTCCACTTCCGTGGGCACGGACGCTCCGACGTGCCGCCCGGGCCGTGGTCCTTCGCCGACCTCGCGGCCGAGCTCTCCGCCGTCGCCGGGCTGCACGGCGCCACCCGCGCGGTCGGCGTGAGCATGGGCGCTGCCGCTCTCTGCCGGCTGCTCGCCGAGGAACCCGCCCGGTTCGACCGGGCCGTGCTCTACCTTCCCGCCCCGCTGGACGGTGCCCGTTCGGCCGTCGCCGTCCAGCGCCTGGAGCGCCTGCTGGCCTCGGTGGAGTCGGGGGAGGCCGCGATGATCGCCGAGGCGGTGGAGGCCGAGCTGCCACCGGCCGTGCGCAACACGCCCGCCGGCTGGAGCCATCTGCGTCAGCGTGTCGAGCAGTTGCAGCGGGACGGTCTGGCGCAGGAGCTGGAGACGCTCTGGTCCGAGCCGGCCGTACCCTCGATCGAGGCGCTCACCGCCGTCACCGGCCGGGTACTGGTGATCGGCTGCCAGGGCGACGAGATCCACCCGGTGGCGTGGGCGGAACGCGTGGCGGGTCTGCTGCCCCACGCTGAGCTGCAGGTCTTCGACCGCCCCTCGATCCTCTGGAACAACCGGCGCGAGCTGCGGGACCGGATCTCCACCTTCCTGAACTCCTGACGGTTTCGAGTCTGGTTAAAGCCGGATGTCCGAAAGCCGTAACTTTCTGGTGGTCTGAGGCGTCTTCAGTACGTGCGCTTGTCCCCCAAATCCCTCTTTTTCGGTCTGGTGATCGTCGGTCTGCCGTTCGCGGTAGTCGCCGGCTGGGCCCTCGGCGCTCCAGCGATCAACGCGGCCGCGCTCGGCCTCTCCGGCGAACCCGACGGTGTCGGTGGCCTCGGCGCCGCGCCCGCCCCCACCTCCTCCACGCCGGTGGGCGGCTACACGGCCCGCCCGCCCCGGGCCACATCGCTGCCCGCGACCTCCACCCCGCCCGCCTCGGCCCCGTCCGCGGCCCCGGCGGTCACGATGACGGTCACGGTCGTCACCTCCGTACCGCCGCCGCTCGTCTCCGCCTCCCTCCCGCCCTTGCTGACCGACCCGCCGGTACCCACCCCCACCCAGATCACCGAAGACCCGGACCCGTCCGACGCGCCCCCACCACCGAGCGAGACGCCGGCTGCTTCCCTGACGCCGTCACCGTCAGGTTCCTGATACGCGGCTGGTCGGCGCTCTCGATCGCGCTCGTGTCTCTCGTAGCCGAGATGGTCGCGCCCCTCGCGACCCCATCGCGGATCTTGGATGGTCCGGGGAGGCTCGTCTGTCGCGGGTGGCGGGCAGGATTTATGCTCACGGACCGTGAGCGGTGATCAGAGTCGGGTGCTGGCGGGGCTTCGGGAGTTCGTGACCGGGGCCGGACTACTCGGCCGCGGGCTGGGGCTGATCCTGCGCAGTCCGCGCCTGCTCCTGCTCGGACTGCTGCCGGCGTTGCTCTCCGGGATTCTCTACATCGTCCTGCTGGTGCTGCTGATCCGGTTCCTGCCCGACCTGTCCGATCAGGTCACCTGGTTCGCCGACGACTGGGCGGCCTGGCTCCGCGACGTCGTGCAGGTGTTCGCCGGCGCCGGCATCCTCGGGCTTTCGGTGCTGCTCGGCATTCTCACGTTCACGGCGGTGACGCTGCTGATCGGCGACCCGTTCTACGAGACGATCTCGGGACGGGTGGAGGCCCGGTACGGCGGCGTGCCCGACGAGGCCGAGGTCAGCATCCTGGAGTCGCTGCGCCGTAGCCTGGTGGACTCGCTCCGGTTGATCGGTATCGGCGTACTGGTGGCGATCCCGCTCTTCTTCCTGGGTCTGCTGCCGTTCGTCGGGCAGACCGTGGTGCCCGTGATCGGTGGCGCGGCCGGCGGCTGGCTGCTGGCGCTGGAGCTGACCGGTGCCCCGTTCCAGCGGCGAGGTCAGCGTCTGCGGCACCGGCGCGTGGTGCTGGCCAGGAACAAGCCGCTGACCCTCGGCTACGGCGTGGCGGTCTTCGCCGCCTTCCTGATCCCGCTCGGCGCGGTGTTCCTCATGCCGGCCGCGATCGCCGGCGCGACGCTGCTGGCCCGCAGATCACTGGGCAAGCCGATCGAGATCGCCTCGACGCCGTCGCTCTAGGCGGACTCGCGGAGGACGAGTTCGGTGGGGAGGACCACCGACTCGGGTGCGTCCTCGTCGCCGGCTATCAGCTTGAGCATCAGCTGGGCCATCGTCCGGCCTGCTTCGGCGATCGGCTGGCGGACGGTGGTGAGGGGCGGGTCGCTGTAGCGGCTGATCTCGAAGTCGTCGAAGCCGATCACGGCTACGTCGTCGGGTACGCGGCGGCCGGCCGCCCGGAGTGCCTGCAGCGCGCCGTGGGCCATCAGGTCGGAGGCGGCGAAGACGGCGTCGAGGGCCGGATCCCGCTCGAGCAGGTCGCGCATGGCGGCGACACCGGAGTCGCGGGTGAAGTCGCCGGGCGCCACCAGCGAGGGCAGGCCGGCTTCGCGCAGTGTGTCCCGGTAACCGGTGAGGCGGGCCTGACCGGCGACCATGTCCTGCGGGCCGGCGATGGTGGCGATCCGGCGGCGGCCACCGGCGACCAGGTGGCGGACCGCTGCGGCGACCCCGCCGGCGTGGTCGACGTCCACGTAGGGCACGGCGGCGGGCGGGCGACCGCTGCAGACGACCGGGATGCCGCGTTCGGCGAGGAGGCCGGGGAGCGGGTCGGCGCCGTGGATCGAGGCGAACAGGACGCCGTCGACGTGGCCGGCGACCGCGTACCGCTCCACGCGATGATGACCGGCCTCCGAGCCGGTCATCATCAGGACGAGCTGTTTGTCGGCGGCTTCCAGTTCCATCCCGACACCCCGGATGATCGCCGGGAAGAAGAGGTCGTCGGAGAAGACCCGGTTCGCGGTCTCCGGCAGGATCAGCGCGATCGAGTCGGTCCGCTGGGTGACGAGGCTGCGGGCGGCCTGGTTGGGCACGTATCCGAGCTCGTCGACGGCTCGGTTCACCGCGTCCCGGATCGATGCTGCCACCGTGGTGGAGCCGTTGACGACGCGGGACACCGTAGCGCGGGAGACCCCGGCGCGACGGGCCACAGCTTCCAGGGTGGGCCGCTCCCGCGTCGTCACAAAGCCGCTCCCTAGTCGAGTCCGTTGCGCCGGATCACCTCGCGGTACCACTTCGCACTGTCCTTGAGCACACGCTGCTGCGTCGTGTAGTCGACGTGCACGATACCGAAGCGCTTCTTGTAGCCCTCGGCCCATTCGAAGTTGTCCATCAGCGACCAGGCGAAGTAGCCGCGCAGATCCACGCCGGCGGCCAGCGCGTCGTGGCAGGCGCGCAGGTGGGCGTCGATGTACTCGATGCGGCGGAGGTCGTGCACCTCACCATCGACATCAGGACCTTCCGGGTACGCCGCGCCGTTCTCCGTGATCATCAACGCGGTACCGGGGTAGTCCTCGTGGATGCGGGTCAGGAGTCGGGTCAGCGATGCCGGCTCGATCTGCCAGTTCATGTCGGTGACCGGGCCGACCGGCGGGCGGAAGGCGATGCCCTCACTGCCCGGGTAGTCGAGCGCGCCCTTCGCACCGGGCTTCGCCGACACGTACGACGGGGTGTAGAAGTTGATCCCCAGCACGTCGATCGGCGCGTTGATGATCGCCTCGTCGCCGTCCTGGATGAAGGACAGATCGGTGAAGCGGGCGATGTGCTCCAGCACGTCCGTCGGGTACGACCCGCGCAGGATCGGGTCGAAGAAGATCCGGTTGGCGACGCCGTCGATGAGCTTGGCGGCCTGGACGTCGGCCGGGTTCTGCGGGTCGAGCGGCGCGACCTGGCACGGGTTCAGCGTGATGCTGATGTTGCTCGCACCGGCCGACCGCAGCGCCCGGGCCGCGAGGCCGTGAGCGAGGTTGAGGTGGTGGGCGGCGCGGTACGCCTTGACCGGGTCCTGCACGCCGGGCGCGTGGATGCCGGAGCCGTAGCCGAGGTACGCCGAGCACCACGGCTCGTTGAGCGTGGTCCAGGTCGCGACCCGGTCGCCGAGGCGCCGGTGGACGATCTGGGCGTACTCGGCGAAGGCCTCGGCAGTCTCCCGGTTGGCCCAGCCGCCGCGGTCCTCGAGGGTCTGCGGCAGGTCCCAGTGGTAGAGCGTGACGACCGGGTCGATGCCCTTGCCGAGCAGTTCGTCGGTGAGCCGGTCGTAGAAGTCGAGGCCGCGCACGTTGACCGGGCCGGTGCCGTCCGGCTGGATCCGAGGCCAGGCGACCGAGAAACGGTACGCGGCGAGCCCGAGGCCGGCCATCAGCGCGACGTCGTCGGCGTACCGGTGGTAGTGGTCGCAGGCGACGTCACCGGTGTGACCGGCGTACACCTTGCCCGGGGTGCGGCTGAAGGTGTCCCAGATGGACGGGCCGCGACCGTCCTCCCGCGCCGCGCCCTCGATCTGGTACGAGGCGGTGGCCGCGCCCCAGACGAAACCTTCGGGGAAGGTGATCCCCGCGGGCGCCGGCTGCGCCGACGTGGACGTGACGGTTGCCGTCATTCTGCACCGCTTCCTGCTCTTGATCAGGTCCGACGTACTTAACCGGTTCAGAGGATACTTGCTCGCAAGCCACTAGCCTCCCTCAGAGGGAGAGCGTTTTCTTGAAAGCCGCTCAACCGGTCCGGAGAGCCTGAACGAGGCGGGGGTCGCCGGCCAGGGCGAGCTGATCGGTGCGCTTGCGGCCCATCAGTGCCAGCAGCAGGTCACTGGCCGTGCCGGTCGCCTTTGCCCGGGCGTGGTGGTCGTCGGTGTCCAGGATCGTCATGGTGTCGAGCAGGGCGATGCCCGGGCCGCGGAGCCGGACGAACCACTCGTGCGCGGCGTCCGTCGCGACCAGCTGCACCACGCCGCGCAGGTCGTCGGGACCCTGCCGGCGGCCGGCCGGCAGCCAGGTGTCGAGCACCTCGCTCACCCCGTCGGCGGCGAGTTTCGTCTCGATCGGCGTCGCCCGCCCGGCCACCGACTCGGCGTCCCAGCGGCGCAGCGAGATCTCGTGGGCGACCCGGCGCTGCCAGAAGGCCGCCCGTTTGGGCTGCGGCGCCCAGTTCCACGCGGGGAAGTCGGGGTCCAGCGCTTCCAGGGTCTCGATCGTGCCGGTGATCTCCCGGCGCAGCGCGTCGAGGGCCTCGGGCCACTCCGGACGCGGGGCCGGGTCCGGCGCCGGCGCATCGGGGACCGGCCGGTCGGTCACGCCGCGCGTCACCGTGGCGCGCACCCAGCGCAGCAGCGCGGTGAGCTCGTCGGTGAGATCGGCGACCCCTCGATCGGGGCCGGTCTCGGCGACGGCGTCCACCAGCGCCGGCCCGTCGGCGCGCAGCGCCGCGAGCCAGAAGTCCTTCGTCGCGTGCAACCTGTTCATCGGACTCGTCTCCCGCTCGGCCGGACCGCCGGTGTCATCCCCCGGAGTCTGAGCTTAGGGTGAACCCCGTGCCCGACGCATTCGCCGACCATCTGATTGACACACCCCCTGCCGGAAACGCCTTGGCGGCGTACACGACGCTACGCCTCGGAGGCCCGGCCGGCACCCTGACCACGGCGGTCCACGCGGACGAGGCGGTCGCCGTCGTCCGGGCAGCCGCCGACGCGGGTCGCCCGGTGCTGGTCCTGGCCGGTGGCAGCAACGTCGTGATCGGCGACGCCGGTTTCGCCGGCGAGGTGCTGCTGCTGCGCACGCGCGGCATCACGGTGGTCGGGGACGACCCCGGCAGCGTCGTGGTCCGGGTCGCGGCGGGTGAGAGCTGGGACGATTTCGTCGCGTACGCGGTGATGAACGGCCTGTCGGGAGTCGAGTGCCTGTCCGGCATCCCGGGTTCGGCGGGCGCCACCCCGATCCAGAACGTCGGCGCGTACGGCCAGGAGGTCGCGCACACGATCGAGACGGTCCACGCGTACGACAGGGTCGCCGGCGAGGTCCGGGCCATGTCCCCGGCCGAATGCGGCTTCGGTTACCGCGCGAGCGTCTTCAAGCACAGCGATCGCTACCTGGTCCTGGACGTCGACTTCCGGCTGGAGAAGTCCGGGGAGTCGGCGCCGATCCGCTACGCCGAGCTGGCTCGCAGCCTCGGCGCCGAGGCCGGTGACCGGGTTCCGCTCGGGCTGGCCCGCGACACCGTGCTGAAACTGCGCGCCGGCAAGGGCATGGTGCTCGACCCGGAGGACCGGGACACCTGGTCGGTGGGCTCCTTCTTCACCAACCCGGTGGTCTCCGAGGAGGTCTTCGCGACTCTCGGCGAGATGCCGCACTGGCCGGCCGGCGACGGCATGGTGAAGCTGCCGGCCGCCTGGCTGATCGAGCGGGCCGGTTTCCCGAAGGGCTTCGCCGGCGAGCATGTCGCGATCTCCGGCAAGCACACGCTGGCTCTGACGAACCGCGGCGGTGGCACCACCGCTGCCCTGCTGGACCTCGCCCGCACGATCCGGGACGGCGTACAGGGGAGATTCGGTGTCCTGCTGCATCCCGAGCCGGTCCTGGTGAACTGCGAGATCTGATCACTTCCAGCCGAAGACCTGGGTGTAGTACGGCGTGCCGTCGGCCGCGTAGGCGACTCCGGTCCCGATCGACTTGGCGCCGCAGTTGAGGATGTTGGCGCGGTGCCCGGGGCTCTCCATCCAGGCCTGCACCACGGCGGCGGCGGTCGGATAGCCCCAGCCGATGTTCTCCCCGGCCGGCTGGCGGTACCCGGCGGCCCGGCTGCGGCTCACGAAGGTGGCGCCGTCCCGCCAGACGTGACTGAAGAGCCGGGTTCGGGCCATGTACCAGCTCTGCCGCATGGACGCGGTGCTCAGGTCCTGGTCGACAGCGAGCGCCGGGCAGCCGGCCGCCTTGCGCCGCTCGTTGGTGAGGCGGACGACCTGGAGCATCATCGTGCGGGCCCGGAGCCTGGCCAGGGTGGTGGCGGCGGGCTTCGCGGCGGGCGCCGAAGGCACGACGCGGGGCTGAGCGGCGGGTGGCGATCCGTGTCCGGGCCGGGACGGCAGATCCGGGCCGTGCCCCAGCGCCGGTGCGGCGAGGACCAGCAGCGCAGGTGTCGCCGCGACCATTACGACACGTCGTACCACCAGGTCGAACACGGATGCCTCCCGATCGCAGAACGGACGCGGATCGTCCATCAGGGCCTATCGCACCCCGTTGTACGCGGCGTGTCACATCTTTCTCGAAACGGGCTAAAAGCGGTAACGCAAATGTCAGTCTGAAGGGATGCCCCGGGGGATGCCGTCGGCGCCGCGTGATGGGCACTGTGTGCACGGTTCTTGGTGGACAGGCTCTTGCGGCGGGCGTATGACGCTAAACTGTCACTGTCCGTAAATAGGCGGTGACATCACGCTATGGTGTGTTTGCGCCGTTAAGAATTCCTCCGTTCGCGGGATCGGGCGCGAGTGCGGGTTGGGGGCATGGTGAGCAAAAGATGAGTCGCCTACTCGTGGTCGAGGACGATCCGGACATCGCACTCGCACTCAGGCTGCTGTTCAGCCGCGCGGGCTACGAGGTGGCACACGCCGCCGACGGCCGGGCCGGCCTCAAGGAGGCGTACGCGGAACACCCCGATCTGGTGGTGCTCGACGTCGGACTGCCGGAGATGGACGGCTGGCAGGTGCTGGAGCGTCTGCGCGACGTCTCCGACGTGCCGGTCCTGGTTCTCACCGCGCACGGCCAGGAGGCCGAGAAGGTACGCGGCCTGCGCGGCGGCGCCGACGACTACCTGACCAAGCCGTTCGCCAACAACGAACTGCTGGCCCGCGTGGAGGCGCTGCTGCGGCGCTCCTCCAGCGGGCAGAACAACTGGGCGAGCCAGATCTACGACGACGGTCTCGTGCACCTGGACCCCACCAAGCGGCGGGTCTACGTGAAGGGCGACGAGAAACGCCTCACGCCGACCGAGTTCCGCCTGCTCAACGCCCTGGTCCGGCATGCCGGCGCGGTGCTGTCGCCGAACCAGCTGCTGACCCAGGCCTGGGACGACCCGACCGGCATCGGCCAGGAACGCGTCAAGTTCGCGGTACTGCGGCTGCGCCGCAAACTGGGCTGGACCGACCCGGACGAATCGCCCATCGAGTCAGTACGTGGGTTTGGCTACCGATACCGGCGACCAGGCGGAGAAGCCTGACATCTCGCCGTTTCGGTCGAGTCTTCTCAGTTGGCGCCCGCACACGTCGAAGAGGGCTGTGAAGCCGAGCAGGAGGTAAGTCGTGGAAGACCTTGGTGAGATCGTCGGCGAATTCCTGATGGAGAGCCACGAGAACCTGGACCAGATCGACCGGGATCTCGTCGCACTCGAGCAGGAACCGGACTCGCGTGACCTGATCTCCCGCATCTTCCGGGCGATTCACACGATCAAGGGCACCAGTGGATTCCTCGCCTTCACCAGGCTGGAGAAGCTGGCCCATGCCGGTGAGTCGCTGCTGTCCCGGCTGCGTGACGGCGTGCAGCCGGTCACCCCGGAGACCATCACCGTTCTGCTCGTGACGATCGACGGTGTCCGCAACCTGTTGTCCTCCATCGAGGAGAACAACACCGAAGAGGGCATCGACATCGACAGCACCATCGAGCGGATCCACGCGCAGATGAACGCGCCCGCCGCTGCTGCTCCCGCGGCCGCGGCTCCGGCCGCTGAGGCGCCCGCCGAGGCGGCACCGGCCGCCGAGGGCGAGGCCCCGGTCCCGCTCGACGAGACCCCGAAGCGCCCCGCGCCGGAGCCGGTCGCCGAGCAGCGCCAGCCGCTCGGCCAGATCCTGGTCGAGGCCGGCGCCGCGCAGCAGAATGACGTCACCTCGGCGCTGCAGCAGCAGATCGAGGGCGACGAGCGCAAACTCGGCACGATCCTGCTCGAGGAGGGCAAGGCCGCCCCGGCGGCGGTGAGCGAGGCACTGCAGACGCAGGCGCCGAAGCGGAGCATCGCCGACAGCGCGATCCGCGTCGACGTCGACCTGCTGGACACGCTCATGAACATGGTCGGTGAGCTGGTGCTCGCCCGTAACCAGCTGGTCCGCGGCGTAATGGAGATCGGCGACGCCACCCTGGTGCGCAGCGCCCAGCGTCTCGGCATGATCACCAGTGAGCTGCAAGAGGGCATCATGAAGACCCGCATGCAGCCCATCGAGCACATCTGGTCGAAGCTTCCCCGAGTCGTCCGGGACCTGAGCAACTCGCTCGGCAAGCAGGTCCAGCTCGTGATGGAGGGCAAGGAGACCGAGCTCGACCGAAGCCTGCTGGAGGCGGTCAAGGACCCGCTGACCCACCTCGTGCGCAACGCCGTCGACCACGGCATCGAGGATCCGGAGCGCCGCGCCGCGTCCGGTAAGGGCCCGGAGGGCACCCTGACCCTCCGCGCGTACCACGAAGGTGGCCACGTCGCGGTCGAGGTCGCCGACGACGGCGCCGGCCTGAACGTCGAGCGGATCGCGCAGAAGGCCGTGGAGAACGGGCTGCTCCGGCCGGAGCAGATTCCGAGCATGGACAAGCGCGACATCATGGCGATGGTCTTCCAGCCCGGCTTCTCCACCGCCGCGAAGGTGACGAACGTGTCCGGCCGCGGTGTCGGCATGGACGTGGTGAAGACCAACATCGAGAACATCGGCGGCGCGGTGAGCGTCGACTCGACCCCGGGCGAGGGCACGGTCTGGCGGCTCACCATCCCGCTGACGCTCGCCATCATCCAGGCGCTCACCGTCGACTGCGGCGACCAGCGGTACGTGGTTCCGCAGGTGGCGGTCCTCGAACTGGTCTTCATCGACGGCAACGCCACGAAGGTCGAGTACGCCTCCGGCGCGCCGGTCTACCGCCTGCGCGGCAAGCTGCTGCCGCTGGTCCGGCTGGACCGGGCCCTCGGCTTCGAGGTCGGCGGCGACCAGGGCGTCTACGTCATGGTCCTCCAGGCCGACGGCCGGCGGTTCGGCCTGGTCGTGGACCGGGTGCTGAACACCGAAGAGGTCGTCGTCAAGGCACTGAACACCCGGCTCAAGGACATCGGCCTCTACTCCGGCGCCACGATCCTCGGCGACGGCAAGGTCGGCCTCATCCTGGACGTACCGGCCCTGGCCCGGCGCTCGCACCTGGCCGCCGATTCGGAGCGGGAGAACGTCGTCGAGAAGCGCGGCCAGGCGGCCGGTGGGACCGAGCGCCTGCTGGTCACCGCGGTCGGCGAGCGCCGGGTGGCGATTCCGCTGGACACCGTCACGCGGCTCGAGGAGTTCCCGCGCGATCGGCTGGAGCACGCCGGCTCCCGCGAGGTCGTCCAGTACCGCGGGCAGATCCTGCCGCTGGTCCGGCTCTCGCACCTGCTCGGCGCGTACGGCGAGGAACTCGAGGGCGACACCGTCTCGGTCGTGGTCTACAGCGAGGGCGGCAAGAGCGTGGCACTGGTGGTGGACCGGATCGTGGACATCGCGGAGAACTCGACGACCGCGCGCCGGGAAGCCGAGGAGGACGGCCTGGTCGGTACCGCGGTGATCCAGCAACGGGTCACCGAGCTGCTCGACGTACGCCGGGCGATCCTCGCCGCCGATCCGAACTTCTACAACGACTCGATGGACGACATGCTGGTGGAGGCCTGAGATGGCGAGTCGTCAGTTCGCCACCTTCGAGGTGGCCGGGCAGCTCTTCGGCGTCGAGGTGCACACGGTGCAGGAGGTGCTCTCGTACAACGAGTACACCCCGGTGCCGCTCGCCCCGTCGGCCGTCGGCGGCCTGTTCAACCTGCGGGGTCAGGTGATCGCGGCGGTGGACCTGCGGGTCCAACTCGGCCTCGCCCGGCAGGCGATGCGGGGGCCGGTCATGAACGTGATCCTGCGCGGCGACGGCGAGCCGGTGAGCCTGCTGGTCGACAAGATCGGTGAAGTCGTCGATCTCGACGACGAGACGTTCGAGCCTCCGCCGGACACGCTCAGCGGTCCGACCCGGGAACTGGTCGTCGGGACGTTCAAGCTCGACGGCCGGCTGATGCTGGCCCTCGACGTCAACCAGGCCGTCGACACGTCTCGCGCCACCATCTGATGTACAGCCTCGTCAGCGCCCCCGTCCTGGGCTTCGACCTGACCCGCCTGGAAGGCGGGTCGGCCGCGGCCGACGTCCTGCTGCGCGCGCTCCGCCTGTCGGCCGACGATCTCCCGGTCCTGGCGGAGAAGCTGCCGGACGAGGGCGTACGAGGCCCGCTCTGGGTCGAGGTGGAGAGCGCCGCGCGCCGGATGCCCTCGCTGAAGGGGATGTCCAAGGACGACCCGGTCGCAAACCTCACACTCGTCGAACGCGCGCCGATCGGCTCGGTGGACGCGCTCCTGACCTGCCTCCGCTACGACGTGATGTCGTGGACGTGGGAGGGCAAGGGGCGTGATGCCCGGCAGTCCGATGAGGCAGCCGCGGCCACCGCGTTGCTCTGTGACGCGGCGGTCGCCAGCTACTTGCGTGAGGTGCTCGACGACGAGACCCGCCGCCGTCTCGGCGCCGGGTGGGTGGCGGCGGTGAAGAAGCTGCCGACCGGAGCGCCGATCGACCTGGGCCCGCACCACTACACGGTGTCGGCGCTGCTCGACCGCCTGCGCACGCTGCGCCCGGAGGATCGGGAGCGGGTGCTCACCTCGGCCGACGACGCCCGGCGCAACACCGCCGGCTGGTCGCCGGCCGTGCACTCGGCGTCCTGGGCCGCGTACCTCTCGGACCGGGTCCGCACCGCCGCGGCAGCGCAGATGCTGCTGGTCCAGGCGGTGGACACCGCCGGGATTCCACTGGCCGATCGGGCCGGCGGGGTCTGGAACATGCTCAGCGGCGCCGTCCAGGCGCTCGTCGTCCGCGATCTGCTGGACACCGCCACGGCTCACCGGTTGCTTGCTCCGGTGGTCGCGGCTCTCGGTCCGGCCTGGCTCGGTTGAAGGGAGTGGTCGAATGATCTCGGTTCTCGTCGTCGACGATTCCGTGGTGGTCCGTCGGCTGATCGTCGACGCTCTCGGGGAGGCTCCGGGCATCCAGGTCGTCGGCACGGCAGCGAACGGGCTGCTGGCTCAGACCAAGATCGACCAACTCAAGCCCGACGTGGTCACCATGGACATCGAGATGCCCGAGATGGACGGCATCGCGGCAGTGCGCGAGCTGCGCAAACGGCACGCCGCGCTACCGGTGATCATGTTCAGCACGCTCTCCGCGGCGGGCGCCTCGGCCACCCTGGAGGCGCTCTCGGCGGGCGCGACGGACTACGTGACCAAGCCGAGCAACGTGGGCTCGGTACAGGAGTCGATCGCGGCGGTACGGGAGCAGCTCGTACCCAAGATCCAGGCGCTCGGCGGCCGGCGCAGGCCGCCGGCCGGGCCGCCGCCTCGCCCGGTCCCGGCAGCCGGCGCCCGTCCCGGGACGGCGCCGCTGCGCCCCGGACTGCCACCCACCACGCCGGGCCGCGCCGGACCGGCCCCGGCCGGGCCCGCGCCCAGCGCCGGAACCGGTCCGGCCCGCCCGACCACGACGGCGCCACGCCGCGCTCCCGGCGGCCGGGTGGACATCCTCGCGATCGGCTCCTCCACCGGCGGGCCGGACGCGCTCACCAAGGTGCTGCTCGGCCTGCCCGCCGACCTGCCGGTGCCGATCGTGATCACGCAGCACATGCCGCCGGTCTTCACCAAGATGTTCGCCGAGCGGCTCGACCGCGCCACGCCGCTGCGGGTGCTCGAAGCGGGCGAGGGCATGGAGCTCACGCCCGGGACGGCCTACATCGCTCCGGGTGACCGCCACCTGGTCTTCCAACGCAAGGGAACGGCGACGCTGACGCAGCTCACCAGCGCGCCTCCAGAGAACTCCTGCCGCCCTGCCGTGGACGTGATGTTCCGGTCGGTGGCAGCACTGTACGGCGCATCGGCCTTCGCGGCGGTGCTGACCGGAATGGGACAAGACGGACGGGGTGGTGCGAAGGTGCTACGAGACTCGGGCGCCGAGGTGCTGGCACAGGACGAGGCGAGCTCGGTGGTCTGGGGCATGCCCGGCGCCGTGGTCGGCGCGGGCCTGGCCGACGAGGTGCTTCCGTTGGACCGGATCGCGGGAGCGCTGCTCAACCGCGTCCGGGTGGGCCGATCGCCGGCGGTGGCACGATGACCCTGTCCCAGCCGGAGTTCAACTTCATCTCCACGATGGTGCGCCGCGAGGCCTCGATCGTGCTGGCGCCCGGCAAGGAGTACCTCGTCGAGGCGCGCCTCATCCCGGTCGCCCGCGCGGTCGGCGCCGCCAACGTCAACGAGTTCATCGCCGACTTGCAGAAGCGGCCGAACCCGCAGTTCCAGCGCAAGATCATCGACGCGCTCACCACCAACGAGACTTCGTTCTTCCGCGACCGTGAGCCGTTCTCCGCGCTCACCGACGTGGTCCTGCCCGAGCTGATCAAGTCGCGTGCGTCGGTACGGAAGATCCGGGTCTGGTCCGCTGCCAGTTCCAGCGGTCAGGAGGCGGTCAGCCTGGCGATCACCCTCCAGGAAGCGCTGCCGCCCGGCTGGTCGTACGAGATCATGGGGACTGACATCTCCACCGCGATGGTGGAGCGTGCGACGAAGGGCGAGTACAGCCAGGTCGAGGTCAACCGTGGCCTCGCGGCGACCCAGCTCGTGCAGTACTTCGAGCGGGCCGGCGCGCACTGGCGGGTCGTCCCATCGCTGCGCAAGAACGTCACGTTCAAGCACATGAGCCTCACCGCGCCGTTCCCGCCGATGCAGCCGTTCGACGTGATCTTCCTGCGCAACGTGCTCATCTACTTCGACGTGGCCACCAAGCGGCAGGTGCTGCAGAACGCCGCCAAGATCCTTCGTCCGGACGGGCTGCTCTTCCTGGGCGCGGCCGAGACGACGATCGGCATCGACGACAACTACGAACGCGTGGCCGCAGGCCGCACCTCTGCCTACCGAACTCGTAACGCGGTGCCCGCCGGTGCCGCGAGAAGGGGATGACGCCGATGCGCGCCATGGTGATCGACGACTCCCGCGCGATGCGCATGATCCTCAAGCGCATCGTCACGAAGCTCAACTTCGAGGCGGTGGAGGCGGGTGACGGCCAGGAGGCGATGGACCGCCTGGCTGAACTCACCGAGGTGCCGGAGCTGGCCCTCATCGACTGGAACATGCCCAACATGAACGGGCTCGAGTTCGTCACCAAAGTCCGGGCCGATCCGCGCTTGCGGGAGATGACCCTGGTGATGGTCACTACCGAGAGCGAACAGAGCCAGATCGTCCGGGCGCTCGCAGCGGGTGCCCACGAGTACGTGATCAAGCCCTTCACCGAGGGCGCCATGATCGAAAAGCTGGCCCTGCTGGGCCTCGTCCCGACCGGAGCGAACTCATGAGTGTCGAAGTCGAGGTCAATGAAAGCGACCTCGCCGAGATGGTGGAACAGGTCTGGGAGTCGTACTTGGATCCCGAGGGCATCAGCCCGCTGATCCCGACGTACGACGAGAACCAGCCGTCCGAGGTGCATTCCTCGGTCTCCATCACCGGATCCTGGAGTGGGCACGTGGTCTACGCGTCGTCGCGTGCCGCTGCCCAGCGTGCGGCTGCCGCCTTCCTCGCCATGGAGATCGACGAGGTGAGCGAGGAAGACATCTCGGACACGCTAGGCGAACTCGCCAACATCGTCGGTGGCAACGTCAAGGCGATGCTGCCGACCGGCGCACAACTCTCACTTCCCCAGGTCGTGCTCGCGCCCGAGTCGTCGGCGCGGTACCCGAACGCGCAGCGGATCAGCGGCGTCTACGGGATCTGGGAAGGCGAACCGGTGTCCATCTCGATGTGGCATAGCAGCGCGGAGAACAAGGAGGAGGGCGAATGAAGATCCTCATCGCCGATGACAGCAGGGTGATGCGTCAGATCGTCGTCCGCACCCTGCGGCAGGCCGGGTTCGGCGACCACGACCTGGTCGAGGCCGCCGACGGCAAGGAGGCGTTCGAGCTGGTGAACGCCGAGAAGCCGGACGTCGTCATCTCGGACTGGAACATGCCGCACATGACCGGCATCGAGGTGCTGCGTCAGCTCCGTGCCGCCGGCAACAACGTCAAGTTCGGATTCGTGACTTCGGAGAGCACGCCGGAGATGAAGACGGCCGCGGAAGCGTCGGGCGCGGAATTCTTCATCGTCAAACCCTTCACAGCTGAGCGATTCGATGAGGTTTTCGCTCCTATTTTGGGATGATTAAGACATGTCAGACGTCTCGGTACTTCCCGGCTCTCTAGCCGTCCGTAACCTGTTCGAGGATCTGCTCGGCCGCGAGGTGGTCGTGAGTCCTGGCGACCCGCTGAGCGCCGATGAGGTCAAGACCGCCACGGTCGCGATCTTCACCGACCCTGGTCAGAAGATCTACGCGGTGATGGGCATGCAGCTGAGCCTGGCCGCGAACGCCGGCGCCGCGCTCGGTCTCCTGCCGGCCGGTGCGGCCGAGGACAGCATCGACGAGAAGCAGCTCTTCCCCAACCTCGCGGAGAACGTGTTCGAGCTCTGCAACGTCTTCACCAGCCTGCTCAACCGCGAGGGACAGCCGCACCTCAAGCTCTATCAGGTGATCTACCCGGGCATGGAGCTGCCCGGCGACGCCCGGGCGATCCTGCTCGCCCTGGGCCGCCGGCTCGACCTCATGTGCGAGGTCAGCAGGTACGGAAAGGGCAAGCTCAGCCTGTCGCTCGCTCCCTGAGCGATCTTCAACCTGACATCGGGCCTGAAGGTGCCGGGCCGTCGTCCGGCGCCGGCACGCGAGGCCCTCGCCACGTTGAAAAAGGCTCACTGATTGAGGCGCCGGAAAATTGAAGATCTCCTGTTGCGGGCCCGCCGATCGGCGGGCCCGCGAATTTTGTGCCTAAGCAAATCCGGAGGCGCGCCGAACCTTAGGTTGAGCTTGCAACGGACAGGAGAAGTCAATGACCTCGCCGATCCCCGGGCCTACCGGCAACGATCCCGTCAAAGCGGCCCAGGCCGCCTCCGCGGCGAAACAGGCTGAGGGCAAGAGCAAGTCGATCGCCGACAAGGACACCTTCATGAAGCTCCTTGTCGCCCAGCTGAAGTATCAGGACCCGACGAAGCCTGCCGACTCGGCCGCGTTCCTGGCGCAGACCGCCCAGTTCACGCAGGTCGAGAAGCTGGAAGACATGATCTCGATGCTCCAGTCGCAGCGCATGATCGGCGCCAGTTCGCTGGTCGGTAAGTCGGTCACGTACATGGACGAGACCGGCGCCATGCAGACCGGCGTGATCAGTGCGGCGAAGCTCAACGGCGACAGCGAACCGACGCTCCGGGTCGGGAACACGGATGTGCAGCTGTCCAAGGTCACGGAAATCACCCAGCCGACCGCCTGACTCCGTCTCCTCACCACAGTCAAAGCAAAAGGACGGTTCCTATGCTGCGTTCTCTCTACTCCGGCATCAGCGGCCTCAACGCGCACCAGAAGATGATCGACGTCACCGGCAACAACATCGCGAACGTGAACACCGCCGGTTACAAGACGTCCTCGGTGCAGTTCCAGGACACGATGAGCCAGATGATGGGCGCCGCCGGTTCTCCGCAGAACGGCCAGGGCGGCACCAACGCCGCTCAGGTCGGCCTCGGTGTCCGAGTCGCCGGCATCACGCAGAACTTCAGCCAGGGTTCGGCCCAGACGACCGGCAAGTCCGGCGACATGATGATCCAGGGTGACGGCTTCTTCGTGACCCGCAGCGGCAACGAGACGCTCTACACCCGGGCCGGCTCGTTCAACTTCGACGCGAACGGCACGCTGGTCACCGCCACCGGTGAGCCGGTGCAGGGCTGGACCGCGGTGGACGGCAAGGTCAACGCGTCGTCGCAGCCCGGTGACATCCGGATGCCGCTCGGCGCCACGATCCCGCCGAAGGCCACCGGCACTGTCACGCTCAAGGGCAACCTGAGCAGCGACGACATCCCGGACGCCAACAACCCCGACAATTCGGGCCTCAATTACAAGACCACGATCCCGGTCAAGGTGTACGACGACCAGGGCGCCACGCACACCGTGACCGCCGAGTTCTCCCGTTCCGCGAACGCGGCCACCGCGACGCCGCCCACCTCGACCTGGGCGGTCACCCTGCTCGGTGAGGACGGCTCGACCATCGACGGTCCGACCGACCTGGAGTTCTCCGCTGGCAAGGCCGTGCTGACCAGCAGCGACGGCACGATGGATCTCGGTTCCTACAAGGTCGACCTGAGCGACGTCACGTCGTACTCCGGCCTGACCGACGCCCGGGTCTTCGACACCGACGGCCAGACGGCGGGTGCTCTCACGTCGCTCTCCTACACCGTCTCGGACACCGGCGAGATCGTCGGCGTCTACAGCAACGGCCTGAAGCAGACCCTCGGCCAGGTCGCCATGGCGACCTTCAAGAACGTCCAGGGCCTGGAGAAGGTGGGCAACTCGCAGTACCGCACGTCGGTGAACTCCGGGTACGCCCAGGTGGGCCAGCCCGGCAGCGCCGGCATGGGCCAGGTCATCTCCGGCGCGCTGGAGATGTCGAACGTCGACCTCGCGGCGGAGTTCACCAGCCTGATCGTCGCCCAGCGCGGCTTCCAAGCGAACTCGAAGATCATCACTACATCGGACGAGATCCTGCAGGAACTCGTCAGCATGAAGCGTTAATCAGCACTCGGCGGTGGCCGGGTCGGGCATCCGTGCCTGGCCCGGCCATTTTCTTTGCTGCCCTGGTTTCTTGCCGGCGAAGCCGTTTTATGGCTATCTGCCGGTTTTCGGACCGGGATAGAGGCCCGCTCGATCTCAATAGCAGGCAGCAACTGGCCGAAGAAGTAGGTGAAGGGCCACGGAGGGCCCCAACAGACGAGATGCCCCAGGGACGGAAGTCGTGATCCTCGTAACCCGTATCAACGGTTCCGTGTTCGCCTTGAATCCAGACCTCGTCGAGCGTGTCGATTGCACGCCCGACACGGTCGTGACCCTGGTGGACGGCACGAAGTACATCATCTCCGAATCCGTACCCGAGTTCATCGACTCGGTACGCCACTACCGCGCCTCGCTGATCGCCCAGGCGAGCCGCATGGAAACCGAACCCGCGGCCGGTGCCGAGTCTGCCGATGACGCCACCACCGCCGCCAAGGTGCTCCAGTTGCACCGGAAGGAACGCTGATGGACCTCGCTACCATCATCGGGATCATCGTCGGAATGGCGATCGTCTTCATCGTCCAGATCCTCGAAGGCGGACACGCCTCCTCCATCCTGCTGTGGCCTTCGATGCTGCTCGTGTTCGGCGGCGGCTTCTGCGCCGCCATGGCCGGTGGCGTGATGAAGGACGCCAAAGGAGTCGGCGCCTCGCTCCAGAAGGCCCTCACCGCGAAGGTCACCCCGCCCACGGAGCTGCTCGACAGCGTCGTCAAGCTGGCCGAGAGAGCCCGCCGGGAAGGTCTGCTGGCGCTCGAGGACGCGGTCAAGA
Organism: Actinoplanes sp. OR16; assembly: GCF_004001265.1. Lineage (GTDB taxonomy): Bacteria > Actinomycetota > Actinomycetes > Mycobacteriales > Micromonosporaceae > Actinoplanes. The sequence continues at coordinate 1,789,466 of NZ_AP019371.1, read as the reverse complement.
CGGTCGAGCATCCGTTCCTCAAACGGGGTCTCCAGCTCGCCATCGACGGCACCGACCCGGACGAGCTGCACGACATCCTGCATGCCGAGGTCGCGGCCAAGAAGAAGGCCGACAAGGCCAGCATGAAGATGTTCGAGACGATGGGCGGCTACTGCCCGACGATCGGCATCATCGGCACGGTCATGGGTCTTGTGCATGTTCTGGAGAACCTGAGCAACCCCGACACGCTGGGTCACTCGATCGCCGCCGCGTTCGTCGCGACCCTGTGGGGTGTGCTGAGCGCCAACCTCATGTGGCTTCCCATGGCGGCACGTCTCACCAGGCTGAGCGCCATCGAGGCGGAGGAGATGGAATTGGTCATCGACGGCGTCCTGGCCATCCAGGCCGGCTCGAACCCGCGTCTGGTCGCACAGAAGCTCCGCAGTCTGCTGCCGCCGGACGAGATGAAGAAGGCCGAAGCCGCCTCGTCGACGAAGAAGGCGGCCTGACCATATGAGCAGCGGCGGCGGCGGAGGCGGCAAGCGCAAGCCGAAGCACGAGGAGCACGAGGAACACGTCAACCACGAACGCTGGTTGGTTTCGTACGCGGACATGCTCACCCTGATGTTCGCGCTGTTCGTGGTGCTCTATTCGATGAGCAGCGTCGACCAGAAGAAGTTCGCCGAGTTGGCCGCGGGCCTCTCCGCCGGGTTCGGCGCCGACAGTGCGGCTTTCAGCGGGCAGTCGGCACCGCTCGACGGCGCCGCCAACACCGCCCAGGTGGTGCAGATCGACCCGGGCTCCAACCCCGGTGACGGCACCTCGGGCACCGAAGGCCTGAACCAGAAGCAGAAAGCCGCGGTCGAGGCGGCCATCAAAGCCGAGGACCGCAAGAGCGCCTCCGCGAACGCCGAGAAGGCGGCCAAGGAGGCCGAGGACCTCAAGAAGATCGAGAACAGGATCTCCGACGCCTTGTCGAAGGAGAAGTTACTCGGGAACGCCAAATTCACCATCGACTCGCGAGGCCTGATCGTCACCATCGTCACCAACGAGGTCGTCTTCGCCGGCAACCGGGCGGAGCTCAAGTCGGGTGGCAAGAAGATCCTCAACGCCATCGCACCGACGCTGACGAAACTGCCCAACAAGATCGAGGTGGATGGGCACACGAACCAGCTCAAGGCGCAGACGACCTTCTACCCGAGCGGCTGGGAGCTCTCCTCCGCCCGTGCGTCGACAGTGGTCCGGTTCTTCACGGAGCACGACATCTCGAAGAAGCGGCTCACCGCGGTGGGCTTCTCCGACACCAAGCCGCTGATCGATCCTTCCGATCCGCGGTCGATCACCCAGAACCGCCGAGTGGACGTCGTCGTCCTGACGACACTCACCGCCGACCAGGCGGCGTTGCTGCCCTCCGCGGCCGGCTCGGATTCGAAGCTGCACACCGGCCAGACCACGGCACAGGCGAAGGCTGAGGCCGCCGCCGAATCCGCCGGCTCCACCACCCACGACTGACGAGAGGGGTTCCGATATGGCCAAGGACGAGAAGGACGCGGCCGCCGAAGAGGCGCCGAAGAAGTCCAAGAAGATGTTGATCATCATCGTTGCCGTCGCGCTCGTCGTGCTCGTCGGTGGCGGCGCGGGCGCGTTCTTCATGCTCCGCGGCGACTCGGCCGAGGCCGAGGAGGAGGCCCCGGTCAAGGGCATCGTCACCGCCCTGGAGAACACGCTCACGCTGAACCTGGCCGACGGCCACTACCTCAAGCTGGGTTTCGCGATCCAGCAGACCGAGGAGGGCGGTGAGGAAGAGGTCGACATCAACGAGGCCCTCAACATCGCGATCGAGACCTACACCGGTCTCGAGGTCGCGGAGCTGTCCACCGAGAAGGGCCGCGACGCGGTGAAGGCGGAGTTCTTGGAGAAGCTCAAGAAGGCGTACACCACCGAGGAAGGCGTCGAGCAGGTCATGGACGTGTACTTCACGTCGTTCGTCACGCAGTAGCCGGCGGTTGATGGGCGGATTCCCGGTCGGGAATCCGCCCATCACGCATAAAAGGTGAAAAAGTGTCACCTCGGCTCAGCGGTTCCCGAAATGAGCCGATGAGGACGACGTGACCAAGTCGTCCTCCGCGGTCTCCGCCGCCCGCTCCCCCGGCAAGATCTCACGTCGCGGCCAAGGTGGAGGCCCGGCGCCGTACGACTTCCGCCGGCCGATCAAGCTCTCCCGCGAGCATGTCCGCACGCTGCAGATCGCGTTCGAGACCTACGCCCGGAGCTGCGGCACCCTGCTGACCACCCGGCTCCGGGCGGTCAGCAACTGCTCGCTGATATCGATCGAGCAGCTCAACTACGACGAGTACGTCGCCGCGCTCGCCAACCCCACGATCATCGCGGTGGTCACCCTCGACCCGCTGCCCGGCACGGTCCTGCTGGAGCTGGCGCAGTCCGCGGTGATGACAGCGATCGACCACATGCTCGGCGGTCCCGGCGGCACCCAGCCGGAGCGCCCGCTGACCGAGGTCGAGATGCCGCTGCTGCGCGGCCTGATCGAGCGGATGCTGGGCGAGCTGCGGTACGGCTTCGAGACGCTGGTGGACATCACGCCGCATCTCAAGGAGATCGAGTACAACGCGCAGTTCCTGCGGGCACACGCGCCCGGCGACGCCGTCGTGATCGCCTCGTTCGAGATGAAGATCGGCGCGGAGGAGTGCATCTCCACCCTCTGCCTGCCGTTCAACACCATCCTGCCGGTGCTGTCCCGTACCGAGACGATCGTGCTGAGCGCGGCCGAGCGGCAGGCCAAGGACCGCGCCCTGCGGAACCTCACGGCCGGACTTTCCGCTGCTCCGATCGACGTAGCAGTGCGATTCCAGCCCATTCGGATGCGTACCGATGACATCGTGGATCTACGCCCCGGGGATGTCGTGCCGCTCGGTCACGCGACCAGCAAGCCACTCGAGGTGACTGTCAACGAGATCGTCTTCGCTCATGCAGTTCCCGGTAACCAGGGCGCCCGGCTCGCGTGTCTCGTCGTGCCGCCGCCCAACGAGAGCCCGTCCAAGGAGTCTGGCCCCCAATGACAGCGCCCACCATGACCGCGCCGCAGCTGGCGCTAGCCCGGAACGCCGCCGAGGCCGCGCTGGCCGTCCTGCCCACCAGCCGGGCGCTCTACGCCGCGGACCCGGTCGTCCCCGACGCCTCGACGGTGATCGACGGTCAGGCGATCACCGCGCGTTTCACCGGCGCGGCCTCCGGTGAGGTCGTCGTGGTCGTCGGTCAGGATCTCGCGGACGCGCTGCGGGAGAGCCCGCTCGGCGAACTGGACCTGACCGCCGCGGTGCGGCCGGCCCTGGAGGCGGCGGCCCGGGTGTTCGGACCGGTGGTCCTCGACCCGGGCCAGCTCATGGAGCCCGAGGTCGCGCTCAGCGCGCTGGCCGCGAAGGACGGCGCCGTGGCGGTTCCGCTCCGCGACGACCAGGCGGTCGGCGCGGTGGTGGCCCTGGCGCTGAGCCAGTGGCCCGGCGACGACCCGTCCGGTGGCCTCACCCCGCAGCAGCCCCGGATGGCGGCGGTGCTCGGCGGCCGGGGCGGGCTGGACATGCTGCACGACGTCGAGATGGAGGTCTCGGCCGAGCTGGGCCGCACCCGGATGAGCGTGCGCGAGCTGCTCTCGCTCATCCCGGGCGCGATCGTCGAGCTGGACCGGGCCGCCGGCAGCCCCGCCGACCTGCTGGTCAACGGCCGGTTGATCGCCCGCGGCGAGGTCGTGGTCGTCGACGAGAACTTCGGCATCCGGATCACCGAGATCGTCGCTCCGGGCGCCGAGTAGGAGTCAGCACCTTGTTCCAGCTCTTGCTTCAGGTGGGCTTCACGCTCCTGGTCGTCCTGCTGCTGATGTGGGGGCTGGCCCGGGTGATCCGGCGGCCGATGGGCCTGCGCGGCAACGACGCGCTCTCGGTGCTCGGCAGCCAGCAGGTCGGCCGGGGCGCCGCGGTGGCAGTGGTGCGGGTCGCCGATCGGGCGCTCATCCTCGGCATCACCGACACCGAGGTCAGCCTGCTCGCCGAGCACGATCTCGACGCGTTCATCACCGACCCGTCCGAGGAGCACATCCCGGTCGACCTGGACGGCAGTGAGTTGCCCGGACGGCATCCGGCGGACGGCGGACGACTGCACGGCTCGGCGCTCTCGCCCCGGACCTGGATCTCGGCGGTGGACTTCCTGCGCGAGCGGACGGCCCGGCCCGAGCGGACTGCGAGGCGATGATGCGACGCGCGATCCTGTTCCTGATGGCCGTGGCCGGGCTGGCCCTGGTCGTGCTGCCGGCCGCCGCGATGGCCCATCGAACGGACACGGCCCCTGTCGTGGGAGCGGAACGCGCACTGCTGTCACCCGTACCCCAGGCTCTGGAAAGACCGCCTGCTCAAGGACCCGTCGCGCGGGCTCCGGCCCCACAGGCCCCGATGCCGCAGGCGCCCGCGACACCGACCGGGCCGAGCATCAACCTCAACATCAACGGTACGAACCCCGACGGGTCCAAACCCGCCTCGTCGCTGGTGATCGTCCTCGGCCTGACGGCGCTCTCGGTGGCCCCGGCCCTGCTGCTGCTCTGCACCTCGTTCACCAAGGTCTTCATGGTCCTCGGCATCACGCGCAACGCGCTCGGCCTGACCACCATGCCGCCCAACCAGGTGCTCGCCGGCCTGGCGCTGTTCCTGAGCCTGTTCATCATGGGCCCGACGATCTCCTCGATCAACGAGGTCGGCGTGCAGCCGTACTTGAAGGGCGACAAGACCCAGTCGCAGGCGTTCAACGACGGCATCGAGCCGCTGCGCGACTTCATGTCCTCGGTGACCAGCGACGACGAGCTGGCGCTGCTGATCCGGGTGTCCGGCGAGAAGAAGCCGGCGAACATCGACGACGTCCCGCTGACCACGCTGGTCCCGGCGTTCATCCTCTCCGAGCTGCGGGCCGCGTTCATCATCGGATTCGTCATCTTCATCCCGTTCCTGATCATCGACCTCGTGGTGTCCGCGTCACTGATGTCCCTGGGCATGATGATGCTGCCTCCGGTGACCGTGGCCCTCCCGTTCAAACTGCTGCTGTTCGTGCTGGTCAACGGGTGGGGTCTGATCATCACGGCGCTGGTCGGCTCGTACTGAGGTCATGAACTACGAAGTCGCCACCGCGGAGTTCCTGGCGATCATGCTGGGAACGGTACGAACCGGCGCGTGGATGATGGTCTGCCCGCCGTTCAACTCGCGGCTCATCCCCGGGCAGGTGAAGGCGCTGCTCTCGGTCGGCCTCACCCTGCCGATGGCGCCGTACCTGCGGGAGGACGTGCCGTCGCTGGACACCCAGGACCTGATCTTCAGTGCCGCGCTGCAGATCTTCATCGGCGCCACCCTCGGTTTCATCACGGCCATCCTGTTCGCCGCCATCCAGGCCGCCGGCGACCTGCTCGACCTCTTCGGCGGCCTGACGCTGGCCTCGGCCTACGACCCGATGTCGTTCAGTCAGAGCTCGATCTTCGGCCGCTTCTACAACCTGGTGGCGGTCACGCTGCTCTTCGCCAGCGACGGGCATCAACTGATCCTGCGCGGCTTCCTGCAGAGCTTCCGGACCATGCCGCTGGACGCCGGTTTCAACATGGAGACGTCCAGCCAGGTGCTGCTCAAAAGCGTGGCGGAGATGTTCCTGGCCGGCGTGCAGATCGCCGGGCCGCTGATCGCGGTGCTGTTCCTCGCCGACGTGGCGCTCGGTCTGCTGAACCGGGTCGCGCCGGCGCTCAACGCGTTCCAGCTCGGCTTCCCGGTCAAGATCTTCATGGTGGTGACCCTCTCCGGGCTCGCCATCACGATGCTGCCGAACATCCTGAACACGCTGGTCGACAAGGCGGTCAGCGCGGTCGTCCAGCTCGGCGGGGGGTGACATGTCCGGGGAGAAGACCGAACAACCGACAGCGCAGAAGCTGAAGAAGGCCAAGCAAGAGGGCCAGATGGGCAAGACGCCCGACCTGGGCGCCTGGTTCGGCATCCTGGCGGCCAGCATCATGCTGCCGCGCACCCTGAAGAAGGCCATGGAGCAGGCCGAGCAGCTGTTCCAGAAGATCCCGGACACCATTCAGAACCCGGACGCCGGCAAGGGGATCGCCATCCTCAAGGACGCGCTGATGGGCGCGGTCTGGGCGGTGCTGCCGCTCGCGCTCACGATGATGCTCGTGGGTGTGGCCGGCGCCGGCGCCCAGGGCGGCATCCGGGTGGCGACGAAGCTCTTCAAGCCGAAGTTCAACCGGCTCAACCCGCTGCCCGGCATCAAGCGGATGTTCGGCATGCAGTCGCTCTGGGAGCTGGTGAAGGCGGTGGTCAAGACGGGCGTGCTGGTCGGCGTCCTGTACATGACGATGAAGGACATCGTCCCGACGCTGATGCAGGCCGGTCAGTTGCCGCTCGCCTCCACCCTGGCGATCGTGAACGACGCCGCGATCTCGCTGATCCGGGCCGCCGCCGCGGCCGGCATCGTGATGGCCGCGGCCGACTACTTCGTGGTGAAGAAGCGCACGAACAAACAACTGCGGATGACCAAGGAAGAGGTCAAGCAGGAGTACAAGAACACCGAGGGTGACCCGCACGTCAAGGGCCAGATCCGGGCCCGGCAGATGGCGATGGCGCAGAGCCGGCAGATGGCCGACGTGCCGACCGCCGACGTCGTCGTGGTCAACCCGGTGCACGTGGCGGTCGCCCTCCGGTACGAGCCGGACAAGGGCGCGCCGCGGGTGGTGGCGATGGGCAAGGGCCCGGTCGCCGCGAAGATCCGGGACATCGCCACCGAGAACCGGGTGCCGATGGTCCAGGACGTCCCGCTGGCGCGATCGCTCTACGACAGCTGCGACATCGGCCAGGAGATCCCGACCGACTTCTTCGGCGCGGTGGCGAAGGTGCTGGCGTTCGTAATGAGCCTGAAGGCCAAGGGGTCGGCGGCCGGCCTGCATCAGATCCCGAACCCGTCCGGGGCCGTCGCGTGACCGGTGTGACCGGTGGGGCGCGACACGCCGGATAAGTGTTGCTTGACCGATGGGGATGCTGTGGCATAACCGAAATTTCGGGAAATTGCCTCACATTGGGGTCTGAGAGCAGGGAAGATCGGCAAGGAAGAGCGGTGCGTGGCGGTGCCATAGCGGCCCCAGTGAAAGGGCCTCGTCGCCCGTACTGCCCCATGCTCGGAAGGTGCCGTGAAGAAGCAGAGCATCAGCAAGTTCGCCGTACCCGTGGGGGTCGTCGGCATCATCATCATGATGGTCGTACCCCTGCCGACCTTCCTGCTGGACCTGTTCATCGCCGTGAACATCACGGTGGCCCTGCTGACGCTGCTCATCTCCATGTTCGTGCAGAAGCCGCTGGACTTCGCGGTCTTCCCGGCCCTGCTGCTGGTGCTGACCCTGTTCCGGCTGGCGCTCAACATCAGCGCCACCCGCCTGGTGCTCAGGGACGGCGACGCCGGCAAGGTGATCCACGCGTTCGGCAGCTTCGTCGTCGGTGGCAACCTCGTCATCGGCCTGGTCATCTTCTCGATCCTGGTGATCGTCCAGATGATCGTGGTGACGAAGGGTGCCGAGCGGGTCGCCGAGGTCGGCGCCCGGTTCACCCTCGACGCGATGCCCGGCAAGCAGATGGCGATCGACGCCGACCTCAACGCCGGCCTGATCGACGAGGCGGGCGCGAAGAAGCGCCGCGCCGAGGTGGCCGCCGAAGCCGAGTTCTACGGCGCCATGGACGGTGGTTCCAAGTTCGTCAAGGGTGACGCCGTCGCGGCCATCATCATCACGCTGATCAACCTGGTCGGCGGGTTCGCGATCGGCATCATGCAGGCCGGCATGGCGCCGGTCGACGCGATGAACCACTACAGCATGCTGAGCATCGGCGACGGCCTGGTCTCCCAGATCCCCGCGCTGCTGCTCTCGGTCGCCACCGGTCTGATCGTGACCCGATCGGCCACCTCCGGCGACATGGGCCAGACCGTCACCGCCCAACTGGGTCAGAACAAGCTGGCCCTGCGGATCGGCGGCGGCGCGGCGCTTGCCCTCTGCGTCATCCCGGGCCTGCCGAAACTGCCGTTCCTGCTGGTCGGAGGCGCGGTCCTGGCCCTCGCCCAGAGGGTGAAGGATCCGGAGCCGGAGCCCGATGCCGCCGCGGCGGCGGCCGCCGCGGAAGCGCCCGACCTGCCGTCGCCGGACTCGCCGGAACAACTGCTCGGCGAGATGCGGATCGACCCGCTGGAGCTGGCGCTCGCGCCGGACCTGGTCGACCTGGTCGATCAGAGCAGCGGCGACCTGCTGGACCGGGTACGCGCCCTGCGCCGCAAGATGGCGATGGAACTCGGCGTGATCATGCCGCCGGTCCGTACCCGGGACGACCTCGATCTGCCGCTGTCGTCGTACGCCATCCGGATCTCCGGTGTCGACGCCGGCACCGGTCAGGCGCCGCCGGGCGCGGTGCTCGCGATCGGCGAAGGCCTGCAGGCACTGCCCGGCCGGGCCGGTGTCGAGCCGGTCTTCGGGCTGGCCGGCAAGTGGGTGCCCGCCGAACTGCACTACCAGGCGGAGCTCTCCGGCGCGACGGTCGTGGACCGGGCCTCGGTGATCATCACGCACCTCGCCGAGATCGTCCGGACCAACGCGAGCCGGCTGCTCGGCCGCGAGGACGTCCGGGCGCTGACCGAGATGGTCAAACGGACCCACCCGGTCGTCGTCGAGGAGCTGACGCCGGGCCTGCTCAGCCTGGGCCAGATCCAGAAGGTGCTGCAGGCGATGCTCGACGAGGGTGTGCCGATCCGCGACCTGGTCCGGATCTTCGAGGCGCTCTCGCTGCGGGCCAAGCAGACGGTGGATCACGACAGCCTGGTCGAGGCGGCACGGAGCGCCCTCGGCCCGGCGATCGCGGCGCAGTACGCGTCGTCCGGCCGGCTCACCGTGATCACGCTCGACCCGATGCTCGAGCAGAGCCTGCTCGAGTCCCTGCGACCCAGCGAGACCGGCGCCTTCATGGCGATCGACGGCATGCGTGCCGAGGCGATCGTCAGCGAGGCCAGCCGGTTGGCTGAGGCCGCCGAGCAGCAGGGCCTCAACCCGGTCCTGGCCTGCTCCCCACAACTGCGGCTGCCACTGATGCGACTGCTGCGGGCCGGTTCCCGCCGAGTTCAGGTGCTGTCGTACAGCGAAATCTCTGGTTCCACCGCACAGATCGAGACGATAGGGGTGGTGAACGGTGCCTACGCGGGTGCTGCTTGAGGGACCGACCATCGAGCCGCTTCTGGCTCAGGTACGTGACGAGTACGGCTCCGGTGTGAAGATCATTTCCGCCGACAAGGTACGAAGCGGTGGTATCGGCGGCTTCTTCGCGAAGCAGCACTACGAGCTCTCCGTCGAGGTACCGGATGCGACCGAGGACAGTGATGACATGGCGCAACAGACCGTCGCCCAGAACGACACGAACAACTTCGAGCGGCTCCTGGAGCAGGCCGAATCCCAGGACCGGGTGATCACGGACCCGGGTCAGCCGCCGGAACTGCGCTCGCGTCAGGAGAGCCGCAGCGCCGCGTTCGGTGACACCGGCGCCGCCTTCGCCGACCTGATGGCCGGCATCGACGCGGCGAGCAACGCGGGCGGCGGCCGGGCGGGCAGCGGCAGTCCACCATCCCGCCCGATGGCGGCGCCGGCCCGGCCCCGGCAGACCGAGGCGCAGGAGGGGCCGCAGACGGTACGCCCGTTCCGCCCGTCCGCGGCCGGTGGCGCCGCGGTGAACCGTCCCCTGCCGGCCGCCCTGCCGACGGTGCCGAGCTTCCCGTCCCGGCCCGCGGCGGCCGCCAAGGAGCCGCCGCTGCCGCCGATGCCCGCCCACCCGCCGCAGCCCACGTCGGCACCGGTCTCGCCGGCCCACATGTCGGCCGCGCCGATGCCGCAGATGCCGGCCGGGATGCCCCAGATGCCGGCGGCGACGCCCCAGATGCCGGAGCCGGTCGCGCCGATCCGGACGGCGATGTCCGCGCAGGCCAGAGCCGCGACACCGGCGCCGACCCGGCCGTCCGAGCCGGCCGCGGTGCCGCCCCGCGCGGCGACGGCGGCGCCGTTCAGCCCGGCGCCCGCCCGTGCGGCCACCGAGGCGTACGCGGCCGAGGCCACGCTCGCTCCGGTGTCGCCGGCCGCGCCGCCCGCCGCTGCCGCCCCGCCGCCGGCGACGGCCGCCGTCCCGGCCGTCGCGCCGGTGTCGATCACGCAGTCCGGCGACCTCGATCCGGTGCAGCGCAACCTCGTGACGGTCGGCATGCCGGAGGAGATGGCCCGCAAGATCACCGGCGGTGACACGTATGCCGGCGTGCTCAGCGTCCTGGCCGCCCGTCCTTCCGCACCCGGCATCCCGGACGGGCCCGGCGAGATCCTGGTCCTGGCCGGCGAGGTGCACGCCACCATGCCGATCGCCAAGCATCTGCTGGAGCAGGTGCACGTCGACCAGAGCCACCTGCTGCTGGCCGGGCCGTCGACGGCCGGCACCGGGCTGCACTCGTCCCGGCTCATCTCCAGCCGCAGCGCGGCCGAGTCGCGGGCCGAGAAGCTGCAGAGCGCCGACCACTCGTGGGTCGTGGTGATCGACGCGCCGGTCGGTGGCACCGACCCGTTCTGGGTGAACGACATGTGCGACGCGCTCGGCGCCACGGCGCTCTGGGCCGTCGTCGACGCCACCCGCAAGACCGCGGACACCGCCCGCCACCTGCGCGGACTCGGTGACGTGGAGGCGCTCGTGGTGCACAGCGTGGAGCTCACCTCGGACCCGGCCTCGGTGCTCGGGCTGGACGTGCCGATCTTCTCGCTGGACGGTAAGCCCGCGACACCGCACGCCTGGGCCGCCATGCTCTGCGCCCGGATCGCGGCCGAGGTGATGCCGTCCGCCGCCACGCCACGCCGGGCGACTCGCGCCTCACGGCGATGATCCGTCCGTCGGTTCTGCTGTTCGCGCTGCTGATGACCGCGCCGGCCCTGTACCGCCTGCTCGTCGACCAGCTCGATCTGCTGCAGGTGCTGATCCGGTTCCTCATCGCCGTGCCGATCGCCGCCGTGCTCCTGGCCGGCGTGCGGTTCATCCTGGCGGGCTATCGGAAGAACCCGACGGACGGCACCGCAGTGACACCGGAACCGATCGACAATCCCACACCGGAGAAACCGGCCTGATCGATCGATGGGGAAGTCGCCCGATCACGCCGGATCGAACCGACGACCACCCGCCTGACGAGCGGGTGGTCGTCGCGTTTCACGGGTCAGGCCTGGACGTCGATCCGGCCGGTCGGCGTGGCCCGGCGGGTCGCGTTCGGCGCCGGCTCGGCCGGCAGGTCGTTCGTCCCGCCCGGCACGTCGCCCCGGCGGCCCGGGCCACCGCCCGGGAACTGCTGCCTGCCCTGCTGGGCGGTGCCCTGCCGCAGGTCGAGCGTGCAGTTGCCGAACCCGGAGTCCTGCAGCTCACGACGCAGGTCGTCGAGCGCCGACCGGAGAGCCTCGGTGCCCGCCTCGGTCCCGCCGGAGAGCTGCACGCTGATGTCGCCGTTCCGGATCTCCGCGACCACCTGGACCGGTCCGAGGTCGACCGGGTGCAGGTGCACGGTGAGCCGGTGCACGCCGTCGGCGTCCAGCTTCAGCGGGACGATCCGCATGGCGAGCTGCGACGCGGGCGGACCGGGCACCGGCGTGGAGGGAGGCGGTGCGGGCACGTCGGCGAGGGGCGCGGCCGGTGCCGCTGCCTGCGGCCCGGTCACGCCGGGAGTTCCGGGCGGCATGCCGGCGGCCGCTGCCGGGTCGGTCTGACCCGCCCCGGGTACGCCGGAAGCCCCCGCAGGCACGCCGCCCGCCGGAACACCGGCCGTCTCGGGCGCCGGGAATCGCTCGCCCTCGCTGCCACCGCCTTCAGCCGAGCCGCCACCGGCGTTCGCCGACGCCGCGTCGCCACCCGGCCCGGCCACCCCGGCTCCGGGCGTGGCCGTGTCGCCCGCGGGCGTGGCGGTGGCGTCGGCGGACTGAACGTTCTCGGTCGCTGTACCGGCCTGGGCGGCGTCCGCCCGGGTCGCGGCGGTCTGCGCGGCCGCCTGGGCTGCCGCGGCCAGAGCCGGGTCGGCTGCCATGTCCTGGCTCACCGGTGTCATCCCGGCCGGAAGCGGGACACCGCCGGCCTGTCCCGGTCCACCGGCCGATCCCGCCCCGGTTTGACCAGCCGCACCGGTTCCGCCCACACCGGGTTCACCCGTGCCGGGTCCACCCACCCCGGTTCCGGGTGCACCGACCCCCGCCGAGCCGGGTCCACCCACCCCGGTTCCGTCGGCACCGGCCCCCGCCGCGCCGGTCCCGCCCACGCCGGTCGTGGTGCCGGCCAGGTCGACGCCCGCCGCGGTCGCGCCGGCAACGCCCGTGCTCGCGGCGACACCGGTCACCGCCGAGGGGTCCGCGGCGCCGTCGGCCACCCCGGCCACGATTCCCTGCTGCTGACCGGCCTGTGCGGCCGCAGCGGCCAGCTGTTCGGCGGTCGCCGTGGTCCCGGCGGCGGTCTGACCGGTTCCGGTCTCGGTGCCGGTACGGTCGGCCGCCTTGGCGCTGTCGGCCGCTTCCTCGGCCCGATCAGTACCGGTCCGATCAGTACCGGCCCGATCAGTACCGGCCCCATCGGCAGCGGCCCGGTCGGCGGATCCGGCGCCGGCCCGGCCGGCGGTGGAGCGCCCGGTTGCGGAACGCCCGGCGGCGCGGTCGGTGGCCCCGGCGCGGTCGGTCGTGGTGGCGCGGTCGGCGTCGGCTGCGTGCGTGCCGTCGGTGGACGGCCGCTCGGCAGCCGGTCGTTCGGTGACGGCCGGCTTGGCGAAGGGCTGGGCTGCCCGGTTGGCGATGGCCCGGTTGGTGAGCGCGCGGTTGGCCAGTGCCCGGTTGGCGGTGGCCCGCGCGGCGGCGTTCCGATCCGCGTCACGGTTCGCCGCGGCCCGGTCGGCAGCGCGGTCGGCTGCTCGGTCGGCTGCTCGATCGGCCACGCGCTGGTCCTCAGCCCGCTGACCGGCCGTCCGCCCGGCATCCCGCTGGTCCGCGGCCCGGCTCGCTGCCGACCGCTGGTCCGCTGCCCGGCTCGCTGCGGCCCGCTGATCAGCCGCCCGGTCGGCGGCGGCGGTGGCCGCCGCACGCGCCGAGCCGGTCCGGTTGCTGTCCAGCCGGTTCGTGTCGTCGTCCTTCAGCGCGCGGTTCATCAGGCTGCGGTCGGACGCCGCCCGGTTCGCCACCGAGCGGTCGAGAGCCGCCCGGTTCGCTGCTGCCTGATCGTCGGCGGCCCGTTCCGCGGACCGGATCGAAGCGGCCCGGTTCGCGGTGGCCTGATCGGTGCCGGCGCGTTTCGCCGCGTCCGGCGCCTTCTTCTCCTCGTCGTCGGGGCGGCCCATCTCTGCGGAGAGCGCCGAACCGAAGTCCGAGCCCCCCTCGTCCCGCCGTCCCCCTGCACGGCGGGTGCTGTCGGTCGTGGGGCGGCGGTCGGGACCCGTCACGGAAGCCGGCATCGGGTATCTCTCCTGTTCCGGACTTGATTTCGAGAAGGAAAGGTCAGCCGCCGAGCGCGGCCAGGGCGTTCTGCACCTTCGGGACGTATGCCTGGGTCTCCGAGAACGGCGGGATCCCGTCGTACTTCTTCACGGCGCCGCCACCCGCGTTGTACGCCGCGAGCGCCAGCGGCAACGACTTGAACTCCTTGAGGTGCTGCGAGAGCAGCTTCGCCGCGCCGTTGACGGCCTGCTCCGGGTCGAAGGCGTTGTGCACGCCGAGGCCGCGGGCGGTGGAGGGCATGAGCTGCATGAGGCCCTGTGCCCCGACCTTGCTGACCGCCTTGGGGTTGTACCCCGACTCGACCTTCGCTACCGCCGCGAGCAGTTTCGGATCGACGCCGAACCGGGCGCCGGCCGTGTTGAACAGGTCGGCGTAGGGCACGCCGCTCACCCCGCCGGTGCTGCCGGCGCCTCGCAGACCGGCCGGGCGCAGCGCCGACATGTCCTGGACGGCAGCGGCCGGAACCGTGTCGAGGACCCGCCGGATGTGGCTCGGTTTCTCGTACACGGACTGGATCTTGACGTGGTCGCCGGGCTTCGGCGCCGCGATCATCTTGTTGTCGCCGAGATAGATCGCCACGTGGTCGACGGGTGAGTTGAAGGCGAGCACGTCACCCGGCTTCGCGTCGGAGAGGCTCGCCACCGGCCGCCCGGCCTGGGCCTGCTGCCACGAGTTGCGGGGGAGCTTCACGCCGAGGTCCTCGTAGGCCTGCTGCACGAACCCCGAGCAGTCCAGGCCCTTGCTGGGGTTGTCACTGCCGAAGACGTACGGCGTACCCAGGTATTTCTTGGCGGCCGCGACGACGTCGGCGCCGCTCGGTCCGGACGACTTCCCGGGCTGAGCGACGCCGGCGCTCGTCGCGTCGGCCAGCGCCGACGCGAACTTGGTGCCGTTGGCGCCGGTGGTGGCGGCGGCCGGCGGAGGGTTCAGCCCGAGCTGCTCCTTGAGCTCGGCCACCCGGTTGATAACCCCGTTCACGCCCATCGAGGTCATTCCTGGCCTCCCTCCGCTCCGTTGGCGGCCTGGCGCGCCTTCGAGGTGACCGCGAGCTCGTCGAGGTTGGCCTGGTCGGTGCGGAGATCGTGGTCGCGGACGGCCTCGGCGTGCCGTTCGGCCATCATCTCCACGGCGCGTCTCTTCTTGGCGGCCTCGGTCAGCGCCGCGATCTTCTCCCGTTCGATGTCCTGGGCGTCGACGACCATGCGTTGCGCGGAGAAGAGCCCGGCGGCGAGCGACTGCCGGGCGACGAGCGAGGCCACCATGGCGCGGGCGGTCCCCTCGGTGGGCGCGTCGGCGCCGGTCAGTTCCAGCCGCCGGCGTTTGACCAGGGCTTCGGCGTCGCGGATCTCGGCGCGGGACTGGATGACCGCACCGCGCGCGGCGTCCTCCTGCGCCTTGCGGGCTCGGAGAACGGGTCCGAGCCGGAACAAGCGGTTCACGTTCGCCTCCTACCGGGCCGGGTAGGGCCCTCACATGACCGCTTCGGCGTGCGACCCGAATCGCTGAGTGCTTGCAACTCTCCTGCTACTCAGCCACGCGCGTCACAGTGCGGGCGGCGGGTCAGGTCGTCGCGATCAGCGCGCGTAGTTGTGCCCAGGCGTCGTCGGCGGTGAGCCGCTCGTCGAGGTCCTGCCGGAGGAACGCGCTGATCTGCGCCCAGTTGGCGTTCGCCCGGTCGGCGTCCGGGTTGGTGCCCGGCACGTAGGCGCCGATCTCCACGAGCTCGCGCACCTCGCGGTGCGCGGCCATGAGCCGGCGCAGCTCGGTCGCGTCGGACCGCTGCTCCCGGCTGGTGATCTTGTTGGCCACCCGGGAGATCGAGTCGAGGGCCTGGATCGCCGGGAAGTGACCGGCCGTGGCGAGCTTGCGGTCCAGCACGATGTGGCCGTCGAGGATCGACCGGGCGGCGTCGGCGATCGGCTCGTTGTGGTCGTCGCCCTCGACCAGCACCGTGTAGAGGCCGGTGATGCTGCCGCGCGCGCCCGGTCCGGCCCGTTCCAGCAGCGACGCGAGCATCGCGAAGACCGAGGGCGGGTATCCGCGGGTCGCGGGCGGCTCGCCGACCGAGAGGCCGACCTCGCGCTGGGCCATCGCGGCACGGGTCACGCTGTCCATCATGAGCAGCACGTCGGCGCCCTCGTCCCGGTAATACTCGGCGATCCGGGTGGCGACCGAACCGGCCCGGAGCCGGACCAGCGGCGGCGTGTCCGAGGTGGCGATCACGACGACCGAGCGGGCCAGGCCCTCCTCGCCGAGGTCGTGCTCGATGAACTCGCGCACCTCACGGCCGCGCTCACCGACCAGGGCGACCACGTTCAGCTCGGCCGAGGTGCCCCGGGTGATCTGGCTCATCAGCGTGGACTTGCCGACGCCGGAGCCCGCGAAAATGCCGATGCGCTGGCCGCGGCCGCAGGGCACGAGC
The DNA here is from genome assembly GCF_004001265.1 of Actinoplanes sp. OR16. GTDB lineage: Bacteria > Actinomycetota > Actinomycetes > Mycobacteriales > Micromonosporaceae > Actinoplanes. The sequence goes on along the minus strand of NZ_AP019371.1, from coordinate 1,773,459 downwards.
GTGTCGAGGACCCGCACGCCGAGGGACATCGGCCGGTCGACGAGCTGGCGTTCCATCGCGCCCGGCGGCGGACTGTCGATCTCCACCCACTCGCCGCGCAGGGGAGGCCCGCCGTCCATCGGGCGGCCGAGACCGTCCAGGATGCGCCCGCGCAGGTCCGGCCCGACCGCCACGCGCAGCGGGCCGCCGGTGCTGTACGCCGGTGTCCCGGCGCCCATCCCGGCGATCGGCCCGAGCGGCAGGCAGGCGAGGCGTTCCCCGTCGAGGGCGGACACCTCGGCGAGCACCGCGTCCGGGCCGTCGCCGATCCGCAGCAGGTCGCCGACGTTCGCCTCGATCCCGCTGACCGTGACGCGTAGCCCGACGGCGCCGGTGACCCGGCCGCTGACCTGCGGCCGGGCGGCCAGGATCGCGCTGTGCAGCCGGTGCTGGAAGACGTCGGTCATGCCGTCCTCAAATCCGGAGCGCTTCGCGGGCCCGCTGCATCGCCGATTCGATCGTGGCGTCGACGGTGGCGGTTCCGGTCGACGCGACGGCGTCGCCGGGTCGCAGGGTGGGGTCGGCGCGCAGGGTGATCTGCCGGCCCTCGTAGTCGAAATCGTTCTGGTCCCCGTCGCCGACCAGCGTGTGGAAGTCGTCCGGGTGCAGGCTGACCGCGAGGTTGCCGTGTTCCGGCGCGGCGGACACCGCCCGGCGCAGCGCCGCGGCCCCGCGTTCCGGATCGTCGTGCAGGGTACGGCCGATGATCGCCTCGGCCAGTTCCCAGGCGCTCGCCAGGATCACTTCCTGGAGTTCGGTGAAGGTCGGGTGGAGCTGGTTCTCCAGCTCGGTCACGGCGCGGCCGAGGGCGTTCACCGCGCTCGCCAGGGCGGCCGCGCGACGGTGCTCGTACGCCTCCTCGCTGGCGATGGCCCGGGCCGCCGCTGCCTCGGCGGCCTCCGCGGCGTCGCGCTTGCCCTGCGCCCAGCCCTCGGCGTAGCCGGTCACCCGGGCCTGCTGTTTCGCCCGTTCCACCGCCTCGTTGTCGAGGACCGGATCGTCGCGGCGCAGATCGACGGCGAACCGCGCGGTGGTGGCCGCCTCGGCCACCGCCCCGCGGATCACCGCCCGGTCAGGCGATGAGCTCATCGGCTTCGCCACCGCGCTGGATCTCGATCTGCCCGGAGTCCTCGAGCGTGCGGATGACACCGACGATCTTCGCCTGTGCCTCCTCGACCATCTTGACCTTGACCGGGCCGAGCAGGTCGATCTCCTCCATGAGGTTCTCCCGACCGCGCTCGGAGAGGTTCCGGGTGACCTTGTCGCGGACACCCTCCGGCACACCCTTGAGCGCCGTCGCGAGGTCGGACGGCTCGACCTGCCGCAGCACCAGCTGCACGGCGCGGTCCTCGAGGTTGATGATGTCCTCGAACATGAACATCCGGCGCCGGATCTCCTCGGCCAGCTCCGGGTTGCGTGCCTCCAGGGCTTCCAGGATGAGCCGCTCGGTGGTGCGGTCGGCACGGTTGATGATGTCGACCAGTGGCCCGAGGCCGCCGACGGTGGAGAGCTCGTCAGGCTGGAGCACCGAGGAGAGCTTGCGCTGCAGGGCGGTCTCGACCTGCCGGATGATGTCCGGCGAGGTCCGGTCCATGATCGCGATCCGGTGCGCGACCTCGGTCTGCACCTCCAGCGGAAGCCCCGCCAGGATCGACGAGGCCAGGGCCGAGGGTATGTGGGCCAGCACCAACGCGATGGTCTGCGGATGCTCGTACTGGACGTACGAGAGCAGCTGACGCGGGTCCGCATGGCTGAGGAAGTTGAACGGGATGTCGTTCATCGACGCTTCGAGACGGTCCAGGATCAGCGCCGCCCGCTCCTTGCCGAGCGACGCCTCCAGGAGTTCCCGGGCGTAGTCCATGCCACCCGACCCGGCGTACCGGGTCGTCGCCATGGCGTAGAACTCGTCCATCACGTCGTCGACCTGATGGGGGTCGAGCTTGCCCAGCCGAGCGACCTCGGCGGACAGCATCTCGACCTCCTTCTCGGTCATGTTCGCCAGAACCTCGGCGGACTGTTCCTTGCCGAACTGGACCAGCATTATCGCGGCCTTGCGCGCGCCCGTCATCGAGAGCGTGGTGAGACCCGGTGTGGTCAACGGATACTCCTCAACCGTCGTTTAACAGCGGTTCATCAGCGGGACGAGTCGGCGGAGAGCCAGCTGCGGATCAGGGCCGCGGTCTCCTCCGGTTTCTCCTTGACCAGCTGCTCGATCTCCCGGTGCCGTTCTTCGCGCGCCTCGTCGTTCTCGGCCGTGAGATCCGGGGCTTCCAGCATGTTCATGCTGGTGGCGGTCGAGACGTCCAGTTCGGCACGGCGCTGAGCCTCGAGCGCCGCCTGCATGTCCTCGAGGTGCTTGCGTTCCTCCTCGGTGAGCTGCTGGCGCTTCTTCGCCCTCTTGTTGGCCCGCCAGGCCAGGAAGATCAGCGCGAGGACCACGAAGAGCAGCGCGCCGGTCTTGATGAGGGTCATCTGCTTGGCCTGGGTCTCGGCGGCCGTGGCCGCGGCGAGCTCGTCCTGAGCCGCGGTGGCAGCGCTCGTGTCGAACGGCATGGAGGCGACCGCGATGGTGTCGCCGCGGGTGGCGTCGATGCCCGCCGCCGCGCTGAGCAGCTCCTGCACCTGGTCGGCGTTGACGCCGCCGGCGACGGTGCTGTTCAGCAGGACCGAGACGTTGAGCCGCTCGATGCTGCCCGGCGCGTTCTGCCGTACCTCCTCGACCTCGTCGAGCTGACGGTTGCGCACCTCGTTCTTGTTGGCGTACTGGCCGTTGCCGGCGTTGTTCGGCACCTGGATGTTGTCCGGGCCGAGCACACCGCCCTGGCCGGTTCCGCTGCCGGAGTAGGTCTCGGTGTTGATGCTCTCCGACTCGGCCGGTGTCGCCGGATCGGCGCTGTACTTCTTGCTGCGCGTCTCGGCCTGGTCGAAGTCGAGCGCCGCGGTCGTGGTGACCACCGCGTTGCCGGGACCGACGAGGCTGTCCAGCATCTTCTGCAGCGAGGAGTTCATCCGGTTCTGGAAGTTGACGGTCTGCGCCTCGATGCCGCTGTCGCCGCCGGTCGCGATGTTGGCGCCACCACCGGTGGAGAGGATCCGGCCGTCCGAGCCGGCGACGGTGACCTGGGTCGGGTCGAGGCCCTCGACGCTCGAAGCGACCAGGTGCACGATGGACTGCACCTGGTCGCCATTGAGCTCGGAGTTCCCCTTCGACGCGACCAGGACCGAGGCGGTCGGCTTGTTCTGGTCGTCGGCGAAGACGTCCTTCTGCGGCAGGACGAGGTGCACGGTGGCCGCCTCGACGCCGTCGATCGACTTGATGGTCTTGGAAAGCTCGCCCTCCAGCGCCCGCTGGTAGTTGGCGTGCTGCATGAAGTCACTGGTGGTGATGCCCTGCTGGTCCAGCAACGAGTAACCGGTGCCCTCGTCGTTGGGGAGGCCTTCGCCGGAGAGCTGCAGGCGAAGCTGGTTCACCTGGTCGCGGGGGACCAGCACGGTGGTTCCCTCGTTCGCCAGCTCGTAGGAGACGCCCGACTTCTGCAGGGACTCGACGATCGCGCTGGCGTCCTTGGTCGACAGGTTGTTGAAGAGGATCTGGTACGACGGCTTGGCCGCCCAGGTGGCGAAGAAGTAGCCACCGACGATGAGCGCGATGACCGCGAAGATCGTGACAGCCTTCTGTCCCGGTGTGAAGGACTTGAAGGTGTCCGTGACGCGGCGTACCGGAGCGGGAAGGCGGTCGGTCATGTCAGGCCTGCATCCTCATGATCTCCTGGAACGCCTCCACGGCCTTGTTGCGGATGGCCATGGTCAGCTGAAGTCCAAGAGCTGCTTCGGTGGACGCCATCGTGTACTGCGCGGGGTCCTGCAGCGTGCCGTTGGCGACCTGGACGGCGAGATCACTCGCCTTCTGCTGTGACGCCTGGACGTTCTCCAGGCCCTGGGCGAGCATGCCGGCGAAGTCCGCGTTGGGTCCCTTGGGGGCGGCGGTCTCGGTGTCGTCCGAGACCCCGCTGACTCCGCTGAACCCGCCGAGCCCGGAGATCCCCTCGATGCCGGAGAAACCGCCGATACCGCCGATACCACCGATCGCAGAGGTCATCACGATCACTTCCCGAGGTTGATCGCGGCGGAGTAGGACTCGCGTGCCCGGTCCACCACCGCGAGGTTGGCCTGGTACGCGCGCTGCGCCATCATGAGCTGCGCCATCTGGCTGCCCATGTCGATGTCCGGCCGGCGCACGTAACCCTCGGCGTCGGCGAGCGGATTCTCCGGGTCGTACGCGAGGACACCCTCGGCGCTGCCGAGCGAGATGCCGGCCACCTCGGCGCCGTTGCCGTCCTGAGCGGCCCGGGCTTCGACGTAACGGGCCTGGAAGGCGTTCTCCGACGTACGAGAAGTGGTGTTGATGTTGGCGATGTTGTCGGACACCGCGTCGAGCCATTTGCGGTACACGGTGACGCCGGTGCCGGCCACCCCGATCGCGTTGAACGTGCTCATGATCAGGCCCCCTTGATGGCTTCGCGGAGGAGGCTGTACTTGCCGTCCAGCGCCCGGATCGCGAGGTTGTAGCGCATCGTGGTGTCGATGTGCGACAGCGTCTCCTCGTCGAGGTTGACGTTGCTCCCGTTGAGCCGGGTCGGCTCCAGGGACGTCTGAACGCTCGGGGTGACATCGCTCGCCGATCCGCCGTTGTCCATGGCGGTCTTCAGCGTTTCCTCGAACTTGACCTTACGGGCGCGGTAGCCGGGGGTCTCGATATTGGAGATGTTGTTGGCAATGGCGGTCTGCCGGGCCGCGAGACCCGCGACAGCGACACGCAGTGCGGACGACGAACGGTCATCGAACACGGGGACTCCTACGCGATGCGTACGGTCGCCTCTCCTTGGCAATTCGGTGAGCATTCCGTTGCTCGTACCTTGCAGTTCGGCCTGACCGGCAATCCGCTGAGTCCCAAGCGGTTGCTGAGAGGTTGCACACGAGAACGTCCCGGAACCCCTGCCGGGATTCCGGGACGTCGTGGTCACATCGCGCGATCGAGGTAGACGGGCCGCTTTACCGCCTCACCGGTCTCGATCCGGGACGTCATGGTCAGCTGCTGGCGGCTCGCCGTGATCCGGCGGGCCAGTTCCTCGGCCGCGGCCAGCTGCCGGGTGAGGATCTCGTCGGCCCGCGGTTTGAGTTCGAGCGGTAGCGCGCCCAGCTCGGTGGGCGGCCTCCACAGGTCGGCGGGTGGGGTTTCGGCGTGCCGGTGCTCGTCGGCCAGCATCGCCTCGACCGAGGCGACGTCCATCTCCAGCTCGTCGAGCGCCTGCGTCCAGGCCACCCGCCAATCCGCCGCCTGTGTCCCGGTGGTCATGTCGCCGACGCCGCCTCGCGCCACGCGTCTCGCAGCGGCTCCAGCAGCTTCCGGCAGCCGTCCACCCGGTCGGCGTCCCGCCTGATGTTCGCCCCGATCAGCTCGGTGAGGATGAAACCGTACAGACTGGACAGTCCGGGAGCTCCGTCCCACGCGTTGACATCCAGTGACACCTGCAACTCCAGCACGATCTCCTGGGCGTGCATCACCTTCGCGCTGCCGAGTTCGGCGTCACCGGCGCGGAACGCCTCGGCGCCCTGACCGAGGTCGAGGATGAGCCGGTCGTAGAGCATGATCAGCAGCTTGGCCGGCGAAGCCGTGTTGATCGTCTCCTGCAGGTAGCGGTCACGGAGGTTGGGCGCGGTCATGGGTCTCCTCGGGGCTGGTTTTCGTCAGAAGGAGCGGGCTGCCGGCTTTAGCCGAGGCCGGCGAGCTGGCCGGAGAGCCAGCTCGACTGGTTCTGCAGCTTGCCGAGCGCGGTCTCCAGACCGGCGTACTGCTTCTGCAGCGCGAGCCGCCGGCCGGCGAGCCGGACGTCCCAGTTCTCGATCTGGCCGTTCAGCGAGTCGATCTCGTTCTTCCGGCCGGTGATCACGTCGGTGACGCTGTTCGACTGCTTCGTCGCCAGAGCCTTGACCTGGTTCGCGAAGCCGATCGCGCCACCCTGGATCGCACTCGGGTCCTTCTGGTACGCCTCCTCGAACTTGGAGGCCGTGAAGGTGAGCGTGCCGCTGCGGTCGAGCTCGATGCCGAGCTGACTGAGCGAGCCGAAGGCGACGTCAGTGGTGCTGGTGACCTTGCCGTCGGCGTCGTAGATGTTCTTCTGGTACGTCAGGCCACCACTGATCATGCTGAGCATGGACTGGTTCATCTGACGGACGGTGAAGTCGCCGGTGAGCGGCGAGCCCTTCTTCGTGTCGATGTCGAACGCGGTCTGCGTCTTGATCTCGTTGAAGGCCTCGTTCGCGGCGTCGACGTACGCCTGGATCTTCGCGGTGACGGCGCTCATGTCGTTCGTGGCGCTCACCGTCACGCCGTTCTCGATCTTCGAGGCGTTCAGGGTCACGCCGGGCATCACGTCGGCGAAGGTGTTGGTGCTGCTGGTGACCGCGTATTCGGTGTTCGTTCCCGGGTTGACCACGAGCTTCGCGTCCCGTGACGACGTGGTCTTCACGGACTCCTGGGCGTTGAACTGATCGGTCAGGCCCTGGATGTCGAAGCCGTTCGCGGCGCCGGACTTGGAACCGGTGAACTGCAGCGCGCCGGCGTTGGCGCCGGTCTTGACGACATAGGCGCGGATGCCGATGTCAGCCGAGTTGACCGCGGCCGCCACCTTCTCGGCGGTCGGCGGGCTGCCCACGTTGATGGTCTTCGCGGCGGTGCCGTCGGCGCTGAAGGTGTCGTTGTCGGTGTTCGCGTCGTTGTCCGGGTCCGACCACGAGCCGCTCTGGATGGTGAACGAGGTCGGGAAGCCCTCCGAGGCGGTGTCGACCTTGAGCACCGAGGTCTGTGCCCGGGCCACCGACCTCACGTCGAACGTGAGGCTGCCGGACATGCCGCCGACGCCACCGGAGGCCGTCGCGGTGACCGCGTCGGAGGTCGACGTCGCCTTCATCGAGCGCCAGGTCTCCAGCCGGGCCAGACCTTCGGCAGCCGACTTGACCGCCTTGAGCTTGGCGTTCACCGACTGGTAGGAGGTGATCGCCGTCTCGGCGGTCTCGACCTTCGTCTTGAGCTTCGTCTGCGGGGCCGCCTCGACCTTCATCAGGCTGTTGATCATCGAGGTGGTCTGCATGCCGCTGACCATGCCGTCAACTGAACTGGTCACGGGAACCTGCTTTCGTCTTCAGGACAAGTGCGGCGGTGGGGGCAGCCGAATCTCCGGCTACCCCCACCTATTCGGTCGTTCGACGACGAGATTCAGTTGTTGTCGGTGGCTGTTCGGTTGCGACTAGCCACTAGCGGAGCAGCGAGAGCACACCCTGCGAGGACTGGTTCGCCTGCGAGAGCATGGACGTGCCGGCCTGGGTGAGGATCTGGTTCCGGGTGAACGAGACCATCTCCTGCGCCATGTCGGTGTCACGGATCCGGGACTCGGAGGCGGACAGGTTCTCGACAGCCGTGTTGAGGTTGTTGATGGTGTGCTCGAAGCGGTTCTGGTACGCACCGAGCTGAGCACGCTGGTCGGAGACCGACGTGATCGCCTTGTCCAGCGCCTTGATCGCGGTCGCGGCACCGGACTCGGTGGCGCCGCTGGCCGGCGTGGTGAGGTCGAGCTTGGCGAGACCCAGCGTCTTCGAGTCGACGGCGTTGATGGTGACACCGAGCTTCTCGCCGGCGTTGGAGCCGATCTGGAAGTCGCCCGCCGTGCCGCCGGTCTTCCCGGTGCTCGTGCCGGCCGCGACGCCGGTCGACGTGAACGACACCGAGCCGTTCGCCTCGAACGAGACGTCGGTGGTGGTGTCGTCCTCACGGGCCACCAGGCTGATCTCGTTGCCCTGGAAACCCTGGGCCTTGAGCTGGTCGCTCAGGTCCTTGTTGATGGCCGTAGCCGCTTCCTGGCCGGTCATGCCGGTGGTGTCGACGGTCACCGCGATCGGCGTGGCGAGGGTCGTGCCGTTGATGTCGGTGACCCCGAAGCTCGTCGAGTTGGTCATCGCGGCGGGCGTGCCGGCCACCGTCTGGGTGTTGCCGAAGGAACCGTCGAGCAGCTTCGACTTGCCGAACGACGTGGTGTCCGAAATACGGTCGATCTCGGCACTGAGCTGCGTGAACTCCGCCTGAGCGGCGTTCTTCGCCTCGGAGTCGAGCGACGCGTTGTTGGACTGGACCGCCAGGTCACGCATGCGCTGCAGCATGCTGGTGGTCTCGTTGAGCGCACCTTCAGCGGTCTGCACGACGCTGATCGCGTCCTGCGAGTTGCGGACGGCGACCTTGAGACCGCCGACCTGGGAACGCAGGCCCTCGGAGATCGAGAGGCCGGCCGCGTCGTCGGCCGCCCGGTTGATCCGGAAACCGCTGGACAGCTTCTCGAGCGACTTCGACATCTGGTTGTCGGTCACCGAGAGGTTCCGGTAGGCGTTCTGCGCGGCGATGTTCTGGTTGATGCGAAGACCCATTGAAAACTCCTCCTTGACTGGGGTCTTGAGCGGCCCGTCCTTGAGCCGTGGTGTTACGCCTCATCCCTTCGGCCGATCGCCGAGAGGCCATAGGCATTCTCTGAGATTTTTTCGGGTCGTTTCCGGCAAACCGGAGAAGTCCCCGATCGTCGGAAACCACTCAGCGGCATCGCGGATGTGCCGACGTGTCCGAATGAGCGGGTTGCCGATCGGGTGCACCCGACAGCGATACGACACGGAGGTCCGGGTGAGCCTGACCGACCTGGCCAGCGTCCTGTGGCGTGCACGTGAGCTGCTGGAGATGCTGCTGTTCAAGCTTGAGGAGGAGCAGCTGCTCCTCGCCGCCAACCGGTCACGCTGGCTCAGCCACGCCACCCGCGAGGTGGAGGTGGTGCTCGACCAGATCCGGCAGACCGAGGTCATCCGCGCCGCGTACTCGCAGGAGGTCGCCGCCGAACTCGGACTCTCTCCGGACGCCTCCCTCGGCGAGCTGGCGGACGCGGCTCCCGACCCCTGGTCGGACCTGCTCCACCAGCACCGTAAGGCGTTCCTGCTCCTGACGTCGGAGATCAGGGCCCTGGCCGACGTCAATCGTGACCTGCTCACCGCAGGACAACGCGCTGCTCGCGAAACCATGCTCGCGTTCGCCGAGACTGTGGAAACGTACGGGCCGCAGGGCCAGACCGTCACCGGCGGCGCTCGCCGCCCCAGCCTGGTTGATGAGGCGATCTGATGGGCAGCACATTCAGTGGAATCAACACGGCGCTGACCTCGCTGTACGCGCAGCGCCGCGGCCTGGACGTCTCAGGCCAGAACATCGCCAACGCGAGCACCGAGGGGTACACCCGGCAGCGCGTGGTGATGCAGTCGCAGAACGCCAATCTGGTGCCGGGCGTGTACGCCACCACCGACGCGATCGGCAGCGGCGTCACGGTCAGCTCGGTCGAGCGGATGCGCAACTCGGCGCTCGACCAGCGCAGCTACACCGAGCACGCGAACTCGGCGTATCACAACGAGCGGGCCTCGGCGTACACGCTGATCGAGGACGTCTTCGGCGAGCCCAGCGACACCGCGTTGCAGGCCCGTCTGCAGGATATGTGGGACGGCTTCAACGCCGTCGCCTCGAACCCGGACAAGGCCGCTCCGAAGTCGGCGCTGATCCAGCAGGCGACCACCGTCGCCGTCACGCTGAACGACGCGTCCGCCCAGCTGAACAATCAGTTCCAGGCGACCCGCGCCGGCCTGGACACCTCGGTCAGCGAGGTGAACAAGGCAGCCGACACGATCGCCAAGCTGAACAAGGAGATCGTGATCGCACAGGGCGCCGGCCTGGGTGCGAACGAACTCCAGGACCAGCGGGGCCAGGCCATCCTGAAACTCTCCGAGCTGGTCGGCGCCACCGCGACGGACATGCCGAACGGCGCGGTGAACGTGTTCATCGGCAGCGCGCCGCTGGTCAACGAGTTCTCCACCCGGACCGTGGAGATCCAGTCCGGCGGCGCCCTGCGGATGGAGGACCTGGCGACCACCGAGGTCAACCTGCGCTGGGCCGACACGAAGACCGCGGTCGCCTCGGGCGGGGCGATGGGCGCCTCGATGGAGATGCTCACCCGCGGTGGCACGCTGCAGAGCCTGTCGCAGCGGCTGGACACGGTGGCGACCACGCTCGCGAGCACGGTGAACACCCTGCACAAGAGCGGGTACGGCGTGGACGGCACCACCGGGCAGGACTTCTTCGCGTCGAGCAACGGGTTGCCGCTCTCCGCCGCGAACATCTCGGTGGCCGTCACCGATCCGGACAAGCTCGCCGTCTCGTCCGGCGATCCGAAGGGGACACCCGGTGTCCTGGACGGGGTGATCGCCGACGACCTCTCCGAGCTGTCCACGTCGCGGACCGGCGCCGACGCCGAGTACCAGCAGCTGATCGGGGACCTGGGTGTGTCCGCGCAGTCCTCGATCCGCCGCCGGGACATCCAGAACGCGGTGACCGATCAGGTGGACGCGGCACGGGACGCGGAGTCCGGCGTGAACCTCGACGAGGAGATGACCAACCTCCTCACCTACCAGCGTGGGTACGAGGCGGCGTCCCGGGTCCTCACCACGATCGACTCGATGCTCGACCAACTGATCAACCGGACCGGCCTTGTCGGCAGGTGAGGGGAGTCCTGATCAATGACCAGTCCACGGGTCACCGAAAGCAGCGTCCGAAGCCGGACGATGGCCAGCCTGCAGCGCAATCTCAGCCGTACGCAGACCGCGCAGGACCAGATCTCCAGTGGCAAACAACTCCATCGTCCGTCCGACTCACCGACGGGCACGGTGACCGCACTTCAGCTACGCAGCGAGGTACGCGCGAACCAGAAGTACTCCACCAACGCGGACGACGCGATGGGCCGGCTCGGAACCGTGCAGGACACCCTGCAGGACGCGACGGTCCTCGTCTCCAAGGTCCGTGAACTGACCCTGGCCGCGGCAAGTGCCGGCGGTGGAAGCACACCGGCGGCGAACGAGGCCCGGGCTGCCGAGATCGAACAGATCAAAGGCACCCTGCTCCAGTACGCCAACACCAAGTATCTGGATCGTCCGGTCTTCGGCGGTGCGACACCCGACAGCACCGCTTACGACCCCACCGGAGGCTACGCCGGCGAACCCAACGGCCAAGTGCTCCGGTCGATCGGCCCGAACGCCAAAGTGCGGGTCGACGTACGAGGCCCGGAGGTCTTCGGAGCGGAGACCATAACGGACTCGAATGGTAATGAAGTATCAAATCCGGCACAGCTCTTCAAGGCCCTGGACGGCCTTGTTACGTCCATGCGTAACGGAGACAGCGCCGGAATTACCGCTGGTCTGGAGAATCTCGATAAAGCGTCGCAGATCCTGAATTCCACGCTTTCGGACGTAGGTGCCCGATACAATCGGGTTACCCAGATGAAGCAGTCCGCTGAGGATCGCTTGATGTCCGTGTCGTCGCAGCTCTCCGATATCGAGGATGTCGACCTGCCGAAGGCGATCATGGAATTGCAGCTCCAGCAGACCTCGTATCAGGCCGCCCTGGCCGCCACGGCCAAGGTGATCCAGCCCTCGCTCATCGATTTCCTGAGGTGACCATGACTACTCGCACCGCGTCCCGACCGATTGAGGCCACCGTGACCGACCCGTCGCTCGGGTTGCCGTCCATCACGATGGCGGTGCCCATGCCGGGTTTCCCGTCGCACCGGGAATTCGTTCTCGTGCGCCTCAACGACGACGGCCTGCTTTTCGCCCTGACTTCGATCGACAACCCGGAGCTGCGTTTCCTGGTCGCTCCGCCGGAGCCGTTCTTCCCGGATTACGCACCGGAGATCGAGAACCAGGTCTTCGCGGCGCTGAACACGAAGGACCCGGACCGTCTCCTGCTGCTCTCGGTGATCACCGCGGGTCAGGACGAGACGACCGCGAACCTTCTTGCGCCGATCGTGGTGGACCGCGACTCCATGCGGGCCATGCAGGTCGTCCTCAGTGGATCCGGTTACCCGGTCCGCGCGATCATGAACCGGAACTTCTGATCCTCCTCGCGTAGGCGCGGTCGCGGTTTCCTTCGCGACCGCGCCTTTGCCATGCTGTCCGTTCCATGGATGGAGGAGGGCACCGATGCTTGTGCTGACCCGGCGGGCAGGGGAGAGCGTGATGATCGGCGACGACGTCGTCATCACGGTTCTCGAGGCCCGTGGCGACGTCATCCGGCTGGGCATCCAGGCTCCTCGGGACGTGCAGGTCCATCGCGAAGAGGTCTATCGCGAGCTGCAGGAGGCGAACCGGGCGGCCGCATCGCCGACCGAGGACGCCGTCCACGCGCTGACCCGGATGCTCGAGAAGCCCGACCCGGACGAGTGATTCCCCGGAGGCGCCCGCCTGAGTGATCGGCGGGCGCCTTTCCTCATCGGAGGGTCACTCCGCGGCTCCTGAGGAACGCGATCGGGTCGACCGCGTTGGCGCGGGCGGCCGGCGCGTTCACGTGCACCTCGAAGTGCAGGTGCGGGCCGGAGGACGAGCCCGAGGTGCCGACGTTGCCGAGCAACTGGCCCTTCCGGACTGCCTGGCCGACGGTGACGACCGGGCGGCGGACCATGTGGCAGTACCGGGTCACGATGCCGCCGGCGTGCTGCACCTCGGCGTACCAGCCGCAGCCGCCGAGGTTCCGGTTGCCGTCCACATCGCATGAGCCGGCCGAGACGTTGCAGACCACGCGGATCACGGTGCCCGCGGCGGCGGCCAGGATCGGGGTCTCCCGCGTCGCGGCCAGGTCGACGCCGTCGTGAGAGGGGCGGGCGATCGTACGGAAACCGCTCACCAGCCCTGCGCTCACCGGAAGCTGCCAGCTCTCGCCCTTGGCCGGCGCCGGGATGGCCGGCGCCTGCTCGACGGGCTGGACCGGAGGTGCCGATGCGGTGGGACACGACGGGATGCCGGTGGCCGGCCGCTCGACGTAGGCGTCCGAGACGTACGACCCGTTCGCGAGGTGGTCCCACAGGTTCGTGGTCCGCACCGTGCCGGTGACCTGCTGCGCGGTGACCTGGCAGAGGATCCAGACCGTCTTGCCGCTCGCCACCGAGCCGACCCGTTCGGCGGTCGGCGACGGCGTACGACGCATGTTGAGCGGTGTCCCGCCGGTCTTCGCCGTGCCGGTGACCACCTTCGTCGTGGCAGCCGCGGCGGGTGCGGTCAGAGCCGTCGCCGCCACGAGGCCGGCGACCACGGTCGCGAGCATCTTCATGCCTGGGAAGGCTGCCGGGCGGTGGCTGCCGTACCGGGTGCGGCCGGAGTGCGATCCGGTTGCCGCGCATCCCGGTGATGACGCACCTCACCTGCACCGGCGGCTGACCCGGCCGACAACGTCCGTCCCGCACTCTCATCGGCGGACGGGAAAATCTCGTCCCTGAATTGCGGGGGAGCAAGCGTGGTGGTTGAGCGCGAATCAGTCGTCGCCGTCGGTGCGGTCGGCATGGCCGGCGTACTGGATCTGACGGTGGACGCGCACGTGCACACCGGCTTCTCGTCCGGCCGGGACGCCGTCGGCGTGGTGGTCTCCGCCGCCGACCGGGCCGGCCTGCGCTCGCTCACCTTCGCGGACCAGGCGGGTCCGGAGACCGGATGGCTCACCGCGTACGCCGACGCCGTCCGCCGCGCCCGGCACCGCACCGAGATGACCCTCCGCGTGGCCGTCGAGGTCGAGGTGGTCAGCTCGGACGGCTGGATCGCCCTGCCCCACGACCTGGCCCAGCTGGACGCGCTCTCGGTCGCGGTCTCCGCCCTGCCGGTCGGCGGCGAGCTCCTCGACGCCCGGGAGGTGCGGTCCCGCCTCGACGCCGGCGAGTTCTCCGCCGAGCAGGTCGCCGAGCAGCTCGTGCACGCCACGGTCAAGGGCATCGAGCGCGCTTCCCGGTACGTCCCCGCTCAGCTGGCCCGGCCGCTCGCCCTGCTGGCCCAGGCCGGCATCGACGACACCGTGGTCGGCCCGGCCCTGGTCGCCGAGCTGGCCGCCGCCTGCCGGGCCACCGGGACCGTGGTGGAGATCAGCGAGGCGTGGCGCAGCCCGTCGGCCCGGATGGTCCAGGAACTCCGGGACGCCGCAGTGACGCTCGCCCCGGCCAGCGACGCCCGGTACGCCGCCGAGGTGGGCCGCTGGCAGTACCTGCGTCGCGTCTGAAGAAAGAAGAAAACTGAACACGACTAGTGTTCGCCTCCGTACGCTCTGTCATGCCAGCACTTCAGCATGGGAGAGTTGCGATGAGCATGGTTCAGCAGGCGATCGAGGTCAGTGCGCCGGTCCACACGGTGTACGAACAGCTCGCGGCGTTCGAGAACTACCCACGTTTCATGACCGGTGTGCGGCAGGTGACGTCCATCGGCGCCGACCAGACTCACTGGATCATGGACGTGGACGGGAAGCGGCGCGAGTTCGACGCTCAGATCATCGAGCGGTCGCCGGACGAACGGGTCTCCTGGTCGACGATGGAGGGGCCGCTGCTCGCCGAGACGCTGACGCTGCGGCCGATGGGTGAGACGAAGACCCAGATCGTGGCGCAACTGGAGGCGGACATCGCCTTCCTCATGCCGAGCGACAGGCACGGCCAGGAGTCGCTGACCCGGCGGCTCAAGGCCGACCTCACCACGTTCAAGGGCCTGGTGGAGAGCGGCGTGCTGGGCGGGCGCCCGATGCCGACCGGCGCCAGCACCAAGCAGATCACCGGGCGCTCGTTCCTCGGCAACGCGGCCACCATGAACCCGGCGTCCCCCGCCTCGGTGGCCCAGCGCGTCCGCAACCGCAACGCCACCCAGCCGGCGCCCAGCCCCGGCGCGGGGTGGGACACCGGCGCGGAACCCGAGGTCACCAGTGGCCGCCGGGTCGGCGGCCCGGCCCCGCTCAGCGGTGGCGTGGCCGGCACGGCCCGGATGGGCGGCCGCACCTCGAAGTCCGACATGTGGGGCGACGGCATGCTCAACGAGGAGGAGCGCGGCAGCTGACGCGGCGGATTCTTCGCGAGGCCGGCCCGCTCGGGCCGGCCTCTCGCTATGCCGGTGCTCGTTCCAGGGTCACCAGCAGGCGGGCGCCCTGCGGGGCGACGGGCTCGTAGCGCACCGAGCCACCGTTCGCCTCGACCAGGTGCCGGACGATGAAGAGGCCCAGCCCGGCGCCTTTGATGCCGGCGCCCTTGACGATGCGGCCGAAGAGGCCGGGCAGCACGTTCTCCGGGATGCCGGGACCGCTGTCCTGCACGACCAGCAGTACGCCGCCGTCCTCACGGCCGGCCCGGACCTGCACCGGCGGAGCGCCGTGGGCCAGTGCGTTCTTGATCAGGTTCTCCACGACGACGGTGAGGTGCCCCCGGTCGGCGAGCGCCGTCAGGTCCTCGTCGATCGTGATCTCGACGGCCGGGTCGCCCGCGCTGACGGTACGCACGACCTCCAGCAGCGGGACCGGCACCCGCCGGGCGGTGACCGCGCCGGTGTCCAGGCGGAAGAGCAGCTGCAGGTCGTTCATCATCTTGACGAGCCGCTGGGTGTTCTTGTCGATCTTCGTGGCGAGCTCGAGCCGGATGTCGTCCGGCAGATCCGCCCAGTCCGCGCAGAGCAGTTCGGCGAGGCTGGCGATCGAGCTGATCGGCTGCGCCACGTCGTGGGTCAGCATCGAGGTCAGGTCGTTCTTGAAGGCGAGCGCCGCGGCGAGCTGGGCGTTACCCCGCTCGAGCTCGGCGGCGTGCTCGCTGAGAGCGACTTCGGCGTGCTTGCGCTCGGCGATGTCGACGCAGGTGGCGACGTACCCGCGGGTGGCGCCGGCGGCATCCGGGATGGCCGCCATGGTGGCGAGGACCGGTATGGCGGTTCCGTCGGCGCGGGGGATCGTCCAGTCGCCGCCGCCGGTTCCGGGCGGGGGCAGCGGCGGCGGGTCCCGGGCCACGTCGTCGTCCGGGAGTCCGGTCAGCTCGCGCCAGCGCCGGTTCACGTCGATCACGTGGTAGTTGGCGTCGAGCACCATCACGGCCTCGTTCATCGACTGCAGCAGCGTCCGGGAGAAGTCTTCCCGATCGCGCGCTTCGTCTGCTGCCGCCGGCTTCTCGCCTGCTCCTATGACGGGAGCCGTGAGGTCGCTGACCGGGCGGGCCAGGATCGTGCCCGCCGTGAGCAGCAGCAACGCGAACGCTTGAACGGGGGGCATGACGGCGTCCGGCCCGCCTGCGGGCAGGAGGGCCGGATCGAGGATCTGGGCGAAGAGCGCGACCAGCGCTATCACGGCGGCGCCGAGCAGCAGCGGCTCGGCGAGCCGGAACGACGTGGAGTCGTCGTGCGGCAGCAGCGGATCGGCGAACCGCAACGGCGGCGAGCCGCTGAACCGGAAGCTCTCGTACGAGGCGCCGTCGTATCGGGGCAGCCGCACGTCGAGGCAGGCCAGGGCCAGCCCGGCGAGGAGCACGGCGACCGCCGCGGCGGGCTGGTCACCGAAGCGGGTGACGGCCAGGCCGGCGGCGGCCAGCGCGAGGAGGGCGGCGATCACCGCCCGGGCGCGGCCGGACAGGCCACCGGAGACCGGCGCCACCTGGACGAGGAGGGCGATCCCGGCCGGAAGCAGCGCGGCCGTGGGAGTGGGCAGCGGCCCCTCCGGGGGTACGCCGTCATCGAGCGTGCGCGCGTCCAGGAAGCCGTGGACGGCGACCGCGATCCCGGCGCACCCGGCGATCAGCCGGGACAGCCTGCCCACGCCATGCGCCGCGATATGCACATTTCCCCCAAAGACGTGAGGAAACGAGCATAACGCGGCTTACCGGCGCGGGCGGTGACTTGCCGGGCCAGCTACTTACTGGGCCATCCGAAGCCCTCTTCAAGCCGGATCTTGCTACCGATCCGGAGGATGTCGGTGTCGTACCGGTTGGCGTGGTGGCCGCAGAACGCCAGGTCACCGCCGCTGGACAGCTCGACCTCCAGCTTGGCGGCCGCACCACAGCGATCGCAGCGCTCGGTCAGCTCACCTACGGTGTCGATCTCGGGCGACAGCAGAGTGGTCATATCGCTCTCCTTGCTCAGTGGCGGTGCGGCGGTCCCTGACAGCAGAGAAAATCGGCACGCCGCACTGTCGACTTAAAGGTTCCCGGTGTGATCCGCCCGATCGAAATCGGCCTGATCAGCGGCAACTTCAGCGCACCCCAACGGGTACCGGAGGTGCTCCCGTCTCCGAACAACATTTCCCTCAAGTTGCTTTCGGCATGCCCCCGGGCCGGAGCGAAACCGAGGAGGAACACGCATGTTCGGTACCGACGCCCGCCGCCAGGCCGCCCGTCTCATCGCCGCCGCGAGCGCCGCAACCGTCACCTTCTTCGGACTGACCGCACCCGTCTCCGCCGCACCGACCGGTGTCGTCACCGGCGCCGCGGACGCCGTCCCGGGCAGCTACATCGTGGTCTTGAAGTCCGAGTCTGCCGCTGTTCCCTCAGCCTCGCAGGCGTTGGCGCGCAAGTACGGCGGAACGGTCGGCGCCAACTACCTTTCGACCGTACGCGGATTCCAGCTCCAGGCGACCGCGTTCCAGGCGGCCCGTCTCGCCGCCGACCCGTCCGTCCGGTACGTCGAGCAGGACGCCACGATCCGGCCGGCAGGCGTCGTCAGCACCCAGGCCGAGCAGGTCACCTGGGGGCTGGACCGGATCGACCAGCGCACCACCAAGCTGGACCGCTCCTACCGTTACTCCGCCGCCGGTGAGGTCACGGCGTACGTGATCGACACGGGTGTCCGGATCTCCCACCAGGAGTTCGGTGGCCGCGCCCGCAACGGCTACGACTTCGTGAACGACGACCGGGTCGCCGAGGACTGCAACGGGCACGGCACGCACGTGGCCGGCACCATCGGCGGCAAGAACTTCGGCGTGGCGAAGGACGTCGACCTGGTCGCGCTGAAGGTTCTCGGCTGCGACGGCTCCGGCAAGTTCTCCGACTTCATCGCGGCCGTCGACTGGGTCACCGCGAACGCGAAGCTGCCCGCGGTGGCGAACATGAGCCTCGGCGGTCCGGTCAGCAAGACCCTTGACGCCGCCGTGAACCGGTCCATCGCCAAGGGCGTCACCTACGCCATCGCCGCGGGCAACGAGAACAAGAACGCCTGCAAGTCCTCGCCGGGCGGCACCCCCGACGCGATCACCGTCGGCGCCGTCGACAAGAACGACAAGCGGGCCTCCTTCTCCAACTACGGCACCTGCCTCGACCTCTTCGCGCCGGGCGTCAGCATCCAGTCGGCGGGCAAGGGCTCGAACACCGCCGTCAAGACGATGAACGGCACCTCGATGGCGGCTCCGCACGTGGCCGGCGCGGCCGCCCTGATCCTCGGCGCCCACCCGGACTGGACGCCGCGGCAGGTCCGGGACGACCTGGTCGGCGACGCCGTCGCCGGGTCGGTCCGCAACCCCGGATCCGGCTCGCCCAACAAGATGCTCTTCACCGGCAAAATCGCCTCCTGAGACACCTGCTGTCCCGTGCGCCCCGGGACGCCCGCCGCGTCCCGGGGCGCACCCGTCTGCCTTGGCGAACCGCCGTACGCCGAAGGCATGCGGCGGTTAGCGTGAGGATCGACACCAGCCCCGAGGAGGACCAATGTCCGAGGCGCCGGTCGCCGAGAAACCGACCGTCCTGGTCGTCGACGACGAAGAGGATCTGCGCGACATCATGCGCCGGATGCTGGAGCGCCGTGGATACGCGACGCTGGTGGCCGGTGATCACGAAGAGGCCATCTCGGTCTGCCGTGACCACCCGGAGATCGCCGCCCTGGTCACCGACCTCACCCTGCCCGGCATCGGCGGGGGCGAACTGGCCGGCGCGGTCGGCGACCTGCGCCCCGGCCTCGGCGTGGTCTTCATCTCCGGCCTGCCCAAGGACATCGCCGTCACGAAGGGCCTGGTCGGTGAGGACGCCCTGCTGGTGAAGAAGCCCTTCACCGCGGATGCGCTGCTGGAGGCCCTGAAGACGGTGCTCGCCTGAGAAAGAAGGGGCCACAGGTCGTGGTCCGTGGCGCGCGACTTTTCCGGTAGCCGGCGTTCACCGCGACGGAAATTCAGAGCAATCCGCCTGATGTCGTCACTCTTCGTAGCGGTCGTTTCCGATCGCAGATGATTGGTGGAGACCCGTGGGGTCTAGAGCACCCGCGATACTCCACCAAGCCGTCGGACACCGAGATCGCCCGTTACTGCTCGCTACCGTTCGTCATCGGCGGAGCGTTTCGCGTGAAAAGTCCGTCGGGGCGACCCGTCCGGTGTGTAGAGGCGAGCGAAACGCGTCGAGGAGTTGTCGCTCATCGCTCTCGGAGGCCGTACGGCCGAGCCGGTCCCTCGTACCGAATCTTGAGTGGCTCTTGCCCTTCCGAGGTGCGAAAACACTCAAGATCTTCGTTGCGCGCCTCGGAGGTGTGAGCCGTAGTGGCTCGACGAGTCCGCTGACGATCTCGAAGCCGACAAGATCAGCGACTGTGTCAGGGCCCGCCCTCCCAGGGGGAGCCCCCACAGGCCAGTGTGGCCTTGTTGGGCGATCTTCGGTGCGACCCCTGTGGACAACTCGACCCTGTGGACAACGACCCCGACCCCGACAGGCCCCCTAACCCCCACCCGGCCAGGGCATCGTCAACTCCCCTAACCGCCACCGCCCAGGCCCGTCCAGCACCTTCCACCCGTCATTGCGCATCCGCCGCACAGTGGACATCCACCGCTGCCGAGCCCCGAACGGCGTGGCCTCGGTTTCCCAGGCCCGCCCCAATGCCCGGAGAAGCTCATGAACAGCCTGCCCGGGCACATTGTGATGAATGAGCGCTTTGGGTAGCCGCTCGGCGAACACCGCCGGATGTTCCAGCGAGGCCAGCCGAGCAGACAACGTGAGGGTCGAGGGCACGCCGTCTTCGACCACGGCCCAGCTGCCGATCCGCCCCAGTTCATCACAGGTGCCTTCGATCAGCACCGCTCCACTGGCGCTCATGGCCGACCAGGCGGCCGCCACTTCCTCTTCTGCGTACTGCCGGAGCACGTTGAAGGCGCGCACCACCTGCGGCCTCAGTCCGGCCATCTCGAAGCCGCCGCGGCGGAACTCCAGGTATGGGGGTTCGGCGTACGGCTGTGCGGCTGTCACCCGTACTGGATCGATCTCCAATCCCACGACGGTGACGTCCGCGCGGACCGTGACCGCCAGGCGGTTGCGGAGTTCGACGGCGGTGACCGGTGTCGCTCCGTAGCCCAGGTCGACGACGAGCGGCGAGGCTGCTTCCGTGAGGAGCGAGGAGCACCGGTACGCGATGAAGTTGTCGACGCGGCGCAACCGGTTGGGATTCGTGGTCCCCCGGGTGATCGCGCCGACCGGCTTCATTCCTACTTCTCCCGGTGGACCTTGTGCTGTGCGGCCTGGGCGATCGGCCTCACCACCAGCCGGTCGATGTTGACATGGTGCGGCCGGGTCGCCGCGAACGCCACGATATCGGCGATGTCGTCGGCGACCAGCGGCTCCTTCACGCCGGCGTAGACCGCGGCGGCCTTGTCCTCGTCGCCGTCGAACCGGTTCAGAGCGAACTCGTCGGTCTTCACCATGCCCGGGTCGATCTCGATGACCCGGACCGGTTTGCCGGCGAGTTCCAGCCGCAGCGTCCCGACCAGGGCGGTCTGGGCGTGCTTGGCCGCCGTGTAGCCGCCGCCGCCTTCGTAGACCACGAACGCCGCCGTCGAGCCCATCGTCACGATCGTGCCGCGGCCGCTCGCCTCCAGGGCCGGCAGCAGCGCCTTCGTGACGCGCAGGGTGCCGAGGACGTTCACGTCGTACATCCACTGCCAGTCGTCGACCGACCCGCCGGCGACCGGGTCCGCGCCGCGCGCCCCACCGGCGTTGTTGACCAGGAGGGTGAGCGGGCCGCCCAGCCCGGCCACCGTCGCGGCGAGCTCCGCCACCGAGTCGTCCGACGTCACGTCACAGGCGACGGCCGTAGCATTCGGGCCGATCTCGGCGACCAGCGCTGCCAGCCGATCGGTGCGCCGGGCGACGGCGACGACGTGGAATCCCTCGGCGGCGAGCCTGCGGGCGGAGGCCGCCCCGATGCCACTGGAGGCGCCGGTGACCACTGCGATATCTGCCATGGAGCGATCATCCTCCAATGACCTGGATCACCCTCGGTCGGCTGCATGGTGGTTCGGGCCCCGCCGATGGGGAAGATGAACGTTGGCGCAACAACTTTTCACACCGTTATCGAGTCGGAAGCGGAGGGGAGCCAACGTGAGTGAGCTGACGGCACCCGGCGCATGGCCAACCCCTCGCCGGATGGCCACCCTCTCCGTGCATACGTCGCCGCTGGAGCAACCGGGCACCGGTGACGCCGGCGGCATGAACGTGTACATAGTGGAGGTCTCGAAGCGCCTGGCCGCGCGCGGTGTCGAGGTGGAGATCTTCACCCGGGCCACGAAGAGCGGGCTGCCGCCGCTCGTCGAGATGTCGCCCGGTGTGCACGTCCGGCACGTGACCGCCGGTCCGTTCGAGGGCCTCGACAAGGAGGAGCTGCCGTCGCAGCTCTGTGCCTTCACGACCGGTGTGCTGCGGGCCGAGGCCGCCCACCCGCCGGGCTACTACGACCTGATCCACTCGCACTACTGGCTCTCCGGGCAGGTGGGCTGGCTGGCCCGCGAGCGCTGGGGTGTGCCGCACGTGCACACCGCGCACACCCTCGCCAAGGTCAAGAACCTGTTCATCGCGACCGGTGACCGGCCCGAGCCGCGGGCCCGGCTGATCGGCGAGGAGCAGGTGATCGCCGAGTCGGACCGGCTCGTCGCGAACACCCGGTTCGAGGCGCAGGACCTGATCGAGCACTACGCGGCCGACCCGGCGCGGGTGAGCGTGGTGCAGCCCGGCGTCGACCTGGAACGGTTCCGGCCCGGGATCGCCGACCGCGCGCGGTTCGGCCTGCCGGAGCGGGGCCGGATCATCGCCTTCGTCGGCCGGATCCAGCCGCTCAAGGCGCCCGACGTGCTGATCTCCGCGCTGGCCGAGATGAAGACCGGCGACGCGACCCTGGTGATCTGCGGCGGGCCGAGCGGCAGCGGCCTGGACCGGCCCTCCTCGCTGATCGAGCTGGCCGCCTCGCTGGGCGTCGCCGACTCGGTGGTGTTCCTGCCGCCGCAGACCGGCGCCGACCTCGCCGCCCTCTACCGGGCCGCCGATCTGGTCGCGGTGCCGTCGTACAACGAATCGTTCGGTCTCGTCGCCCTGGAGGCACAGGCCTGTGGCACGCCGGTGGTGGCGGCCGCGGTCGGCGGGCTGGTCACCGCGGTCCGGGACGGCATCAGCGGCGTGCTCGTCGACGGGCACGACCCCGCGGACTGGGCCCGGGTGCTGGAACGGCTGCTCGACGCGCCCGCCTTCGTGTCCAAGCTGGCCGCCGGCGCTGTCGCGCACGCCTCGCAGTTCTCCTGGGATCGGACCGCCGACAACCTGCTACGGGTCTACCGTGACGCGGTGACCGAACACCGCGCGCTGATCCGGGCGCGTCTGGAAGGGGCGACGTACGCATGGTGACGCGGCTTCTCGAAGACTTCCTGAACGAGCGTGAGCTCGACTGGGAGCCGACCGGCGATTCGTCCTATGTGGTCACGCTGCCCGGCGCCCACAAGCTCAAGACGGCCTGCAACCTGATCGTCGGCGATCACTCGCTGCGGATCGAGGCGTTCGTGATGCGCCGGCCGGACGAGCGCCACGAGGACCTGTGGGCGTGGCTGCTGCGGCGCAACGCCCGGATGTACGCCGTCGCGTTCTCCATCGACGCGGCCGGCGACGTCTACCTCACCGGCCGGGTCTCGCTGAAGGGCCTGGACGCGGACGAGCTGGACCGGATCCTCGGCTCGGTCCTGACGTACGCCGACGAGTCCTTCGACCGGATGCTGGAGATCGGCTTCGGCTCGTCGATCCGCCGGGAGTGGGAGTGGCGGGTCAAGCGCGGTGAATCCCTGGCGAACCTTCAGGCCTTCAAACACCTCGCCGAGGGCTGACGATTTTTCGGGGTAGTGAATTTCTCCGATACGTAGAGCACCGGACGAGTGATTGGCGGATCAGCCGATCGGTTGGTTGTTGGTTCATGTGACGGTCGGAACAGATGTCGACACGAAATCGGGTTGTGAGGCTTGACTGCCCCAACTAGCGTGGTCGATGGACGCCGAACCGTTAGTTCGGGGAACGGGTCGATCAGCAATGATCGCCGCGGATCGGCGTTTGGGGACGGGTGGCATGAGCCGTTGGGGGACGGCGCGACCCGAGACCGGCGGTTAGTGCGGGCGGCGCCTATGGGGATGGGTGTCGTCCGCCGCCGCCGGTGCTTTTGTTTCCGGGCTTCCTTCCACCGGTCTTTCGAGTAATTCGAATTCACACCACTGTCCGATGTGTTCAGTGGCGTGCCATCGCGCATTGTCAAGATCGAACAGCAAGGGCGAGTTCCTCCGTACGCCGCAAAGCCGCCCTCCTGGCTCGCGCCGGCCCGGAAAGCAGTTGCCCCACCGCCGCGATAGCGCAAAGTCCGAAACAGCCCACCCAGAGCACCGCGTCGCCGCCCGTCTGCAGGATCAGGCCGCCGAGGATCGGCGCGAGTGCCGTGCCGATCGACCAGGAGAGCGAGTTCAGCCCCTGGTAACGGCCCCTCAGATGCGGTGGCGAGAGAGCCGCGACGGTGGCCGCGTTGCTGGGTGACTGGAGCATTTCGCCGAGCGTCCAGATGACCACGGTGAGCGCGAACATCCACGCGGTGTCGGCGACCGCCACCAGCCCGAATCCGATGCCGATGATCAGTCCGCCGAGTGCGAGCACCCGAGCGCTGTCCCGGCCCGCGATCAGCTTCGGAACGAAGAGCTGACCGAGAACGATCAGAACGCCGTTCACCGCGATGACCAAACCGTAGGTGGCGGCCGAGAGCCCGTCGTCGAGCATCGTGAGCGGCAGCGTCGACGCGTGCTGCAGGATGACCAGCACCGACGCCAGGTTGAGCAGCAGGTAGATCAGGAAGATCCGGTCGCGCAGAGCGGTGCCCATGCCTCCGGCCGGTACGGCGGCGCCCGTGGTGCGGACCCGGGCCGGCCGCGTCTCGGCCAGGAAGATCGCCGTGATGATCGCGGTGATCAGCGTGGTCCCGGCGTCGACGGCGAAGAGCAGGAAGTAGTCGACCTGGGACGCCAGCCCGGCTGCGACGGCGGCCAGCGCGAAGCCGAGGTTGATCGCCCAGTAGTTCAGCGAGTACGCCCGGACCCGGTCGTGGTCCGGCACGACGTCGACCATCATCGCGGAGAAGGCCGGGCGTACCCCCTCGGCGAACATGCCGAGCAGGAAGGTGACGGCCGCGATCTGCCAGTAGCCGTGGGCGAAGCCCAGCGTGAGCATCAGCGCCGCCGCGCCGAACTGCGCGGTCAGCATCGTCGGCCGGCGTCCCCAGCGGTCGGCCAGGACGCCGCCGGTCATGGTGCCGATCGCGCCGCCGGCGCCGTAGAGGCCGAGCACGATGCCGGCCTGCGTCTGGGTGAAGTGCCGGTCGCCGGTGAGGTAGATGCTGAGGAAGAGCACCACGAAGGAGCCGAGGCGGTTGATCAGGGTGCCGGTCCAGAGGAACCAGAACTGCCGGGGCAGACCGCCCGCGGCTTCCCGCAACCAACCCGACACGATGCCTCCGTAAGCAGTGATCTAGCTCCCTTGCCTTACAACCTAAGATCCGGCGCAAGCGACTTTCCAGCCCACGTGATCGGCGTGACTCGGTGCGGGGGAAGATGTTGTCCATGACTGGAACCTTGGTGCTGCTGCGGCACGGCAACAGCGAGTGGAACGCCAAGAACCTCTTCACCGGCTGGGTCGACGTGGACCTGGACGCCAAGGGTGAGGACGAGGCCCGCCGTGGCGGCGAGCTGCTCAAGGAGCAGAACGTGCTGCCCGACGTGGTGCACACCAGCCTGCTGCGCCGGGCGATCCGGACCAGTGAGATCGCGCTGCACCTCACCGACCGGCACTGGATCCCGGTGAAGCGGTCGTGGCGTCTCAACGAGCGCCACTACGGCGCGCTGCAGGGCAAGGACAAGAAGCAGACCTTGGAGGCGTACGGCGAGGAGCAGTTCATGCTGTGGCGCCGTTCGTACGACGTACCGCCGCCCCCGATCGAGGACGGCTCGGAGTTCTCCCAGTTCGGTGACGCCCGGTACGCGAACCTGCCGCCGGAGCTGCTGCCGAAGGCGGAGTGCCTGAAGGACGTGCTCGAGCGGGCGCTGCCCTACTGGTACGACGAGATCGTCCCGGACCTGCGCGCCGGCAAGACGGTCCTGGTCGCGGCGCACGGCAACTCGCTGCGCGCCATCGTGAAGCACCTGGACCAGATCTCCGACGAGGCGATCGCCAAGCTGAACATCCCGACCGGCATCCCGCTGCGCTACGACCTCGACGAGAACCTGCGCCCGACCAACCCGGGCGGCGAGTACCTCGACCCGGTCGCCGCCAAGGAGGCCGCCGCGGCGGTCGCCAACCAGGGCAAGAAGTAAGTAGTACGACGAGGGCCGGGACACCCCCGTGGTGTCCCGGCCCTCGGATCCGCAGGCCACAGGCCTGGGATCGGATCAGTTCGCTCCGGCCGGCGACTCACCGGTGATCAGGTAGATGACCTGCTCGCTGATGTTCACGGCGTGGTCGGCGTACCGCTCGTAGAACCGGCCCAGCAGCGCGCCGTCGATCGCGGTCTCCGCGCCGTACGGCCAGTCGTCGGCCAGCATGATCTTGAAAAGGTGCCGCTCGGCGTCGTCGATCCGGTCGTCGTCCGACTCGAGCTCGGCCGCGAGCGCCACGGTCGGCGTGCCCAGCAGCTCGATGATCTTCGCGGCCATCTGGTCCGCGACTTCGGCCATCTCCTTGAACGTCGGCCGCAGCTCGGCCGGCACGGCCGGCGACGGGTGCCGCCGCTTGGCGGTCTTCGCCACGTGCTCGGCGAGGTCGCCCATCCGCTCCAGGTCGGCGGAGATGTGCAGGGTGGTGATCACCCGGCGCAGGTCACTCGCCACCGGCGCCTGCCGGGCGATGATGTCCGCCACCTTCAGCTCGACCTGCTCGTAGATCTTGTCGACTTCGGCGTCCCGCTCGATCACGGCCTCGGCGGCCTTGAGGTCGGCGGTCAGCAGCGCGGTCGTCGCCTTGCGCAGGGTGGCGCGAACCGACTCTGCCATGGTCACCAAAAGGCGGCCTACCTCGACGAGGTCGGCCTGGTACTCCTCGCGCATGTCCGTATCCCGGTGCTCCTCAGGGCCGGCCCTAGGTGCGGGCGGCCGGTTGTGCTGCCCACGGTATGTGGACCCGGCGGCCTGAACATGAACACCGGTGAACGACGCCAGGCGTAGTGGTGAACATTATTCGAAGCCGGACCCTTTTGTACCTTTGGCCCTGTAGCGCAGGTAAACAATGACCCTACGATCGCAGCGTGGAGTGGGATTACGCCGTCGGCCTCGTCCTGGTTGCGCTCGCCGTCGGTGTGGGAGCGGGGCTTGCACTGGCCCGGGTCCGCCGACCGGGCGACAAGGCCCAGAAGGGGCCGCAGGAGGGGAGCGCCGCCATCGAACCGGACGATGACCGCCCGGCAGGCAAGAACGGACTGAAAGGGCTCGGTCGCAAGAGCCTCGACTCGCTGCGGGTGGGAGTCGTCGTCCTCGACGCGGACGACTACCCGGTGCTGGTCAACCCGGCCGCCCGGGCGATGGGACTGCTGCGGTCGGGCGGCGCGCCCGGCACCATCGCGGCGCACCCGATCCTGCGGACCCTCGCAGGTCAGGTACGCCGTACCGGCGTGCGCCGCGAGGTGGAGCTCGATCTGCCGCGCGGCCGTGCCGGCGGGGCACAGGCGCCGCTCGGGGTGCACCTTCGGGCCGTCGCGCTGAACTCGACGCATGTCGCGATCGAGGCGGCCGACGTGACCGAGGCGCACCGGCTGGCCCGGGTCCGCCGCGACTTCGTGGCGAACGTGAGCCACGAGCTGAAGACGCCGATCGGCGCTCTCCAGCTGCTGTCCGAGGCGCTGCTGGACGCCACCCAGCTGCCCGAGGCGTCCCTGGAGGCGCAGACCGAGGACGTGCTGGCGGCGCGCCGGTTCGCCGAGCGCATCCACCACGAGTCGGCCCGGATGGGCCGGCTGGTCAGCGAGCTGCTGGAGCTCACCCGCCTGCAGGGCGCCGAACCGCTGCCGAACCCGGAGCCGGTCCCGCTGGACTGGGTGATCGCCGAGGTGGTGGACCGGACCCGGACGACGGCGTCCGCGAAGAGCATCGAGGTCACCTGCGAGGGACCCAAGGGCGCCATGGCGTACGGCAGTGACAGCCAGATCGCCACCGCCGTGACCAACCTCGTGGAGAACGCGATCGCGTACTCCGGCGAGAACACGAAGGTTTCGCTCACCATGCGGCAGAGCGATGACTGGATCGAGATCGACGTAGCCGATCAGGGCATCGGCATCTCCCCTCAGGACGTCGACCGGATCTTCGAACGGTTCTACCGTGCCGATCAGGCGCGGTCCCGTTCAACCGGTGGCACCGGCCTCGGCCTGGCCATCGTCAAGCACATCGCCACCAATCACGGTGGCCGTGTCGACGTCACCAGCGCCCTCGGCGACGGTTCTACGTTCACCCTGCGCCTACCTGCGCGACCCCCGGAAACCCCCTCGTCGTCACCGACGGCGATTGAGATCGAGTCCGGTGTGGCCGGGCGCTGACCCGGCTGCCGACGACGGAAGGAACCACATTGGCTCGCGTGCTCGTGGTCGAGGACGAGGAGTCGTTCTCCGACGCCCTGTCGTACATGCTGCGCAAAGAAGGTTTCGAGGTGTCGGTCGCTGCGACCGGAACCTCCGCGCTCACGCAGTTCGACCGGACCGGTGCCGACATCGTGCTCCTCGACCTGATGCTGCCGGAAATGTCCGGCACCGAGGTCTGCCGCCAGCTGCGGCAGCGCTCGGCAGTACCGATCATCATGGTCACCGCACGGGACAGTGAGATCGACAAGGTGGTCGGTCTGGAGATCGGCGCGGACGACTACGTCACCAAGCCGTACTCGCCGCGTGAGCTGGTCGCCCGGATCCGCGCGGTGCTGCGCCGCCAGGGCACCGAGGCGGCCGAGGTCACCACGCCGACGCTCGCCGCCGGCCCGGTCCGGATGGATGTCGAGCGCCACGTCGTCACCGTCGACGGCGCCGGCGTCCAGCTGCCGCTCAAGGAGTTCGAGCTCCTCGAGCTGCTGCTCCGCAACGCCGGCCGGGTTCTCACCCGCGGCCAGCTGATCGACCGCGTCTGGGGCGCTGATTACGTCGGCGACACGAAGACCCTGGACGTCCACGTGAAGCGCCTGCGTTCCAAGGTCGAGCCGGAGCCGTCGGCGCCCCGCTACATCGTCACGGTGCGTGGTCTGGGTTACAAGTTCGAGCCCTGATCTTCCTCGTACGAGTGACCGGCCCGTGCGACCACCTGCCACCAGAACGGCGGGTGGTCGCCGCGGCGTCAGCCGTTCTTCACCGCACGGGGTGACGCCGGCTCGCGGCCGCCCCGCTTCTTCGGGGCGGTGGACAGTGTGGTGGCCGGGTGGATGGCGATCAGGCCGGATCTCAGCCGGGCCGCGCACAGTTCGGCGAGCTTCTCGTAGGCCGGTTCGCCGATCAGTTCGGTCAGCTCCGGGCCGTACGTCACGTACATCGGCTCGGTGCCGACATGGGCGTCCGGGGCTGACGTGCACCACCAGGCGAGGTCGTGGCCGCCGGGGCCCCAGCCGCGCCGGTCGAACTCGGTCAAAGTGGACTGGAGCAGTTTCGTACCGTCCGGTCTCTTGATCCAATCCTGTTCCCGGCGGATCGGCAGCTGCCAGCAGACGTCCGGTTTGTACTTGAGCGGGTGCACGCCGTCCCGTAGTGCCTGGGCGTGCAGGGCGCAGCCGCCGCCGGCCGGGAAGTCCGGGTCGTTGAGGAAGACGCACGGGCCGTCACCGGATCGGGTGGCAGTCCGCCTCGCAGGCTTGGTTCCGTCGACCGAATCCATCTCGGTGTAGTTCTTGAAGCCGCGCCGGTAGTGCTGCCAGGTCTGCGGGCTGAGCTTCGCGGCGGCCGACCGCACCCGGTTCTCGTCGTCGGCGTCGGTGAAGAAGGCGCCGTGCGAGCAGCAGCCGTCCTCGGCCCGCCCGGGCACGATACCGCGGCAGGCGGAACCGAAGACGCAGGTCCAGCGGGAGAGCAGCCACGTCAGGTCGGCGCGCACGAGGTGCTGTTCGTCGTCGGGATCGAGGAACTCGATCCACTCCCGAGGGAAGTCGAGCGGGACCTCGGCGGGCGGCTGCGTGCGGCTCATCGGGCTCAGCGTACGCCCATCGGTGGACCGTGACCGTTTAGAGCTGATATATCCGGGCGTGCCGGACGCGGCTACCCTTGAGGCGTGAGTTCCCGCGTTCCTGTGCTTCTCTCCAGCTCCTCCGTCTTCCCGGAGCCGACGGCGGCCGCGTTCGAGATGGCGGCCACGGTGGGCTACGACGGTCTCGAGGTCATGGTGTGGACCGACGCCGTCAGCCAGGACGCCGGCGCCCTGAAGGGACTGGCCGACCACTACGACGTCCCGGTGCTCTCCGTCCATGCCCCCTGTCTGCTGGTCACCCAGCGGGTGTGGAGCTCCGACCCGTGGGAGCGGCTGACCCGGGCGGCCCAGCTCGCCGAGACGCTCGGCGCCCCCACCGTGGTGGTGCACCCGCCGTTCAGCTGGCAGCGCGATTACGCGAAGAACTTCGCGGAGGGCCTGGACAAGGTGCGCGATCGGCACCCGGACATCTCGTTCGCCGTGGAGAACATGTTCCCGGTCAAGATGGCCGGCCGCTGGTTCGTGCCCTACACGCCCGGCTGGGATCCGACCGAGACCGGCTTCGACGCTTACACGCTGGACCTCTCGCACTGCGCGGCATCCCGGATCGACGCGCTGGAGATGGCCGACAAGATGGGCGCCGGCCTGCGCCACGTGCACCTCGGCGACGGCACCGGTGAGGGCCGCGACGAGCACCTGGTGCCGGGGCGTGGCAACCAGCCCTGCGCCGAGCTGCTGCAGTCGCTGGCCGGCCGCGGTTTCACCGGCTCGGTCGCACTGGAGATCAACACTCGCAAGGCATCCAGCCGCGCGGGCCGGGAGGCCGACCTGCGCGAGGCGCTGGAGTTCGCCAGGCGTTACCTGACGCCCGCCGAGACGGCGGTCACCAAGGCCTGACGAGGATCAGGCGGGGGTGAGGCTCGCCGCCCGCTTGCGGGCTCGGTGTGCCGCCACGTGCGAGCGGGTGGCGCAGCGCTCCGAGCAGAAGCGGCGGCAGTTGTTCGACGAGGTGTCCAGATAGACGTTGCCGCAGCGCTCGTCGGCGCAGATGCCGAAGCGGGCGCTGCCGAACTCGCAGAGCCACACCGCGAGACCCCACGCCGCGCCGGCCAGGTATTCCGCGCTGACCGACGAGCCGCGGCTGGCCACGTGCATGTGCCAGTCGCCGGCGTCGTGCCCGGAGATGCGTGGCTGTACCGGGTACGCCTCGAGCATCGTGTTGAGCTCGCGGACCGCGTCGGCGTCCCGCCCGGTCGTGCCGTACTCGAAGACCTCGCGCAGACGCCGCTGTGCACGGCGGAACGCGACCACGTCCTTCTCGGCGACCTGGTCCCGCATGTAGGCCTGCTCGCCGGAGAACAGGGCCCGTAACCCGGCGAGATCGTCCAGTCCGGCGTTGACGAGGTCGACTGCCGTCCGGGCGTACGCATCGAAGTTCACCCGACAACGGTAGCCGCAGGTTGGCGCGGAGGGCATGTATGAAGCGCGGCGGGGTTTGCGGACTCGCCCGGAGGTTACCCTCGGCTCATGCTCCGTTCCCTCTTTCTCGCTGCGGCCGGATCCTCCCGGCTCGAGCGCCTGGCCGAGTCCGTACCCGTCAGCAAGGGAATCGCGCGGCGGTTCGTCGCCGGCGAGGACGACACCGAGGCCCTGCGGGTGAGCAGGGAACTCGCCGATGACGGTCTTGGTGTCACGCTCGCCCATCTGAGTGCTGACACCGAGACGGCGGAGCAGGCCGCCGCGGTCCGGGACGGTTACGTCGCGGTGCTGGGCCGGCTGCGCGACGCGGGTCTCACGCCGGCCGCCGAGGTGAGTGCCAAACTCTCCGCGCTGGGCCTGCGGATCGACGAGAAGACGGCGTACGAGAACGCGCACGCCGTCTGCGCGGCCGCCGCCGAGGCCGGCACCACCGTCACCATCGACGCCGAGGACCACGGCACCACCGACGCGACGATCGAGACGGTGCTGGAGTTGCGGCGGGACTTCCCGCGTACCGGGGTGGCGTTGCAGGCCCATCTGCGCCGGACCGAGGGGGACTGCCGGGAGCTGTCGGCGGCGGGCTCGCGGGTGCGGCTCTGCAAGGGGGCGTACGCGGAACCCGAGTCGGTGGCGTTCCAGTCGGCGCTCGACGTCGACAAGTCGTTCGTGCGCTGCCTCAACATCCTGATGTCCGGCGAGGGGTACCCGATGGTGGCGACCCACGACCCGCGGCTCATCGCGATCGCCGAGGACCGGGCCCGCTGGTTCGACAGGTCGACCGGGGAGTACGAGTTCCAGCTCCTCTACGGGGTCCGCCCGGAGGAGCAGGCCCGGCTCGCGGCCGGCGGCCACACGGTTCGCGTCTACCTGCCCTACGGCGACCAGTGGTACGGCTACCTGATGCGCCGGATCGCGGAGCGGCCGGTCGGCATGGCGAAGGTCGTTACCTCCAGAAAGTGACTCAATAGGGTCAAAAGTTCGCAGATCTAGCGTGTCGGACTTGACTTTTTGTAGGCAAATTACGGAACGCATCGCGTTGGTCACAGCCGTATCGATACCGTTCTGATGACACGCACGTGCCTGCGAAAGGATCGGTGCGACGAGATGACGGGTCCAGCCCAGACCGAGGAACGACTCTCGGAGGTACGGTTCCTGACGGTGGCCGAGGTGGCCGCTCTCATGCGGGTTTCCAAGATGACCGTCTACCGGCTCGTGCACGGCGGTGACCTCACCGCGGTGCGGGTCGGCCGTTCGTTCCGGGTGCCGGAGCACGCGGTACACGAATACCTGCGCGGCGCCTTCTCGCAGAGCGCCTGACAACAAGAAGGCGCCCCGACGCGGAGCGCCTGACGACCAGCCCGCCCCGGCGCCTAGCCGGGGTCGTGTTGGCCTTGTGCGACCGCCCCGGTACGCTGGAGCGGTTGGTTCCCGGGTGTGTGCGCCGATCTGGCGTGACTGCCCCGGGCGCCGTCCAGTCCGGTACCGGCCGTGCCCTCGGGCGCGGTGGTCCACCCACAGGTTCGAGAGGCTTTTCGTATGGGCTCCGTGGTCAAGAAGCGCCGCAAGCGTATGGCGAAGAAGAAGCACCGCAAGCTGCTGCGCAAGACCCGCGTCCAGCGTCGCCGTCTCGGCAAGTGACGGACGGCCGGGCGGATCGCCCGGCCGAGTCCGGATCTTGCCGAACCTTTCCGAGGATCGCATCGAAAGGTGCACCCCGTGGTGACCTCATCGCCCAGCGTTGTCGTGGTCACCGGAGTCAGCCGTTATCTCGGCGCTCGGGTGGCCGCTCGTCTCGCCGCTGATCCACGGATCGATCGTGTCGTCGGCCTGGACCCCCACGACCCTCCAGCGAGTCTGCGTGACCTGCTGGACGGGGTGGAACACATCCGGGCCGACGCGCGCGCGGCCACCGAGGCCATCGCCGAACTCGGCGCTGAGGCCGTCGTCCACCTCGCGGTGACGAGTGTGCCCGACGCGCAGCACGGTCGTGCCGCGATGAAGGAACAGAACGTCATCGGCACCATGCAGGTGCTCGCGGCCGCCCAGGGCGCGCCCGGCCTGCGCAAGCTGGTGGTGCGTTCGTCCACGGCCGCGTACGGCGCCTCCTTCCGCGACCCCGCGGTCTTCACCGAGGACACCGAGCCGCGTGCCGTGCCCCGCGGGCCGTTCGCCCGCGACATCCTCGACATCGAGGGATACGTGCGCGGGTTCCGCCGGCGCCGCCCCGGGGTCGCCGCCACCGTGCTGCGTTTCGCCCCCATGATCAGCTCGACGGCCGAGACCTCGCTGACCCGTTACTTCGCCCAGCCGGTCGTGCCGACAGTGCTCGGCCGTGACGCCCGGCTCCAGTTCGTCCACGTCGAGGACGCTCTCGAGGTCGTGCACCGCTCGGTGATCGAGGACCATCCCGGTACGTTCAACGTCGCCGGCGCCGGTGTCCTGATGCTCTCCCAGGCGGTCCGCCGGGCCGGCCGGGTCGCTCTGCCGCTGCCCGAGTCGGCGCTCTCCACCGGCGCGTCCCTGCTCCGCAATCTCGGCGTCGAGCAGATCGGACTGGACCAGATCGACCTCTTCGTGCACGGTCGGGTGGTGGACACCTCTCGCCTGATCGCAGAGTTCGGTTTCACCCCGCGTACCACCGCGGCCGCCTTCGAGGAGTTCATCCAGGCGCACGCGGCCGGTTCCACGCTCACCGTCGACCGGCTGGCGGCGGCGGAGCAGGCCATTCTCGACGGCATCCGCAAGGTCCGGGCCGCGGCGGACGCCGTGCCGGACAGCGTGCCGGTGGGAAGCGACCGGTCGTGAGTCAGGACGAGTACCACCATGACGTGCTCCCCGGCCATGCCGACTTCCAGCTGCCGCGCCCGGCTCCGGTGCAGCGGGTGAACGGCAAGCGGCCGATCCCGGAGCGGCTCCCTCCGGCCGCCGAGCCCAAAGGGCCGGTCACCGAGGAGGGCCTCGACGTCTGGGACCAGCGCGTCGCTGACGGCCTGGCCTTCCTGCGCCGCCGGCTGGCCGGGGCGTACGAGGTGGACGAGTTCGGCTTCGACCCGGAGCTCACCGACGCGGTCTTCCAGCCGATCCTGAAGCTGCTCTACCGCGACTGGTTCCGTACCGAGGTGTTCGGCATCGAGAACGTGCCGGCCGACGGCGGTGGCCTGGTGGTCGGCAACCATTCCGGCACGCTGGCGCTGGACGCCCTGATGCTGACGGTCGCGATGCGCGACAAGCACCCGGAGAAACGGCACCTGCGCCTGCTCGGCGCCGACCTGGTCTTCCGGATGCCGGTGATGAGCGAGCTGGCCCGCGCGGCCGGCGCCACGGTGGCCTGCAACCCGGACGCCGAGCGCCTGATGACCAGCGGCCAGCTGGTCGGCGTCTTCCCCGAGGGGTTCAAGGGCATCGGCAAGCGCTTCTCCGAGCGCTACAAGCTGCAGCGGTTCGGCCGGGGCGGGTTCGTCTCGGCGGCGCTGCGCACCGGCACCCCGATCATCCCGGTCGCGATCGTCGGCGCCGAGGAGATCTACCCGATCCTGGCCGACCTGAAGCCACTGGCCCGGCTGCTCGGCATCCCCTACTTCCCGGTGACGCCGACCTTCCCGCTGCTCGGCCCGCTGGGCATGGTGCCGCTGCCGAGCAAGTGGCTCATCGAGTTCTGCGAGCCGATCCCGACCGCGCACCTGACCGAGTTCGCGGACGACCCGCTGGTCGTCTACAACCTCGCCGACCAGGTCCGGGAGACCATCCAGGCGACCCTGCACGAGCTGCTGGAGAAGAGGCCGGACGCGTTCGGGCCGTGATGATGTGGTGACACATCGTTGCAAATCACTGGAATGAATCGCCCGGACCGTCCTATAGTGACAACTGAGGGGCGGCCCCGAAGTCTCGCGACTTTCGGCACCGCCCCTCGCCATGCGTTGACCTAGAACAGGTTGTCGAGCAACCCGCCCAGTACGCCGCCCTCCTGCTCCTCCGCGTCGTCGACGGCCGGAGGGGTCGTCACCACGACCACGGACGGGCTGGGCGAACCGGTCTTCGTCGGCGTCTCGACCGGCGCCGTCGGGTCGTCCGTCGTGCCCGGCTTGGTGGCCACGCCGGAGGTTCCCGGCTTGGCGCTCGCTCCGCTCTTCACCGGCTTCGGCGTCGCGGCGTCACCCTGGTTCTTGCTGGTGGACTTGGTGCCGCTGTGCCCCGGCTTCGTCTGCGTCCCGGCGCTGGTGGCGTCGTTGCCACCGCAGTCGCGCAGCTTCGGCCCGAGCTCGTCCGAGCCGCTCGGCGTGATCTTCTGGCAGTCCAGGCCGGTGCGGAGCTGATCGGTGCGCTCCGCGACGTCCTGCAACAGTGCCAGCGACGCCGCCGCCCGGTCCCGGTTGGCCGGGGAGAGCTTGCCGACGGCCGGCTGGAACGCCTTGCGCTGCGTCGTGACGAAGCCGTCCAGCGTGGTCAGCGGCTTCGTGTCCTGGTTGGAGACCGCGGACGTGTTGAGCAGCCGGACGCCCTTGCGGGTGTCCGCGTCCATGTCGTCCAGCACTGTGCGGAACGCCGGGTCCTCGCCGTCCATGGCGACCGCCTCGGCCAGCCGGTTGCGGGCGAAGTCCAGCGAGAGCTGGCCCCGCGACACGTCCGATCCGGCGATCGCGAGCTGGGCCCGCTCGGTCGAGCGCTTCACCCCGTACAGGGCGTCGCCCGGCGACGCGCTCTCGCTCGCCGCGGAGATCCCGGAGACCGCCATCGCGCCGGCGGCGACGCCGATCACGATCGCGCCCCGGGCCCGGATTCGGCGGCCGAAGAACGAGCGCCGTGCTCCGTCGCCGATGCCGGCCGCGGGTTCGGCGTCGTTCACGGCCCCTTGGCCGATGCCGTCCCGCTCGGCCGTGGCGACCAGCATGGCGCGCAGGCCGACGCGGAACTCGGAGTCGACCGGTGCGCCGGGCCGGGCCCCGCCGAGGCGGTTACCGATGGCCACCAGGCGGTTGAGCTCCTCGTCGGCTTGCCCACGGGTGTGGTGCCGTGGTGCGCCGCCGGCTTCGTCGAGTAGTTCCGCGAAGCGCTCGGCGCTCCGGCGGTCCAGGAATTCGAACTTCACCGTGGGCACCTCCCCTCGCTCGTGACTGTCTCGCCGGCCAGCGGGCCGGCGTAGGCGACCGGGACGGAATCACCGGTCCCGGGTCGCATCCGGACAAACGCGCGACACGCGGCCCCGGTTACGGGTGAGAGGGGGTGCCATCGGGTATCGGAGATCGACATCCGAGAGCGCGAGATCAAGACTGGAACCCTTCCGGCAGGAGCCGGTTGAGCGCTCGGACCGCCCGGTATTGCAGAGCCTTGATGGCGCCCTCGTTCTTGCCCATGGTCTGCGCGGTCTCGGCCACCGAGAAGCCCTGGAGGAACCGTAGGACGATGCACTCCTGCTGTTCCGGGTTGAGCTGCTTGACAGCGGTGAGCAGGGCGACGTTCGTGATGTGGTCGACCACGGCGGACTCCGGGCTGCCCTCCGGGCCCCGGTCCTCGCGGTCGGCGTCGAGCACGTCGCCGGTGGTGACCTCCAGGCGGTACCGGCCCGACTTGAAGTGGTCGGCGACCAGGTTCCGGGCGATGGTGACCAGCCAGGCGCCCAGGTCACGGCCCTGCCAGGTGAAGCTGCCGATCCGCTTGAGGGCGCGCAGGAACGTGTCCGAGGTGAGGTCCTCGGCGAGCTGCCGGTTGCCGACCCGGAAGTAGACGAACCGGAAGACGGTGTCGACGTACCGGTCGTAGATCAGCCCGAACGCCTCGGCCTCGCCGGCCTGTGCCCGTTCGACGAGCGCCCACACCTCGGCCGCCGGGTCGCCGCGGTCGGGACGGGCCGGATGTTTCGGCGGCGCCGTCTCGGTGGGCGGTCCGGTGGTGCTCTGCTGCGGCAGGACCACGGTGTGCTCGCCCGCGGTCTCGTTCTCGCCGATGTTCGACCGCTGGCCGGCGGTCGGCTGGGCGGGCGGCCTGGGGGAGCCGACACGACCGCCGAACTTGCCGTTGCCTCCGTGCGGCTGGGTGACGGCCGGAGGTCCGTTCGGCGTCCGCCGGCTGCCTGTCTGCTTCGGGCTGTCACCGCGGATCGCGTTGACGATCCCGCCGTCCAATGAGTTCCGGAGGACGTTCAGTCCTCCATTGAGCGCGAGCCGAGCGTCGCCGTACGCATGAGTCACTTCGCCTCCTCAACCCGGCGGGCCTGTGACGATCGCGAATCAGTCCCGCCAGACATGAATTCGCCATGATTCCGTGCTTTGTGTGGCACAGCGGCCTCCTCGGGATGAGGGTGGTCACTCACAACAAAAGGGGTGGGGCAACCCGCTGAAAAGCCGGTTGACCTCACCCGTTGGTGTGGATTCCGTTACGCAGACGGAAGTATCACCGACATCGGACACAGGGAGTCGCACAACATGTGCGCTGCGCGCAAAGCCGCGAAACGGATCTTTACCGCGTCCGCTGTCGATCCCAGGTTGGATCGCGGGGTCCCGGAACCGACGGACGTGGTGTCCGCCATCCCGCTCGGGGCGCGTTTGTGCCAAACTCGGGCCTCGTGGAGGAACCCGCCCGCGATCCGGTCGCCGAGGCCGCCGGTCGCCACCCCGACCGGCCCGCTCTGATCGCCGGGGACGCGGTCCTCACATGGGCAGAAATGGACAGCCGGGTCTCCGCGGCGGCGCACTGGACGGCCGCGCGGACCGCTCCGGGCGACCGGGTGGCCCTGGTTCTCGGCAATACGGTGGACTTCGCCGTCGCCTACTTCGGCGTCCTGCGGTCCGGCCGCGTCGCCGTGCCGCTGAACCCCGGCTACACGGCCATGGAGATCGATCACGCCGTGCAGGACTCGGGCGCGGTGCTGATCGTCGGGGAGCCCGCGGGACCGCCGCGGCTGCGTCTGGTGACGGCTGCCCGCGTACCGATGGAGAGGGAAGCCGGGGACGGCACCCTGCCGGAAGTGAAGGCAGCAGATCTCGCGGTCCTGCTCTACACCTCGGGGACGAGTGGCCGCCCGAAGGGCGCCATGCTCACGCACGCCGCGCTCGCGGCGAACCACGATCAGCTGGACCGGATCGAGCCGCCGGTGGTCGGGCCGGACGACGTGGTGCTGCTCGCGGTGCCGTTCTTCCACGCCTACGGGCTGAACACCGGTCTCGGGACGGTGGCGCACCACGGTGCGACGGGCGTGCTGGCCGAGCGGTTCGAGCCGGCGGCCACCCTCGACCTGATCGGCCGGCACGGGATCACCGTCGCGGTCGGCGTCCCGGGGATGTACCAGGCCTGGACCTCGGCGCCGGGCGCGGGCGAGGCGCTGAGCGGCCTGCGTACCGCGGTCTGCGGCGCGGCGCCGCTGGCCAGGGGCGTCGCGGCGCGCTTCCGGGAGCTGACCGGCAGGAGCATCCTGATCGGGTACGGACTGACCGAGACCGCGCCGGTGCTCACCACCACCGCGGTCAGTCGCCGGGACAAGAGCGGGTCGATCGGCCGCCCGCTGCCCGGCGTCGAGCTGACGCTGCGCAGCCGGTCCGGCGCGGAGCTGTGGCGGGACGGCACCGCCGCGGTCGAGGACGACCTGGCCGAACTGGACGTCGACGTGGCCGCCTCGGACGGCACCGACCCGGGCGAGATCGTGGTGCGCGGGCCGAACCTGTTCCGCGGCTACTGGCCGGACGGCAGCGGCGGCCCGGACCCGGACGGCTGGTGGCCGACCGGCGACGTGGCCTACGCGGACGCCGACGGTGATCTGGTCCTGGTCGACCGGATCGGTGAGCTGATCCTGGTGAACGGCTTCAACGTCTACCCAGCCGAGATAGAACGAGTGCTGGACGGGCATCCGCGGGTGTCCGCCGCCGCCGTGGTCGGCCTGCCCGACCCGGAGACCGGCGAGCGCCCGCACGCGTACGTGGTGCCCGCCGGTGACCCGCCGCCGAGCGTGGCCGAGCTGCAGGTGTGGTGCGCGGCCCGGCTGGCCCGGTTCAAGCAGCCCGGCATCGAGCTGGTGGCCGAGCTGCCGCGGTCGCCGATCGGCAAGGTACGTAAGGGAGAGCTATGAACCGTCTCACCTTGATCAGCCGCGCCGGCTGCCACCTGTGCGAGGTGGCCGAGCAGACGCTGGACCGGATCGCGCCGCAGCAGTGGACCAAGGTCGACGTCGACTCGGACATCGAGCTGGAGCGCGACTACGGCGACCGGGTGCCGGTACTGCTGCTGGACGGCGAGGAGCACGGTTACTGGCGCATCGAGGAGGACCGGCTCCTGCGGGATCTGGCTCGACAGCCGGGGGAGCCACGCCTGTAGCTTGGCTGACCGTGACAGCTAAGCACCTGGTCTGGGACTGGAACGGCACCCTTCTCGACGATCTCCACCTGGTGGTCTCGTCGACGAACACGGCATTCACCTCGGTCGGCGCCCGCAACGTCGGCGCCGACGAGCACCGGCGGGCGTTCCGCCGCCCGGTGGCCGACTTCTACGCCGAGATGCTCGGCCGCGCGGTGGACGCCGAGGAGTTCGGCCGCCTCGACCGGATCTTCCATGACGCGTACCGGCTCGGCCTGACCGACATCTCGCTCGCCGCCGACGCGATGGCCGCGATCAAGACCTGGCCCGGCAGCCAGTCCCTGCTCTCCATGTGGTTCCACAGCGAGCTGGTCCCGGCCGTCGAGACGTACGGCCTGGCCGGCGTCTTCACCCGGATCGACGGGCTGCGCACCGAAGTGGGCGGCGACCTGAAGGCCGGGCACCTGGCGCGGCACCTCGCCGAGCTCGGCGTCGACGGCTCGTCGGTCGTGATGATCGGCGACTCGCTCGACGACGCCTACGCGGCCGAGTCGGTGGGCGGCGCCGCGGTCCTCTACACCGGCGGCTTCACGGACCCGGACAGGCTTCGCGCATCGGGCTATCCAGTCGCCGACACGCTGGTAGGCGCAGTACAGACGGCCATGTCGATGAGCGATTTTCAACCCGACAACGGGCCGAAATAGCCGGGCCGTCGTCCGGCGCCGGCAGGTACGGCCCTGGTCACGTTGAAAAAGGCTCACTCTGAGTCGGGTGGCCCTGGCGGGGGTCCCTCGGTAATACTCGACAGGTCGGCTCGGCTAACACAGCCGGGTCGATCTTGTCCAATTGTCCCGACAAGATCGCGATTTGTGCACGCCTTCACAAGCGCCTACTCTGTGAATCCGACGAGCCCCGCTACCACAGTCGCCCCACGAGGGTTTCACCGGTATCGCACAGACAGGGCTCACCGCAGGTTCGCCTCGTCGGCACGGAGTCAGATGAGTCAGCAGCGTCAAGGAAGCACGCCCGGCGATGCCGGTGGCGTCCCGGCCTTCCCGGATCTCCCGGAGGCGACCATCGCGCGGCTACCTGAATACCTCCGCGCCCTCCACCACCTCGCCGAGACCGGCGCCGAGACCGTCTCCAGCGAGGGTCTCGCCGCGGCCGCCGGGGTCAACTCGGCGAAGCTCCGCAAGGACCTCTCCCACCTCGGCTCCTACGGGACCCGTGGCGTCGGCTACGACGTCGCCCTGCTCGTCGACCAGATCGAGTACATCCTCGGCCTCGACAAGAACCGGGCCGTCTGCCTGGTCGGCGTCGGCAACCTCGGGCACGCCCTGGCCGGCTACGCCGGGTTCGCGAGCCGCGGTTTCCGCGTGGTGGCCCTCTTCGACGCCGACCCGAACAAGGTGGGCGAGCGCATAAACGGCCTCACCGTGCGTCACATCGACGAGCTGAGCGAGGTCGCCGCCGCCGAGTCGCTCGCCATCGGCGTGATAGCGACACCACCCGGCTCCGCGCAGGCCGTCGCCGACGTGCTGGTCGCCGCCGGTGTGACGAGCATCTTGAACTTCGCGCCGGGAGTTCTCTCGGTGCCCCCGAATGTTGACGTTCGTAAGGTGGATCTCGCCATAGAGCTGCAGATCCTTTCGTTCCACGAGCACCGCAAGGCGTCTCTGACCGCGCTCCCCGGCGGCCGGTCCGCCGCAGCGGGCAACCAGGAGGCGGTCGGGTCGTGAACCTTCTCAGTATCGGTGCGTCCTACCGCACCGCCGACGTCGCCGCTCTCGAACGGCTCGCCATCCCCGAGTCGGCGGTCCCCGGGCTGCTGCAGAAACTGGTTGCCCAGCCGTACGTGGGCGAGGCCGTGGTGGTCTCCACCTGCAACCGGGTCGAGGTCTACGCGGCGGTCTCCGGATTCCACGGTGGTCTCGGCGACATCTGCAACGTGCTCTCCGAGCACTCCGGCATCCCGGCCAGCGAGCTCGCCGGCCACCTCTACGTGCACTACGGCGAGGCGGCGGTCCAGCACTCGTTCCGGGTCTCGTCCGGCCTCGACTCGATGGTCGTCGGCGAGGCGCAGATCCTCGGGCAGCTGCGCGACGCTTACCACGCGGCGACCGAGGTGGACTCGGCCGGCCGGCTGCTCCACGAGCTGATGCAGCAGGCGCTGCGGGTCGGCAAGCGGGCGCACGCCGAGACCGGTATCGACAAGGCCGGCCAGAGCGTCGTGACGGCCGCCCTCGACGTCGCGGCCGACCACCTCGGTGGCGACCTCACCGGCAAGTCCGCGCTGGTCATCGGTGCGGGCGCGATGGGAGCCCTCTCGGTCGCGACCCTCACTCGTACGGGTGTGGGCCCGCTGCGGATCACGAACCGCAGCCTCGAGCGCGCCGACCGGCTGGCCGAGGCCTACGGCGCCACCGCGGTGCCCTTCGAGGAGCTGGAGACGGCACTCGGCGAGGTGGACATCGTGGTCAGCGCGACCGCCTCCACCGAGCCGGTCCTGACCCGCGGCCGTCTCGAAGCGGCGCTCGCGGCCCGGGCCGGCGGTTCCGGCCTCCCGCTGATCGTGCTCGATCTCGCGGTGCCGCGCGACGTCGCGCCGGACGCCGGCGATCTGCCCGGGCTGGTCGTGGTCGACATCGACGGCCTCGCCACCAGCCGCCGGGCTCTGCCGGCCGCCGCCGAGACCGCGGCAGTGGAGCAGATCGTCGCCGGTGAGGTGGACAACTTCCTCGGCTGGCTGCGCGGCGCCGAGATCGCGCCTACGGTGGCGGCGTTGCGGACCCGTGCCGAGGAGGTGGTCTCGGCCGAGATGCGCAAGCTGGTCTCCAGGCGGCCGGATTTCACCGAGGAGCAGCGGGCCGATGTTTCCCGTACCCTGCACCGGGTCGTGCAGCAGCTGCTGCATTCGCCGACGGTGCGGGTGCGCCAGCTCGCCGCCGAGCCCGGCGGCGATCAGTACGCCGCGCTGCTGCGTGAACTGTTCGACCTGGACGTGCCGCTCGCCACGCATGCGAACGCGGTGCCCGAGATCGGGGGGAAGGCGTGAGGACTCTGAGGCTCGGCACCCGCGGCAGTGCCCTCGCGCTCACCCAGTCGCAGATGGTCGCCGACGCGTTGACCGCTGCCACCGGCCACCCGGTGGAGCTGGTCCGCATCCTGACCTCCGGCGACCGGTCGTCCGCTCCGGTGGCCGAGCTCGGCGTGGGTGTCTTCGTGTCCGCCCTGCGTGACGCGCTGCTCGCCGATGAGATCGACTTCGCTGTCCACTCGTACAAGGATCTGCCGACCGGCGACCACCCGCTGCTGCACATCGCCGCGGTGCCGCCCCGGGAGGACCCGAGGGACGCGCTCATCGCCCGGGACGGCCTGTCCCTGGCCGAGCTCCCACCCGGCTCCAAGATCGGGACCGGGGCGGTGCGCCGAATCGCGCAACTGCTGGCTCTCGGCCTAGAGTTGCAGGTCACGCCGATTCGGGGGAATGTTGATACGCGGATCGCACGGGTGCACGGCCCCGAGGCCGACCTCGACGCGGTCGTCCTCGCCCGGGCCGGCTTGGCGCGTCTCGGGCGGACCGCGGAGATCACCGAGACTCTCGACCCGATGCTCATGCTGCCCGCCCCGGCCCAGGGCGCGCTGGCAGTGGAGTGCCGGGCCGGGGATTCCGACCTGGTCGGGCTGCTGACCGCGCTCGACCACGCACCGACCCGCGCCACCGTCATGGCGGAACGGGCGATGCTTGCCACGCTGGAGGCCGGGTGCTCCGCCCCGGTCGCCGCCTATGCCGAACTTGCCGAAGGCGATGACGGCGACGAGATTTACCTGCGCGGTGCGGTGATCAGCCCGGATGGGGTTCGAGCCATCCGGCTGTCGCGCACCGGAACGCCCGCCGGCGCGGCGGAGATCGGCAAGGCACTCGCCACCGATCTCCTCGACGCCGGCGCCGATACCCTGATGGGGAGCACAGAATGACCACCCGCACCGCCCGTAAGCCAGCCGGACGCATCGCGTTCATCGGCGCCGGACCCGGCGACCCGGAGCTGCTGACCCGTCGCGCGTACGCGGCGCTCACCGATGCCGACCAGGTGGTCTACGACCGCGGCGTGCCCGAGTCGCTGCTGAGCGCGATCCGTTCCGACGCCAAGGAAGACGCCCAGTTCAGCCCGGCCGAGGGCGCGCCCGGCGACGTCGCCAAGGTGCTCCTCTCCGCCGCCAAGTCCGGGCTCTCCGCCGTCCACCTGGTCGCCGGTGACCCGTTCGGCCACGAGTCGGTCGTCAAGGAGGTGCAGGCCGTCGCCCGGACCGCCGTGCACTTCGAGGTGATCCCCGGCATCGGCCAGGCCGAGGGCGTCGCGGCGTACGCCGGCGTCCCGCTGCCCGGCGTCCGGATCGCCGCCGACGTCGACGACATCACCACCCTCGACTTCGACGCGCTCGCCGGCGCGGCCCAGAAGGGCTCGTTCGCCGTCGCGGTGGACGCCGGCGACCTCGCCGCCGTCCGTGACGGCCTGCTGGCCGCCGGCGTCGAGCCGGGTGTCCCGGTCGGCGTGACCGGCGACGGCACCGGCGAGACGCAGTACACGACCACCTCGACCGTGGACAGTTTCGTCGCCGCGGCGCTCGGCTTCACCGGCCGGGTCGTCCTCACCGTCGGCTCCGACGTGGCCGAGCGCGACACCATGAGCTGGTGGGAGAACCGCCCGCTGTACGGCTGGAAGGTCCTCGTGCCGCGCACGAAGGAGCAGGCCGGTGCGATGAGCGCACGCCTGCGGGCGTACGGGGCGATCCCGTGCGAGGTGCCGACCATCGCGGTCGAGCCGCCGCGGACGCCGGCGCAGATGGAGCGCGCGGTGAAGGGCCTGGTCGACGGCCGGTACGCCTGGGTGATCTTCACCTCGGTGAACGCGGTCCGCGCGGTCTGGGAGAAGTTCGCCGAGCACGGCCTCGACGCCCGCCACTTC
The DNA here is from genome assembly GCF_004001265.1 of Actinoplanes sp. OR16. Classification (GTDB taxonomy): domain Bacteria; phylum Actinomycetota; class Actinomycetes; order Mycobacteriales; family Micromonosporaceae; genus Actinoplanes. Next base: position 1,729,356 of record NZ_AP019371.1, on the reverse strand, counting down.
GGCGGCGTGAAGATCGCCTGCATCGGCGAGGCCACCGCCGAGGCGGTCCGTGCCTTCGGTATCCAGCCCGAGCTCATCCCGGCCGGCGAGCAGTCCAGCGAGGGCCTGCTGGCCGAGTTCTCGCCGCACGACGAGATCCTCGACCCGGTCGGCCGGGTGCTGCTGCCGCGCGCCGACATCGCCACCGAGACCCTCGCGGCCGGCCTCATCGAGCGCGGCTGGGAGGTCGACGACGTGACGGCGTACCGGACCGTCCGGGCCGCCCCGCCGCCCGCCGAGATCCGCGACGCCATCAAGTCGGGTGGTTTCGACGCGGTGCTCTTCACCTCGTCCTCGACCGTCCGCAACCTGGTCGGCATCGCGGGCAAGCCGCACGCCCGCACGGTCGTCGCGGTGATCGGCCCGAAGACCGCGGAGACCGCCGTCGAGTTCGGCCTCCGGGTCGACACCCAGCCGCAGAACGCGTCGGTGCCGGACCTGGTCGAGGCCCTCGCCGAATACGCTCTGGAGCTCCGCGAGAAGCTGGCGGCCATGCCGGCCAAGCAGCGCCGTGGTTCCAAGGTTCAGGGGCCGACCGCACTGAGGTTCCGCTGACCCATGTGAGAGCGCGCCGGGCTGCTGCCCGGCGCGCTTTTCTCTTTTCCTGGTAGGAGTGCCTGATGTCCTTCCCCGACATTCGCCCGCGCCGGCTCCGGCGCACCCCCGCGATCCGCCGCCTCGTCGAGGAGACCCGGCTCGCGCCCTCCGAACTGGTCCTCCCGCTGTTCCTGAAGGACGGGATCAGCGAGCCGAAGCCGATCAGCTCACTGCCCGGCGTCCACCAGCACACCCGGGAGTCGCTGCTCAAGGCCGCGCACGAGGCGGTCAGCGCCGGCGTCGGCGGCCTCATGCTCTTCGGCGTGCCGGACAACGCGGACAAGGACGAGACCGGTTCGGCCGGGCTCGACCCCGAGGGCATCCTCAACGTCGGCCTCCGCGACCTGCGCCGCGAGTTCGGCGACGACACCGTGGTGATGGGCGACCTCTGCCTCGACGAGTTCACCTCGCACGGGCACTGCGGGGTCCTGGCCGCCGACGGTTCCGTCGACAACGACGCCACCCTGGCCCTGTACGCCGAGATGGCCGTGGTCCAGGCCGAAGCCGGCGCGCACATGGTCGGCCCGTCCGGGATGATGGACGGCCAGGTCGGCGTGATCCGCAAGGCGCTCGACAAGGCCGGTCACCAGGACGTCAGCATCCTCGCCTACTCGGTGAAATACGCCGGCGCGTTCTACGGGCCGTTCCGGGAGGCGGTGGAGTCGACGCTGCAGGGCGACCGCCGGCAGTACCAGCAGGACCCGCCGAACCTGCGCGACGCCCTGCGTGAGGTCGACCTTGACGTGGCCGAGGGCGCGGACATCGTCATGGTCAAGCCGGGGCTGCCCTACCTCGACGTGATCGCAGCCATCCGCGAGCGGGTCACCGTACCGGTGGCGGCCTATCAGGTGTCGGGGGAGTACGCGATGGTCGAAGCGGCCGCCGCGAACGGCTGGATCGACCGTGAGCGGGTCATCCTCGAATCGCTGACCTCGCTCAAGCGGGCCGGTGCGCAGATCACCCTCACCTACTGGGCGTCCGAGGTCGCGAAGCTCCTAACCGGTCGGCTCTAGACGCTGGACCAGGTGGCTCACGTCGGCGATGTACTCGAACCAGTCGCGGTCCGACTGGTAACCGAGCTCGGCGTTCACCTTCAGCATCGACTCGTTGTGCTGGGCGTTCCAGGTCTGGACCTGGCGCAGGCCGGGCTCGGCCGAGCGCAGCTCGAAGAGCATCCGGGCCTTGATCGCCCGATCGATGCCGTAACCGCGGTGCGCACGCACCACGATGGTGTCGTACTGGTCGGCCCGCTCGGGATGCTGAGCGGGCACGACCACCTCGGTCAGCCCCGCCACCGTGCCGGTGGCCTCGTGGATGGCCAGGACGATGTACGGCTTCAGCCCGCGCTTGTGAAGCGTTTCGATGGATTCGCGAAGCCGCTGCGGGTCGGATGAGCGCGGCGCCAGGTCGAGGTCGTCGTCATCGTTCTGCGCCTCCGCCTTCGCCTGGGCGTACGCCTCCAGCAGCGGGTCCGGCGGGCCACCGGGGTGGTATTCGATGCGGTAACCGGCGCTGATGCCGCTCGCCATGGCGCCCAGGGCCAGCCAGTCGACCGACTCCAGGTTGAGGACGCTGCGGGTTTCGACGTACTCCCGTTCGAAGCCGAGCGACTCGTAGAACGGGATGGCCGGCGTACTGCCGATCGCCTCGACCCCGATCGAAGTGAAACCTTCCAGGTACGCGCGGCGCGCCGCCACCGCCAGCAGTTGACTGCCGAGCCCACGCCGCCGCAGATCGGGCCGGACCAGGATCTCCAGCACGCCGATGTCGCCGAGCAGCAGGATGTTCACGTGGGCGAAGATCTGGCCTTCACCCTCGGGCACCCGATCGTCCTCGACCACCCAGGTGATCCGGCGTTCCCCGGGCATGGTCTCGGCGAGATAGTCCCGGACCTGCGTGTCACGCCAGGGTGGATCGTCCGGGAGATCTGCGGCCATGGCCGCATTCACCGTCTCCACGAGCGACTGGATCTCGGCCGCGGACGCGGAGCGTGGATCCCATTCACGCACCCTCACCCGTACATCGTGCCGTTTACGTGACCAACAGGGAAGTGCTCACCACGCAAAAGTACGGATCTACTCACCCAGAGTCAGACCTTGCTGCGGCGCCCGTAGTCGTCCGCCTGCTCGAAGACTTTCTGCGCGTAGGGCCGCAGAGCGTTGTACGACAGGATCGCGTCCCACCACGACTGCGGCTGATTCATGTCCCGCCCGCCCTTGCAGAGGTAGGCGGCGGCGGTCAGCGCGGCGTCGTCGATGTCGTTCGGGTTCTTCACACTGTCGTTGTCGGCGTCGACCGCCGTCTCATTCCAGGTGGCCGGGATGAACTGCATCGGCCCGATCGCCCGGTCGTAGGTGGTGTCGTTGTCGAGCTGTCCCCGGTCGGTGTCGCGGATCATCTGGCGGCCGCCCTGTCCGTCCAGCGGCAGACCGTAGATCGTCGGCGTGGAGACGCCGTCGACACCCAGCACCGCGCCGTTGGCGCTGCCGTGCTCCGACTCGACCTTGCCGATCGCGGCGAGCGTGGTCCAGCTCAGGTGGCAGGACGGGGTGGTCCGGGCGGTGACGAGCTCCGCGTATCCGTAGGCCTGCACCGCCACGACCGGGATTCCCACCTGGGTGCCGACCTGCGTGGCCCAGCTCGCCAGCGCGTCAGCGGGCCGGGCGCCGGTCACCGCGGGCTGGGTGGTCGGCAGGCCGCCGGGGAGTCCGGCCGTCGGTAGCCCGGTCGTAGGCAGGCCGTTCCCAGGCAGCCCGTTGGTGGGTAGGCCGTTCCCAGGTAGGCCGTTGGTGGGTAGGCCGTTGGTGGGCAGGCCGTTCCCGGGCAGGCCGTTCGTGAGCAGGCCGTTCCCGGGAACGCCGTTCGTGGGAAGGCCGCCGTTCGGGAGGCCTGCTGCGGGGTCGCCGGGGATGCCGGAGGCCGCGGCCGATCCGCCGAAGGCGGGGGTTGCGCTCGGTGCGGGAGCGGCATCCAGAGCCTTCGGTACGAGGTAAGCGCCCGATGTCCCGGCCAGCACCACCAAGCCGACGATCACCACACCCGGGATGACAACCCGGCCGCTCGGTCCTTTGGCCCAGCGCCCAGTGGCCCGCCCCGCCCGCCCGACAGCCCGCACAGCCCGCCGCGACCGCCCGACGACGGCAGCAGCGGCCGCCACCTTGGCCGGCTCACCTTCACCGTCAGCCGGCCCTCCACCACCGCCCGAACCTTTGCCGCTGTCTGAGCCCTTGCCGTCGCCCGAGCCCTTGCCGTCGCCCGAGCCCTTGCCGTCGCCCGAGCTCTTTCCGTCCCCAGAGCTCTTTCCGTCCCCAGAGTCGGTGCCGTGGGCCGTGCTTTTGCCGTCCCCAGAGCCGTCAGCCGTGCCCTTGCCGAGGGCCGTGCCCTTGCCGTCGACCTTGGTGTCGGCCGAGCCCGAGCCCGCGCCGCCGTCGACCTTGGTGTCGGCTGAGCCCGCGCCCTCGGCGCCGTCGCTCTTGCCTGAACTCTTGGCGCCACCGTCGACCTTGGGGTCGCTCGTGCTCTTGGCGTCACCCGAAGGTTTGGTCTCGGTCTTGCCGGTCGCGTCTGCCGTGCCGGCCGTGGCAGGCTTGGCGTCGACTGAGGGCTTCGCGTCGGTGGCCGGGGCGGGGTTCGTTTCGGACTTGTCCGGAGCATTCTTTTTGGCGGTATCTGCTTCGGGGGCCTCGTCCGGCTTGGCGGGCTTGTCCGCTGTGGCCTTGTCGGTGGGCATCGCCCCGACCTGTGGCATCTTGCCCACCTGCGGAGAGTCGCCGGTAGCCCTGGCCGCCGCGGTGCTGGAGTTCACCACATCGCCGGATTTTTCCGGCTTGTCGCCCGCAGTCGGGGCCGCACCCGAACTCTCCAGCGGACCGCCCTGGTGCGGCGCCGCCGAGCGCAGCCCGAATCGCCTCGCTGGTGTCTTGGGTGCCTCCGTCACGCCGACGACCCTACCCGTTCGTGTCACCCCTGACGGAAGTCGTGCGGGCCATGTGGCGAACTCCCGGTGCACGGATCACCGCAGGGGCCCTACGCTGGTCGGATGCCGCGTTATGAGTTCCGTTGCCGCGCCTGTGGCGCCACCTTCGAGGTCAGCCGTCCGATGAGCGAGGCCGCCGCCCCGGCGTCCTGCCCGGATGGTCACGGCGACACCGTGAAGCTGCTGTCCACAGTCGCCGTGACCGGGCGTGGCGGCGTCACCCCGTCGGCTCCGGTGGCGCCGGCCGGTGGTGGCGGTTGCTGCGGCGGTGGCGGCTGCTGCTGACACGCACGAGGATCGACGACGGCGTGTGACCCCCTGCTCGCGTCGAGTGTCGATTCGTTGCCTCGTACGGGTACACCCGAACGTCCTGCCGCTTTTGGCCGATCACGGCGTTTCCGCCTTCGATCTCTTTCGTTACGAGACGCGTAGTCCCGTACGTCACGCGTCGATGCCGCGATCAAAGGTAATCCGTAAGGGGTCGGCCGTGGCGGGCAAATGATTACCGTCCGTTTCTACGATGGGCGGTGACTCAGAGATACGGCAGCATGAGGCGCGACTTCCAAAAAGGGGGCGGAGGGTCCACCGTGTCGGGACGGAGCGAGCTACCCAGTGGGCTGGTGACCTTTATGTTCACCGACATAGAGGGCTCTACTCGGCTGGCCCGGATGCTCGGCGATGCGTACCGAGGGGTTCTCGGAGCGCATCGATCAGTGCTACGCACTGTGCTGGCCGAGTTCGGTGGTGTCGAGCTCCTTACGGAGGGTGATTCATTTTTCATCGCGTTCGCGAGCGCCGGCGCGGCGGTCGCGGCGTGTGTCGAAGCGCAGCGCCGACTGTCCGCACACGAGTGGCCGCGGCGTGACGCGGTGCCGCGTGTCCGGATGGGACTGCACACCGGTCACGCCATTCCGGTCGGCGAGGAGTACGCGAGCGCCGAGGTGCACCGGGCGGCCCGGGTGTCGGCCGCGGCGCACGGCGGTCAGATCCTCTGCTCGGAGGCGACCGCCCTCGCCGTGACGGCGGCGTACACGATGCCCGCCCGTGGACACGCGGAGACGACCCTCGGCGCGGTGGACATGCTGGACCTCGGTGCGTACCGGCTGCGGGGCTTCGACGACGACGAGCGGCTCTACCAGGTGATGGCGCCGGGCCTGGAGCGGGAATTCCCCCGGCCCCGCACCGCCGAGGCGCCCCGGCACAACCTCCCGGCGCCGTCCAGCCACTTCGTCGGCCGGGCTGCCGAGACCGCCGAACTCGCCGAGTTGATCAGTCACAACCGCCTGGTCACCGTCGTCGGCCCGGGAGGCGCGGGCAAGACTCGTCTGACGCTGGCGGTCGCCGAACAGCTGCTTCCGGCGTACCCCGGCGGTGTTTGGACGATCGATGCCGCAACCGCGGCAGACGGCCTGCCCACGACGCTGGCCGCGGCCCTGGGACTGAGGCCCGAACCGGGTCGTCCGATGATCGAGACAGTCGTGGAGCAGTGTGCCGAGCGGCGGATGCTGGTGCTGATCCAGACGTGTGACGCGGCGCCGGCGCTGACCGCGACGCTCGCCCACCGCCTGCTCAGCCGCTGCCGCCGGCTGGATGTGGTGGCGACCGGCCGCGCCCCGCTCGGCTTGTCCGGCGAGACCGTCTGGCGGATCCCGCCACTCGCTCCCGCCGACGCGTTCGCACTGCTCAGAGCACGTGCCTCGGCGGCGCAGGGCGGTCGGCCCGGCGACGGCGACCAGCAGTTGGCCGGTCTCGCCGCGCGCCTGGAGGGCTCGCCGCTCGCTATCGAGCTGGCCGCCGTCCGGCTCCGGCTGCTCCCCGCCGACCAGCTCGCCCGGCGGCTCGACGACCCGCTCGGCGCTCTCGACAACGACGCTGCGGGCGGTGACCGGCACGCCAGCCTCGCGAACAACCTGGCCTGGTCCTATCGCACCCTCGGCAGCCGGGCCGCCGACCTGCTGCGCCGGCTCGCGGTCTTCGCCGGTCCGGTGGATCTCGCGACGGTCGAGTGGTGCGGCCCGGAGGCTCTCGGCGCGCTCTCCGAGCTCGCCGAGAAGTCGCTGGTCGAGGTGGTGCCGGGGGCGCTCTACCGGCTTTCCGATCAGGTGCGGGCGTACGCCCTCCGGCAGCTGGCGACGTCCGGCAACGAGAACGAGGTCCGTGATCGGCACCTGTCCTGGGCCATGCAGGCGCTCGACCGGGTGTCCGCCGACACCGACGGCACCGTGTCGCTGACCGAGCTGAGCCCCTATGTGGCCGAGTGGCAGGCCGCCCTGCGCTGGGCGGCGAAGAGCGGCGACGTCCGGGCGGGGCTGCGCCTGGCCTGTGCGCTCGACCCGTGGTGGCGTGAGCACGGCGGTGCCCGGGAGGGCCGGGAGCTGCTGTCCCGGCTCTACCAGCGGAGCACCGGCTCCACCGGCCCGCGTGAGCTGGCCGGGGCGTACCTGGTCCACGCCGGACTCGCCGACGAACGCCCGGAACGGGAGCGCTTCCTGTCCCGGGCCGAGGAGGAGGCGCGTGCCACGGGCGATCCGGCGCTGCTGATCCGCTCGCTCGCCGCCCGGCGCGTGCACCTGGACGGCGATGCGGAGGCCGCCGAGCGGGCATGCCGTCAGGTGATCGCCGAGGCGGAACGGAACGGCGCGCCCACCGCGGCCCTGCCGGCCATACTCGCGCTGGCCGAACTGCTCTGGCGGCGGGACGCGCTGACCGAGGCCGCGGAGCTGCTCGCCGGCGCACGCCAGATCGAAGCGGTGCACCCCGAGGACCGTGGCCGACGGGCGGTGGACTGGCTGCTCGGCATGGTCGCGTTGCGCCGAGGTGACCTGGTCGCCGCCCACGATCACCTGGTGGTGGCGCTGCGGTCCCGTCTCCGGCACGGTTTCCGGGGCGCGGCAGCCGACGCGGTCGCCGCCATCGCGGTGCGGTGCGTGCTCGGCGGGGACCCGGCCACGGCGACGGTTCTGTTCGGCGGGGCGGAGGCGGCTCGGGGCGCGCGGCGTACCGAATCGTTCGGCGCTTTCTGGTCGGCACAGCAGGCTTCGCTGCGGGCGGCGCTCGGGGATGCCGCCTTCGACGCCGCCTACGCGGACGGCGCGGGACTCGGCTTCGACCGGATCGTGGCGCTGGCGCTGGCCGTCGAGCACCCGGACCTGGAGGACGGCGCGGTCCGGTTCGCCAACGCGGTGAGCGGTTCCTAGGGCTTGCCGGTCAGCCGTACCGTCTCGAAATACGTGAACGCCAGGGCGTTGCAGGCCGGCTGCGCGATCAGCCGGTGCCTGTCGCACTCACGCCGCAGGTCGGCACGGAAGGTCTCGTCGAGTCGCTTGCGGTGCTTACCGAGGGTTCCGGCGGCCCGATAGTTGCGGTAGCCGAAGTCGTGGTGCCGGCAGGCCGGTCCGAACCGGAAACCGAACGGCTTCTCCGGGGCGTGACTACAGGCGTCGCTGGTCCAGTCGAACCGGTAGTCCGCCCACTTCGCCCGGTCCTTGCGTGCCTCGGCCCAGGCCGCCGTGCTCGCCGCGGTGGGCTGGGTCCAGCTCAGCAGCAACGCGTCTCGCTGGTCCGCTGGAACGACGCTCGTGGTGGCCATGACGAAACCTGTGACGGCGGCGAGCCAACTCATCGAGCCTCCGATAACGTCCCTACCGGTGTGATCTCCAGCTTGACCGTTAGGGTGAGTCCGTGCAGGCGGTTCCATGATTCATCTACCGCTGGTCCGACAGGGACCGCTGAAGGCCCTAGGGGCCCGCTTGGCGATGGCATTCGCCCTCGTCGTGGTCACGGTGGCGATCATCTACATCGACCGCGACGGCTACCGTGACGTCAACGAGGACGGCCTGACCCTCCTCGACTGCGCCTACTACGCGGTGGTCACGCTCTCCACCACCGGCTACGGGGACATCACCCCGACCTCCCCGAGTGCCCGGCTGGTGAACGTCCTGTTCATCACCCCCGCCCGGGTCCTCTTCCTGATCATCCTGGTCGGCACCACTCTGGAGGTGCTGACCGACCAGTACCGGAAGGGCCTGCGGGTCAGCCGGTGGAGGCGAAAGTTGAAGGACCACATCATCATCTGCGGCTATGGCACGAAGGGCCGGGCCGCGGTCGCCGCGCTGCTGGAGACCGGGTACGACAAGGCGCGCATCGTGATCGTGGAGAACCGCGAAGCAGGGGTCCGGCAGGCGCAGGCCAGTGGCTTCGTCGTGATCGAGGGTGACGCGACCCGTTCGGCGGTGCTCAACGAAGCCGACGTGAAGAACTGCAAGTCGGTCATCATCGCGACCGACCGCGACGAGGCCTCCGTGCTGATCACGCTGACCGTCCGGCAGCTCACCGCCGGCCAGGTCCGGATCATCGCGGCCGTCCGTGAGCAGGAGAACGCGGCCCTGCTGAAGCAGAGCGGCGCTCACCACGTGATCGTCTCGTCCTCGACGGCCGGTCGCCTGCTCGGTCTCACCACCACCGCCCCGCCGCTCATCGACGTGGTGGAGGACCTCCTCACCCCGGGTCAGGGCATGGCGCTGGCGATGCGGTCCGCCGAGCGGGCCGAGGTGGGCCGGAACCCTCGTGAGCTGCTGACGCTGGTGGTCGCCCTGATCCGGCGGGGGAAGGTGCTGCCGCTGGGTGGCGAGCAGGCGGTCACGATCGAGACGGGCGACCTGCTGGTCTACATCCGCGACGACGAGGGCGTACCGAGCGGCATCACGGTCTGACCGCCCGGCCGGCGCGGACCGTCTCCAGGGAGCGCAGCCTCCGGATCCGGCGGCTGAGTATCGGCAACGTCGACACCGCCAGTCCGGCGGCGCCGATCGCCACGCCCGCCCGGCTGCCCAGGCCGTGCCCGAGCACGCCGCCCGCCGCGCTGCCGAGCGGCAGAACCCCGTAGATCAGCGTCCGGTAGCCGCCGTTCGTCCGGGCCAGCGATCCCTGCGGCACGATCACCTGCCGCAGCGTCACGGAGAGGACGTTCGCCGATCCCAGCCCGATGCCGCTGACGAACTGCACCACGGCCAGCGACAGGGCCAGGGCGAGGCCGGACCCGGGCAGGACCGCGATCGCGAGCGGGATCCCGGTGGAGAGGGCCAGGGACGCGAGGAACGCGGGTCCGTACCCGAGAAGTCCGGCCATCCGCAGCGCGAGCATGGTCCCGGCGAAGGCGCCCGCGCCGCTCGCGCTCAGCGCCAGCCCGAAGAGGCCTGCGCTCAGGCCGCGTTCGTTGATCAGGTAGACCACGAGATTGACGGTGAGGATCTGGGACGCGCCGTTGTAGATCGCCGCATGGGCGGTGAGCGCGCGCAGGTAGGGGTCGGTGACGACGAGGCGCAGCCCGGTCTTCCCGGAATCGGTGGCCGGGGCCGGTGACGGTTCCGGGCGCCGGGCCGCGGCCACCCCGAGCGCGCTGCCGAGATAGCTGACCGCGTCGACGACAACGGCGAGCGCCGGCCCGGCCGCCTGGGTCAGCAGTCCGGCGAGTCCCGGCCCGGCGACCTGGGCGGCGGTGGTCGAGCCCTGGACGGCCCGGTTCGCGGCGGGCAGATCGCTCTCGTCGACGAGCGTCGGCACGTAGGCGAACCCACCGATGTCGAACACCACCGCGAGCGCACCGACCACGAAGGCGATCACCACGAGCAGGGGCACGGTCAAGACCCCGATCATGTACGCCGTGGGCACCGCGAACAGGGCCGCCGCCCTCAGCAGGTCCGCACCGATCATCACGGGCCGGCGCCGGCGACGTTCGAGCCAGTGCCCGGCCAGGAGCGGCAGGAGCACGTTCGGCAGGTAGCCGGCCGTGGCGACGGCGGCAACCCCGGTCGGGCCGGCGTCCAGCACGAGGGTGGCGAGCAGCGGGAGTGCCACGGCCGTGACGTGGGTGCCGACGGCCGAGACGGTGTGCCCGAGCCAGAAGTCGCGGAAGTCCCGATTGCGTTTCGTTACCCCCATAGCCCCTCCATCCGGTAACGGTTACCGGATGCGTGCCCCAAAGCGGTAACGTTTACTCATGCGGCAGCCCGGCGATCGCGCTCCAGCGCCCTCAGGGTTGGCCCTCCTCCAGGACCTGGCGAACACGGTCGACATCGAGGCGGGCCGCGAGACCCTGCGCACCGCCGCCGATCTCGCCGAGTTCTGCGCGGCACACGGCCTCGGCCCGCTGACCTTCGACGCGGAGGACGTGCCGGCGGCGATCCGGCTGCGGGAAGCGCTGCGCGATCTCTGCGAGGCGCACACCGGCGCCGACGCCCCGGCCGGTTCGCTGGGCGTGCTCGACTTCGAGCTGAGCCGGGCCGCCCTGCGCCTGACCGTCGACGCCACCGGCCAGGCCACCGCCGTGCCAGCCCACGGCCTCGACGGCATCCCGGCCCTGACCGCGCACATCGCGGCCGGCGTGCTGGCAGCGGTGGCCGACGGCACCTGGCCGAGGCTCAAGGCGTGCGGGGCGCACAGTTGCCGCTGGGTCTACTACGACCGCAGCCCGGGCGGCCGATCCCGCTGGTGCACGATGAGCATCTGCGGAAGCCGAGCGAAGATGCGCGCCTACCGAAGCACCCGAGCTTCCCGCGCCTAGCCCCACCACACACGCCACCGGCCGAGTGCCGGCCGGCGGCGTGTGCCGGCGGCCGGCCGATGGGGCTAGAGGATCGTCCAGGTGTCGCCTGCGTTCAGCAGGTTGCTCAGCATCTCCTCGGCCGTCCCGGACGACTGCGCCTTCGCGTCGAGCACCTGCTTGCGCACGATCTCGTCGTAGGAGGGCCGCTGCACGTTCCGGAAGACGCCGATCGGCGTTGTCGTCAGCTCCGATCCGGACAGGCGGGTCAGCGCGAACGCGTACGCCGGGTCGTCGACGGTGGCGTCGTGCACGATGGCGTTGCCGCCCTCCTGCACCTTCAGGCCGAAGCTGCCTTCCGGGTGGACGACCGAGAAGCGGTCGTCGGCCCCGAACGTGATCGGCCGGCCCTGTTCGAGCCGGATCAGGTGCTCGTCGCGCGACGAGGCGTCCTTGATCAGGTCGAAGGCGCCGTCGTTGAAGATGTTGCAGTTCTGGTAGATCTCGACGAACGCGGAACCCTCGTGCTCGGCCGCCGCCCGCAGCACCGACTGGAGGTGTTTGCGGTCGGAGTCGATCGTCCGGGCCACGAACGTCGCCTCGGCGCCGAGGGCGAGCGACAGCGGGTTGAACGGCGAGTCCGCCGAACCGGCCGGCGTCGACTTGGTGATCTTGCCGATCTCCGAGGTCGGCGAGTACTGCCCCTTCGTCAGCCCGTAGATCCGGTTGTTGAAGAGCAGGATCTTCAGGTTCACGTTGCGGCGCAGCGCGTGGATCAGGTGGTTGCCGCCGATCGAGAGCGCGTCGCCGTCGCCGGTGACCACCCAGACGCTGAGGTCGGGCCGGGAGGTGGAGAGGCCGGTCGCGATCGCCGGCGCGCGGCCGTGGATGGAGTGCATCCCGTACGTGTTCATGTAGTACGGGAAGCGGGACGAGCAGCCGATCCCGGAGACGAAGACGATGTTCTCCCGGGGGATGCCCAGTTCCGGCATGAAGCCCTGCACGGCGGCCAGGATCGCGTAGTCACCGCAGCCCGGGCACCAGCGCACCTCCTGGTCGGACTTGAAGTCCTTCGCGGTCAGTTTGAGCTCGACGGGGCTAGCCATTCTTGACCACGTCCTCCAGCATGCTCTCCAGCGTGGCGGCGGTGAACGGAAGGCCGCTGATCTGGTTGAACGGAACGGCGTCGACCAGGTATCTCGCACGGATCACCGAAGCCAGCTGGCCCAGGTTCATCTCCGGCACGATCACTTTGTCGTACGCCGAAAGTACTTCCCCCAGATTGGCCGGCAGCGGCGAGAGATGCCGCAGGTGAGCCTGGGCGATGGACAGGCCGCGCTGGCGCAGCGCGCGGCATGCGGCTCCGATGGGGCCATAGGTCGACCCCCATCCCAGTACGAGGACCCGCGCGTTCTCCTCCGGGTCCTCCACATCGACGTCCGGCACGGGAATGGCGTCGATGCGCGCCTGCCTGATGCGGACCATGTGCTCGTGGTTGGCCGGGTCGTACGAGATGTCGCCGGTCTTGTCGGCCTTCTCCAGACCGCCGATCCGATGCTCGAGCCCCGGGGTGCCCGGGATGGCCCATGGTCGGGCCAGCGTCTCCGGATCGCGCAGATAGGGCAGGAACTTGCCGTCCTCGGCGTTCGGCGCGGTGGCGAACGAGACCTGCAGGTCCGGCAGTTCGTCCACGGAGGGCAGCAGCCACGGCTCGGAGCCGTTCGCCACGTAGTTGTCGGAGAGCAGGATGACCGGCGTGCGGTAGGTCAGCGCGATCCGGGCCGCCTCCAGCGCGGCGTGGAAGCAGTCCGACGGCGACTTCGGCGCGATCACCGCGAGCGGCGCCTCGCCGTGCCGGCCGAACAACGCCATGTTCAGGTCGGCCTGCTCGGTCTTCGTCGGCATGCCGGTCGACGGGCCGGCCCGCTGCACGTCCACGATCACCAGTGGGAGTTCCAGGGCGATCGCGAGCGAGATGGTCTCGCTCTTCAGCGCGACGCCCGGCCCGGACGTGGTGGTCACACCGAGGGCCCCGCCGTACGACGCGCCGAGGGCCGCGCCGATCGCGGCGATCTCGTCCTCGGCCTGGACCGTGGTGATGCCGAACCTCTTGTGCTTCGACAGCTCGTGCAGGATGTCCGAGGCCGGCGTGATCGGGTAGGCGCCGAGGAACAGCGGCAGTTTCGACCGGACCGCGGACGCCACCAGGCCGAGCGCGAGCGCCTGGTTGCCGGTGATGTTCTTGTAGGTCCCCGGGCGCATCCTGGCCGGCTTGACCTCGTAGCGCACCGAGAAGGCCTCGGTCGTCTCGCCGTAGTTCCACCCGGCCTGGAAAGCGGTCTTGTTCGCCGCGACCAGATCGGGGCGCTTCGCGAACTTGCGCTCCAGGAACCGCAGCGTCGACTCGAAGGGCCGCGAGTACATCCAGCTGAGCAGCCCGAGGGCGAACATGTTCTTGGCGCGCTCGGCGTCCTTCTTCGCGACGCCGGACTCGGCCAGCGCGCCGATCGTCATCGAGGTGAGCGCGACCGGGTGGACGGCGAACTCGTCGAGCGAGCCGTCCTCCAGCGGGTTGCCCGCGTAACCGACCTTGGCGAGGTTCCGCTTCGTGAACTCGTCGGTGTTCACGATGATGTCGGCGCCCGGGGGCAGGTCGGAGACGTTGGCCTTGAGGGCGGCCGGGTTCATGGCGACGAGGACGTTCGGCGCGTCACCCGGGGTCAGGATGTCGTAGTCGGCGAAATGCACCTGAAAGCTGGAGACGCCGGGAAGCGTGCCCGCGGGCGCGCGGATCTCGGCGGGGAAGTTGGGCAGAGTCGAGATGTCGTTGCCGAGCTGAGCGGTCTCCGACGTGAACCGGTCTCCGGTGAGCTGCATGCCATCACCGGAGTCGCCGGCGAATCGGATGATCACACGGTCCAGTTGCTCGACTCGCTTCGCGGGAGCGACCACGGTCAACCTCCATAGGACGCGGTCCGGTGGCTTAAGTCTGTCGATGGCCGGCCCGCAAATCGTCACTTCCAGACTACGTCGCCGCTCCTTACGAAGCGGCCTCGGACCGTTGCCCACGGTAGCGGTGTGGTCGAAGGCCCAGCCAGCAATGTCCACCATGCGGCACGTAATTCGCGGCCGCTGGTCGGTTAGGCTCCCCGTTCGTGGACGGATATCTCGGTTCGTACGCCATCCTGGGTCTCATCCTGGCCGCCGGAGTTCTGCTGTTCGTGGCCGCGTTCGGGGCCAATCGGCTGTTGCGGCCGGCGAATCCCGCGGAGCCGGCGGGCAAGCGGATCTCGTACGAGAGCGGTATCGATCCGGTCGGTGGCGACTGGGCGCAGGCGCAGATCCGGTACTACGTCTACGCGTACCTCTATGTCCTTTTTGCGGTTGAAGCCGTATTTCTCTTTCCGTGGGCGGTGGTCTTCGACCGTCCCGAATTCGGCGGCGCCGCGATCGCCGAGATGGGCGTGTTCGTCGCCGTGCTCGCGCTCGGCATCCTCTATGCCTGGCGGAAGCGCATCCTGACCTGGACGTGAAGGCCGGCCGGCGATACCGACCGGGTGGCGGGCTCGCCACCGGAAAGCCGACATGTCAACATCGTGCGCATGGGTCAGCTTCTGCTCTTCATCGTCGTGGCGCTCGTGGTGGCGACGATCGTCTTCGGCGTGACCGTTCTGCTGAGCGGGGGCGACTCCGGGCTGACTCCGGTCGAGCCCGACGGGCGTGCGATTCCGCTCCCCAGCGACCGGCCCCTCGGCGAGTCCGACATCTCCGCCACCCGGTTCGACACCGTCGTCCGCGGCTACCGGATGAACCAGGTCGATCAGGCTCTTCAGCGGGCGGCGTACGACATCGGCTACAAGGGCGAGCTGATCGGCGTGCTGGAGGCCGAGGTGGCCGCGCTGCGTGAGGGCCGCACCGATGACGCCGAGGCGCTGCGCAAGGCGCGTGAGGCCTCGGCCGCCCCGGCCGCCCCCGGGCCCGCCGAGGAGGCGGCCACCGCGACCGCGCCGCACATCGACCTGATCAGCGGTGACGACCCGATCGACGAGGTCGCCGGCCTGCCGCCGCACGCCCACGAACCCGCGGAGAAGAAGCCCGCGGAGAAGAAGGACGACGAGTGACCAGCCAGGAGGGCCCAGGTCTCGGTGACGCGGCCCGGCCCGGCATCGGCGAGTTCACCGCCACGGTCATCGTCAACGCGCCGGCGTCCCGGGTCTTCGCCGCGTTCATGGACTGGGAGAAGCAGTCCGCCTGGATCCCGTTCACCAAGGTTCGGGTGGTCGAGGGCGACGGCGGCGAAGGCAGCCTGGTCGAGGCGGTCACCGCGATCGGCCCTGCGGTGATCCGCGACGAGCTGCGCGTCGTGAAGGTGAACGCCCCCTTCGAGGTCCGCGTCGTGCACTGCGGCAAGGTCCTTCGCGGCCCGGGTTCGATGCGCTGCACCGCGATGTCCGGCGACCGTGCCCAGGTCGTCCTGCACGAGTGGTTCCACCTGCCGGCCGGCCCGGTCGGCAAGATCGCCTGGCCGGTCCTCTGGCCCGGGTCCAAGATCGGCTTCACCGGGGCGCTGAAGAAGTTCGGCCGCCTGGTGGAACAGGACCAGATATGACCGACCTGGTCACCGGGGCGGACGGTCGCGCCCGCTGCTTCTGGGGCGGCAGCACCCCGGACTACGCGGCCTACCACGACACCGAGTGGGGACAGCCTCTGCGCGGCGACGACGCCCTGTTCGAGCGGCTCACCCTGGAGGCGTTCCAGTCCGGGCTGGCGTGGATCACGATCCTGCGCAAGCGCCCGGCGTTCCGGGCCGCCTTCGACGACTTCTCGATCGCGAAGGTGGCCGCCTACACCGAGGCCGACGCGACCCGGCTGATGGCCGACGCCGGCATCGTCCGCAACCGGATGAAGGTCGACGCCGCGATCGCCAACGCGAAGGTCGCCGCCGACCTGCCGGACGGCCTCTCCGCGCTGCTGTGGTCGTTCGCTCCGGCGGCCCGTCCCCGCCCGGCCACCCGCGCCGACGTCCCGGCCGTCACGCCGGAGTCCACGGCGCTCGCCAAGGCCCTCAAGAAGCGCGGCTTCAAATTCGTCGGTCCGACCACGGCGTACGCGTTGATGCAGGCCACCGGCATGGTCGACGACCACCTGGCAGGCTGTTGGGTCCCACCGCTCACCGCCTGAACCGCCGCGTGATGAGATGGAACCCATGGCGCAGTGGTCAGTGATCATCCCGGACGAGCAGTGGGCGACCGAGCGGTTGTTCCAGCACGATGTCGTGACGGTGCCGAGCGGCCCGACCGAGGCCTCAGCCGGTGACGAAGTGCTTCTGGTCGCCGAGGACCACGTCGTGGCGCTGGCCCGGGTGGAGAAGTCGGACGGCGCCGACCTGGTTCTCGGTTACCTGCGGCGGGCCTTCGACGAACCGGTCCCGGCGGACGAGCTGGCCGGCGACGGCCCGGTGACGGCGATCGGCGAGGAGCTCTTCCGGCGGCTGGCCGGCCGGCTCTCGCCCTCGACGGACAAGACGTCGTGGCTGGTCAGCGTGGCGATGCCGATCGAGGCGGTCAGCCCGGCCGAGGCCGTGCGGCAGTTCTGGTCGCATGTGGCGGAACTCGGTCCGCAGGAGCTTCCGACGTACGTCTGGCCCTCGGGCGATGAACTCGCGATGCAGGCCTTCGTCCTCGGGGTCGAGGCGAACCAGGACCCCGAGGAGGAGGACGAGGACGAGGACGAGGAATAGTCCTCGCCGGCGCCCTCATCGCCCGTTGTAGACCGGCTTCTGCTTGTGCAGGAACGAGTTCACGGCGTTCCGGTGGTCCTCGGTGCCGCCGCAGATCGACTGCGCCTGAGCCTCGGCCGCGAGGGCGTCGGAGAGCGTGCCGGCGTCGCCGATGGAGAGCTCCCGCTTGATCGCGCCGTACGCCACCGTCGGACCGGCGGCGAGCCGCGCAGCGAGCTCCTGAGCCGCCGGCAGCACCTGCTCGTCGTCCTCTTCCAGCTTCGTCAGCATCCCGATCCGGGCTGCCTCCTCGGCCTTCACCGGCTGGGCCAGCAGGAGCAGCTCGACGGCCTTGGCGTGCCCGACGATCCGGGGCAGCGACCAGGAGATGCCGCTGTCACCGGCCAGGCCGACGTTGGCGAACGCCATCAGGAACTTCGTCGAGGGCCCGCCGATCCGGAAGTCGGCGAGCAGGGCCAGCGACGCGCCCGCGCCGGCGGCCATGCCCCGGACCGCGGCGACGACCGGCTTCGGCATGTTCGCCAGACGCTGCGCGATCGGGTTGTAGTGCACCTGAACCGTGTTCAGGTCGGTGGACCCGGCCTCCAGCAGGGCCGCGTGCTCCCGGAGGTCCTGACCGCCGCTGAACGCGCCGCCCGCGCCGGCCAGCACGATCGCCCGGCAGGACCGGTCGCTCTCCAGCTGGGCGAGGGTGTCCCGGAGCGCCTCCTTGAGGTCGACGGTGAAGGAGTTCATCGACTCGGGGCGGTTCAGGGTGAGGGTCACGACCGCTTCGGTGCGGTCGATGAGGAGCACGTCTGTCATGGCTTCGAGAATCCCACACGTTCACCACGTGTGGCCGATTGCAGGCAGCGTTCGACGTACCGGTCGGCGGCCGGGCGCAGGCGCAGAGCGTGCTTGTCGAAGAAGCCGGCGGCCCGGACACCCGGCCAGCCGGCGGGCAGCAGCGATGCCGGAAGTTGCGGATCCTGGAAGAGGAACGACCGCCACGCGTGCACGAGCCGGAACCGGGCGGCGTACGCCTCCTCGTCGGAGCTGCGCGCTGTGATCGCCTTGACCACCGGCTGCAACGACTCGACGAACTCCTCGTACGACCGCCCGATCCGCTGGAGATCCCAGGCGCGCTGCACCAGGTCCGATCCGGCCGTATGGCTCGCGCTGAACCGCTCGTAGCCGGTCCCGGACTCGGCCAGAGCCGCCTCCAGCTCGTCGGACGCCCGCGGCGCCACCCAGACCTGATCGCTGAGCGGCCCGTACCCGAGGTAGGCGAGCCGCGCGGCGTCCCGGCGGGCGAGCGGCGGGTCGTGCAGAAGGACCATGTCGAAGCGCCCGTCCCAGCCACCGCGACCGGTTCGGTACACCCGGCCGGCCGCCTCGTCGAGCCGCCGGGCGGCCTTCGGCGTGAGCAGATAGCCCGGTCCGGAAGCCAGACGGAGCGGATGAAGCCAGCCTTGTCGCACCATTCGCGACACTGCGGTGCGGACCGCCGGGGCCGCGATGTCGAGCGGAGCGAGAAGCCGCACGAGGGCCGCGACCGGGGCTCGGGAGCCGCGAGCGCGCAGGTAATCGCCGTACAGGTCGAAGAGTGCGGACCGCGCCTGCATGACCGCACATTGTGACAGCCCGAAAGGGGATATGCTAGACGCTGTCACATCCGCCTGGGCTGGGTTTGGGTTCGCCGGTGTTCATCAGGGAAAATGTTTGATCGGCACGGTGGGTCGCAACGCGTGAAGACGTGAAAACGGCCTGAGCGGGCCGCCGGTCGGAAACGAGCACCGCGTCGCGTGGGGCTGAGCACGTGACGTGGCTGCTGGCATTCCAGGAGCAAGTGGCTGTGGGGCAACCCACCGACCCTGACGTAGGTCTGAGGGGAGACAAGATGGCGGCGATGAAGCCGCGGACGGGCGATGGTCCGCTGGAGGTCACCAAAGAGGGTCGTGGCATCGTCATGCGCGTCCCGCTGGAAGGTGGTGGCCGTCTCGTCGTTGAGATGACTCCGGACGAGGCCAACGCGCTGGGTGACGCGTTGAAGTCGATCGCCGGCTGACGTTTCACGCGAGCCCGCCGGTACGGTACCGCCCGTACCGGCGGGCTTTCCACGTCTTACGGAAAGGTCATCCTCCCGTGTTCGCAATCCGCTTGACCGAGCTCTCCGACAAATCGGCCACCTGGGCGGTCCCGGTGGGTCCGGACGGGCCGCCGCGCCTCGGTGAGCTCGATGCCGAGGTCCGCGCGCTGATCGAGCAGACTTCCGACGCCGGCAAGGCGGGCGCGCTGACGGTGCTGCCCCGCCCGGTGAATCGTCCGTCACGGGTGCTTCTCGTGGGCGCTTCCACCGGGAGCGAGTCGGATTGGCGTGCGGCGGGCGCGGCGGCGATCCGGGCGGCCTCCGGCGATGAGATCTTGGAAGTTCACCTGCCCGAGGGCGTCTCCGGTGCGGCCGTGCGCGGGCTCGCGGAAGGCCTCTGGCTGGGCGGCTATCGCTATCGCGACGCCCCGCGGGCGGCCCGGTCCGGCGAGGTGCGTCTGATTGCGGCAAACCCTTCGGCGTACGAGGAAAGCCTCGCTCTCGCCCGCGTGACCGCCGCGGCGACATGGCTCGCACGAGACCTGACGAACACGCCGTCCTCGGTGAAGAACCCCGAGTGGTTCGCCGGCCAGATCGTGGCCGCCGCCGCGGACAAGCCCGGCCTGACCGCGAAGGTCCGCTCCGGCGACGAACTCACCCGTTTCGGCGGCCTGCTCGCGGTCGGCGGCGGCTCGGTGTCGCCACCCCGGTTCGTCGAACTCTCCTGGCAGCCCGCCGGCGCGACCACCCACGTGGTGCTGGTCGGCAAGGGCATCACGTTCGACACCGGCGGCATCTCGATCAAGCCGCGTGACGGCATGAAGCTGATGAAGAAGGACATGGGTGGCGCCGCCGCGGTCGTGGCGGCCACGCTGGGAGCGGCCGAGCTGGGCCTGCCGATCCGGGTGACCGCTCTGACCCCGCTCGCCGAGAACGCGGTGAGCGGCTCCGCCTTCCGCCCCGGCGACGTGATCACCCACTACGACGGCACGACCAGCGAGAACCTGAACTCGGACGCCGAGGGCCGGCTGGTGCTGGCCGACGCCCTGGCGTACGCGTCCGAGCAACTGGCACCCGACCTGGTGGTCAACCTGGCGACGCTGACCGGCGCGAACGCGGTGGCGCTCGGCAAGCGCACGGCGGCCCTCTACAGCCCCGACGACGACCTGGCGGCCGCCCTCACCGCGGCCGGCGAGGAAGCGGGCGAGCGGATGTGGCGCCTGCCGCTGGCCGACGATTACGCCGACAACCTCGCCAGCGACATCGCCGACCGGGTCAGCGCCCCGGCCGGCCCCGGCTCGGTGATGGCCGCCCTCTTCCTGCGCGACTTCTTCGGCGACACCCGCTGGGCCCACCTCGACATGTCCGCGCCCAGCTGGGCCGAAGCCGACGACCAGGACCTGACGAAGGGCGCCACAGGCTGGGGAGCCCGAACCTTGATCCGCTACCTCTCCCAGCTCCCCTAACCCCAGCCTGCTCACCTCCCACCCGACCGTCCGCCAGGCCGCCGTCCGCCTGCCTGCCCGGCCGTCCGCCCGGCCCCCACCCGGCCCCCACCCGGCCGTCCGCCCGGCGGCCGTCCGCTCCCCGCTCGCACCGCGCGGCCGGATGAGCGCGCGGTGCGAAGGTCGGCAAGCGCACACACTCGCCGCCACCAACGTCGATGAGCGCACGCAAAGCCGTCGCGTGTGCGTTCCCGGTCTTCATGGGGGCGGTGACTGCACGCAGAGCTGTCGCGTGTGCGCTGCCGGCCTTCATGAGGGCGGTGACTGCACGCAGAGCTGTCGCGTGTGCGCTGCCGGCCTTCATGAGGGCGGTGACTGCACGCAGAGCTGTTGCATGTGCGCTGCCGGCCTTCATGAGGGCGGTGACTGCACGCAGAGCTGTTGCATGTGCGCTGCCGGCCCTCACGAGGGCGGTGAGCGCACACAGAGCTGTCGCGTGTGCGTTCCCGGCCTTCATGGGGGCGGTGAGTGCACGCAGAGCTGTCGCGTGTGCGCTGCCGGCCTTCATGGGGGCGGTGAGCGCACGCAAAGCTGTCGCTCGTGTGCGCTCGCGGCCCCATGACGGCGGTGAGCGCACGCAAAGCCGCCGCCCGCTCCCCGCCCCTACTCCCACCCCCGCGATCTTGGAGAGCCCCGCCCGCATTTCCACCACAGCTCACCAACATCCACCCCGGTCAGAGGGCGGCCGATGACGGGCAGGGCGGACGAATCAGCGCTTCACTGCGGTCAGCAGGCCCGCCCCGGACGGGATCACGGCCGGGATCCAGTCCTCGGACTCGCGGATCGCCTTGACGGTTTCGCGGACTGTCAGGGTGTCCACGTCCCGGGCGGCCGGGTCGCTGATCCGGCCGCCGGCGTGTGCGCCGTTCACGATCAGGACACCGCCCGGGCGGAGCAGGCGCAGGGCGGCCTCGGTGCAGGCGGCGAACTCGGTGGTGTCCGCGTCCACGAAGATCAGGTCATAGACGCCGTCGGCGAGGCGGGGGAGCACGTCCAGGGCGCGGCCGCTGATGATGCGGGTGCGGGAGGGGGCGAAACCGGCCTCCTGGAACACCCGGCGAGCGATCCGCTGGTGCTCGTGCTCGACGTCGATGGTGGTGAGGACGCCGTCCGGGCGCATGCCGCGAAGCAGCCAGACGCCGCTCACCCCCGTACCGGTGCCGATCTCGACGACCGCCTTGGCGCTTCCCGCGGCAGCCAGCAGGCGCAGCACGGAGCCCGCGCCGGGCGAGACACAGGGCAGGCCGAGCTCGTGCGCCAGGGCACGCGCGGTCTGCTGGACCGGGTCCTCGGTGGCGTATGTCTCGGCGAACGGCGTCGATTGCGGCGCCGGCTGACCGAATGAACGAGCGGGACCGATGATGACGAACCTCCGGGCGGCAGCGATGACACGCGTGGCGCAACCACGCACATCGGATTAGAGAGTAGAGCGATGCTCGCTCGTGATGCACTGCGCCGTCGATGGATAAACGCCCCATGACGCCCGGAGCGGGAATCGGTGGGAAGGTGGTACCCGGGGATTCCGTGTCATCCTGGATGCGCGGACCCGGGCGGACCGAGAGTGGAGGCACCGAAGTGACCGACGGCTGGAACTGGCGCCGGCCACCGGGGTCGAGTGCCCCGGGCACCCCCGATCCTGCCGCGCCGTGGTGGTCCGACGCCACCGCCGACCCGTGGCGTGACCCGTGGGCGCCGGCAGCGGTGCACGTGTCCACCTCGCCGGCGGGGGAGATCCCGCAGCCCGAGGTCGTCCCCGACCCTGACGCGCCCCGCCGGTCGCTCGGCCCGATCCTGGCGATCTGCCTGGTCACTGCGCTGCTGGCGGGCGGGCTGGGTGGCACGCTGGGCTTCCTGTTCGCGGTCCGCGGCGGCTATGTGTCGAACGGCGGCACCCAGATCGGCGCGCCCGCCCAGCAGGTTCCGGAGTCGATGCAGCGGGCGCCCGAGACCCTCGCCGGGGTGGCCGAGCGGGTGCTGCCCAGCGTCGTGACGGTCCGCGTCACCGGGGCGATCGGCTCCGGGTTCGTGGTCTCCGACGACGGCTACGTGATCACCAACGACCATGTGGTCGAGGGTGCCGGCGACACCATGTCGGTCTCGTTCAGCGACGGCACCACGGCTTCGGCCCGGGTGGTCGGCCGTGACCCCGAGTCGGACATCGCCGTGATCAAAGTCGCAAAGTCCGATCTCACCCCGGTCGAGCTCGGCGACTCCGACTCGATCGCCGTCGGCGACCCGGTGCTCGCCTTCGGTTCACCGCTCGCCCTGGTGAACACGGTGACCTCGGGCATCGTGAGCGCCCTCGACCGGCCCATCGAGGCGGGCGAGGCAGGCGGCGCCACCCGCTACTACGCGGCCATCCAGACCGACGCCGCGGTGAACCAGGGCAACTCCGGCGGCCCGCTGGTCAACGCGGCCGGCCAGGTCATCGGGGTCAACTCGGTGATCCGCTCGGTCGGCTCGACCGACACCGAGGCCGGCAACATCGGTCTCGCCTTCGCCATCCCGATCAACCAGGCGAAGCGGGTCGCGACCGACATCATCGACACCGGCAAGGCACGCCGGACCGTGATCGGCGCCGAGGTGGTGACCGGGGAGACCGCCGGTGGGGCCCGCCTGCGGACGGTCGAGCCGGCCGGTCCCGCCGCCACGGCCGGGTTGAAGAGCGGTGACGTGCTCACCCGGATCGACGGGCACGTCCTGGAGGACGGCACCGACCTGATCGCACTGGTCCGGAAGTACGCGCCGGGCTCGGTCGTGGCGGTGGACTACCGCCGCGGCACCAAGAACGCGTCGGCTTCTGTGACGCTGGCCGCGGATACGAACTGACAGGCGGGCGGACTGCCAACTCACAGCCGTCGTGCGTAGGCTGAGCGCGGGACCGCCTGGGAGGCCGAGCTGTGTTCGACAATCTGAACTGGTGGGAGATCGGCGCGCTGCTGATGCTGGCGCTGCTGATCTTCGGGGAGAAACTCCCCAAGGTGATCGGCGACGGCCTGCGGATGCTGCGCGGCCTGCGTTCGATGGCGCAGAACGCGACCACCGACCTGAGTCGTGAGCTCGGCACCGACATCCAGCTCGAAGACCTGCACCCGAAGGCGTTCATCCGCAAGCACCTGTTGAGCGAGGACGACGAGGCGGCCATCCGCAAGCCGCTGCAGACCCTCTTCGACGACGTGAAGCAGGACCTCAACGGGGTCAAGTCGGAGATCTCCGATGTGGCGAAGGCGGCCGACTTCAAGAACGGCAGCACTGAAAAAGCTGCGCCGGTCGAGAGTCCCCGACCGGCGCAGCGTTACGACCTCGACGCTACATGAGTCAGCGCTTGGTGGTGACCGAGAGGCCCAGCGGCTTGCCGACCAGGGACTCGCGGCGGACGGCCAGCTTGTCGGCGACGCTGTCGAGGGCCTTCGCGGCCGGGGCCGACGGGTCGGCCAGCACGATCGGGTTGCCGGCGTCGCCCGCCTCGCGGACGCGGGTGTCCAGCGGGATCTGACCGAGCAGCGGGACCCGGGCGCCGACGGTCTTGGTGAGCGACTCGGCGACGGTCTCGCCGCCACCCGCGCCGAAGACCTCCATGCGGGAGCCGTCCGGCAGCTCCAGCCACGACATGTTCTCCACGACGCCGACGAGGCGCTGGTGGGTCTGCAGGGCGATCGCGCCGGCCCGCTCGGCCACCTCGGCGGCGGCCATCTGCGGAGTGGTGACGACCAGGATCTCCGCGTTCGGCAGGAGCTGGGCCAGGGAGATCGCCACGTCGCCGGTGCCCGGGGGCAGGTCGAGCAGCAGGACGTCCAGGTCGCCCCAGTAGACGTCGGCGAGGAACTGCTGCAGCGCGCGGTGCAGCATCGGGCCGCGCCAGACCACCGCGGCGTTGCCGGCCGTGAACATGCCGATCGAGATGACCTTCACGCCGTGCGACTGCGGCGGCATGATCATCTCTTCGACCCGGGTGGGCTTGCCGTCCACGCCGAGCATCCGCGGCACCGAGTGGCCGTAGATGTCCGCGTCGACCACGCCGACCGACAGGCCACGCTTCGCCAGAGCGGCCGCCAGGTTCACTGTCACGCTGGACTTGCCGACGCCGCCCTTGCCGCTGGCCACGGCGTAGACCCGGGTCCGGGAGCCGGGCTGGGCGAACGGGATGACCGGTTCCGCCGATTCGCCACCGCCACGCAGTGTGGTCTGCAGCGCCTTGCGCTGTTCCTCGTTCATCACGCCGAAGTTGATCTCGACCCGATCGATGCCGGGGATCTTGGTGACCGCGGCGGTGATGTCGTTCGTCAGCTTGTCCCGCAGGGGGCAGCCGGCGACGGTGAGCAGCAGATCGACCTTCACGAGGCCGTCGCTGACGGTGAAGCCCGAGACCATTCCGAGGTCGGTGATCGGGCGGCGGATCTCGGGGTCGTCCACGGTCGCCAGTGCGGCCTGAATGGCGTCCTCGAGCGTCGATGCAGGTGCGGACATGTTTGCCATGCTACGTCGGCCGTCAGGACCGCTCTTCGTCCCACTCCATACGGGCCCGCTTCTCCCGCCGGTGGGCCGCCTCGTCCAGTTCGTCGGCCAGGCGGATCAGCTCGTTGCGGAGGAAGTCCCTGGTCGCGACCTCACCGAGGGCGATGCGCAGCGAGGCGATCTCCCGGGTCAGGTACTCGGTGTCGGCCTTCTGGAGCGCGGCCCGCCGCCGGTCCTCCTCCATCGACAGCCGATCACGGTCCGACTGCCGGTTCTGGGCCAGCAGGATCAGAGGCGCCGCATAGGACGCCTGCAACGACAAGATCAAGGTCAAGAACGTGAAGGTGTACGGGTCGAAGCGCAGCCGTTCGGGCGCCAGCGTGTTCCAGGCGAACCAGGCGGCGATCACCACCGTCATGTAGACGATGAACTTCGCCGTGCCCATGTACCGGGCGATCCCCTCCGACCAGCGGCCGAACGCTTCCGGGTCGAATTTCGGGAGCGTCATCCGGCCCGGTTCACGCGGCTGGTCGAGACGGTCACGTCGTGGCTCGCTCATTCCGAAGCCTCCTCCTGGGCGTCCCGATCACGCCAGTCCCGGGGCAGCGAATGGTCCAGGACGTCGTCCACCGTCACCGCCCCGAGCAGGCGGTGCACCGAGTCGACCACGGGCATCGCGATGAGGTCGTAGGTCGCCATCCGCCGGGTGATCTCCAACAGCCCGGTCTCGGTCTTCAACGGCTCGATGCCGCTGTCCACCAGCCCGCCCACGATCGACGACGGCGGCTCCCGGAGCAGCTTCTGGAAGTGGACCATGCCGAGGTACTTCCCGGTCGGTGTGGCGCTCGGCGCCCGGGCCACGAAGACCTGCGCGGCGATGACCGGGGAGAGCTCGGGCTCCCGGATCCGGGCGAGCGCCTCAGCGACGGTGGTGTCCGGGGTGAGGATCACCGGCTCCGAGGTCATCACGCTGCCGGCGGTCCCGGGGCGGTAGTTCATCAGCTGCCGGACCGGCGCCGCCTCTTCCGGCTCCATCAGGTCGAGGAGCACGATCTGCTCGGCTTTCGGCAGCTCGGCGAGGAGGTCGGCGGCGTCGTCCGGGTCCATCCGCTCGAGCACGTCGGCGGCGCGTTCCCGATCGAGCCGGGCCAGGATCTCCACCTGGTCGTGCTCGGGCAGTTCCTCGAGCACGTCGGCCAGCTTGCGGTCGCTCAGCGCGGCGGCCACCTCGAGGCGTCGCGCGTCCGGCAGGTCCTGCAGCGCGTTCGCCATGTCGGCCGGGCGCATCTGGTCGAGCAGCGCCAGCAGGCTGGACGTGCCCTGGGTGTCGGTCGGCCCGATCAGCCCTCGCACCCGGCTGTAGTCGGCCTGGAACACGTGGCCGCGCCGCGCCAGCCGCCCGGTGTGCTCACGGACCGCCACCCGGGTGACCAGCCATTCGGTGCTCCGGTGCAACTCCATGGCGATGTCGACGACGATGCCGGTGTGGTCCGGCCCCTCGCCGTGCTCCGGCACCACGGTGACCCGCCGGTCCAGCAGATCCTCCAGGGCGAGCAGCTCGTTCGGCCGTTTCTCGAACCGCCGCAGGTTCAGCGTGCCGGTGCTCAGCACGATCGACTCGGCGTCCATGCTGGTGACCCGCCCGATCGGCAGGAAGATCCGGCGGCGCAGCGCCATCTCGGCGACCAGCCCGACGATCTGCGGCGGCCGGTTCGTGGTCCGCAGGCGCACCACCGCGTCCCGAACCCGGCCGACTCGATCGCCGTTGGGGTCGAACACCGGCAATCCGGCGAGGCGAGCCAGATAAACCCTCGTCCCCATGGTCACACCCTCAGATTAGGTTAGGGTCCGGACATGTCCACCGTGGCGTACGAGATCGTCGACGTGTTCACCGATCGACCCTTCGCCGGCAACCCGCTCGCCGTCGTCTTCGACGCTCACCATCTCGCCACCGACCAGATGCAAACGCTGGCACGCGAGTTCAACCTGGCCGAGACGATCTTCGTACTTCCCCCGCGTGCCGATGGCGCAACCTACCGAGTGCGCATCTTCACGACCAAGACGGAACTACCCTTCGCCGGTCATCCGTCGGTGGGCGCAGCGGTGACCCTGATGCGCCGCGGCGACTTCCCGGCCGGTCGCGTGGTGCAGGAGTGCGGCGTCGGCCTGCTGCCGATCGAGGTCACCGCCGCGGGCTCGGCCACGCTGACCGGGGGAGCGCTCACTCTCGGCGATCCGCTGCACGCCGCGTCGCTCCTCGATCTCCTCGGCCTGACGGCCTCCGATTCCGCTGCCGCCGACCTCGCTGCCCCACGTCCGGCCGGGTGCGGCTTGAGCTGGGCATTTCTCCCTGTACGCCGGGAAGCGCTAGCGGCGATCGAGCTGGACGCCGCACGAGCGGCGCGCGAAGGCGTCAGCGGCCTGGCCGTCTTCTCCTGGTCGGCGGAGACCCGGGAAGCTCACGCGCGCGTCTTCGTACCCGGCGATGCCGTCTGGGAGGACCCCGCGACCGGTTCGGCGGCCCTCGGCCTGGGCGTCTGGCTGGTGGCGGCCGGCTGGCTGCCCGGCGACGGCGAGTCCGCCTACCGCGTCCACCAGGGCCACGAGATCAGACGCCCGTCACTCCTGGAGTGCACGGTGACAGCGGTAGCCGGCGAGGCGAAGTCAGCGACAGTGGCAGGCCACGTCTGCCCGATCGCCAAGGGCGAGATGACGGTCCCACCCTTCGTAGGCTGACCCCAGCACCGCGCCCCGCGCCGTCTCTGCCCTCCTCCACGCCGCGCCCTCTTCCACGCCGCGCCCTCTTCCACGCCGCGCCCTCTTCCGCGCCGCGCCCTCTTCCGCGCCGCGCCGTCTTCCGCACCGCGCCCTCGTCCGGGATCTTGGGTGACTTTGTACTGCTGGGGATAGAGGATCGCTCAAGATCTGCGGAGGGCACTGCGCTGCCTTTGTCCCGCGCTGCCTTTGTCCCGCGCTGCCTCTGCCCCGCGCCGTCTCTGTGCCCTCTTCCGCGTCGCGCCCTCTTCCCGGATCTTGGGTGACTTCGCACCGCCGGGGACAGAAGATCGCTCAAGATCTGCGGGAGCGGGAGCGGGAGCGGGAGCGGGAGCGGGAGCGGGGAGCGGGGAGCGGGGAGCGGAGGGGGGAGGGAGGAGGGGAGGGGTAGGGAAGGGGACTTGGACCGAGCGGCGGGTCAGCGCTTGCGGACCCGGTGCAGGCGGAAGGGGCGGCGGGTCTCCACCCGGGCCGGTGTCTCGCGGGGTGGCTGAGCTGCGGAGTCGGCGGGGAGGTCCGGCGCGCCGACCACCGAATCAGCCGCAGGAGTCAGCCGGACCACCGCGCAGCCGCTCCCGGCCCAGCGAGCGGCCAGATCGTCGGCGGTGCCGGAGGCGTTCAGCCGTTTCGTGGCCAGCTGAGGCGCGAGTTCGTTCCACTCGTCGCCTCCCGGTTCCAGCCTGTCCACCACGGCGTCGACGACCAGGATCAGCCCGCCGTGATCGCCGCGTAGCCGGACCGTGGCCCGTGTCGCCTCGGCGAGCCCCGGTGCGTACTGCTCACCGGGCCCGCTGACCACGACGATCGAGTTCTCGGCGGGCATGCACCACAGCGCGTACGCCGGCCCGTCCTCCACTGAGACCCAGGCGATGGCAGCCTTCTTGATCGCCTCGTCGAGCACGCCAGCCGTCACCCCACTCATCCTGCCAGAGAATCCGGTGAGGGCACGCCGGTGCCGCAGCCGGCCGAAGGTGGCCGCAGGTGTGGTGCGCTGGGGGACGTCCCGATGCGGTCGGGGACGGCCGCTGTCACCGTACCGATGAGGAAGAAGCCATTGCCGGTGTGTGCCGCAGCAATGCCAGGACATCGGTCAGGGAACGGACCGTGCGGCCCGCGAAGTTCGTGTCGGCGTCGAAGACCAGGTGGTTCGCGAGATCGGGGGCGATCAGCTTGACCGGGGTCATGCCGACCGCAGCGGCGCCGGTCAGTTCGTGGCTGCCGCCGTCGCCGACGTAGAGGCAATCCTGTGGCGCCACGCCGAGACGGTCGCAGGCGGCGAGGTAGATCGCGGGATCCGGTTTGCAGATGCCGAGCTCGACCGAGTAGATCTGTGCATCCAGCAGCGGCGCCACCGGAAGGCCCGGCAGGAAGGCGGGAAGTTCGTGGGTGCAGTCACTGATCACGGCGGTGCGCACGCCCCGGGCCCGGATGGCGGTGAGCGCGCTGACCGCGTCCGAGCGGAGCCGGGTGTCGGCACGCAGGGCGTTGATCCGGGCGGGCATCGCGGCGCGGATGGCGTCCGGACGTGGCCTGCCTCCCGCCTGCTCGATCACCCAGCGGAGCGTCGCCTCGGCCGAGCCGAAGCTGCCGCAGGCGCGTGCACGGAACGTACGGTTCAGGACGCCGGTGACGGCCTCCGGATCGGCACCGAGCGACCTGGCGATGTCCGCGTGCTGGGGGCCGCGTTGGACAGATCGGGTCAAGGTGCCGAAAAAGTCGAACACGACCGCACGATATGCGGGCATGTAAATCGGCCTCCTGGGCATCGAAGGAAGAAAACGGCCAGACAGCCGTCGGTGACAGTAGCCGCTTCGTCACTGTCCGCCAATAGACATCTGCAACTTGCGCACTTTGGCTGTGCAAGAACTGACGGCCGGGGATGAATATGCGCTCACTGCGTCAAGTCGGCACCGCCTCCGAGGGTCGGCACACGGCGCTTCCGCCGCCCGGAACCGTGCTCGCGCTGGTCGTGGCGGTGCTGGCGGTCTCGTCGTCGGCGCCACTGATCGCTTTCGCCGCGGCGCCGGCGCTCGCCATCGCGTTCTGGCGCAACGCGCTCGCCACGGCGGTGCTCACGCCGGTCGCCCTCACGTCACGCCGTGCCGAGGTGACCGGAATCATCCGGGGGCCGCTGCGCCGCGAAGGGATCTTCTGTGTGCTCGCCGGGATCGCCCTGGCCGCGCATTTCTCCACGTGGATGCCGGCGGTCCAGCTCGGTTCGGTCGCGACGGCCACCGCGCTGGTGGCGACGCAGCCGGTCTGGCAGGGCTTGATCGCGGCCGCGCAGGGGCGGCGTCCGTCCGCTGCCGGCTGGCTCGGCATCGGCCTCGCGGTGGCCGGCGCGGCCTGGGCCACCGGTGCTGACATCGGCGTTTCCGGTCAGGCGGTGCTCGCCGACGTGCTGGCACTGCTGGGCGCGATGGCCGCCGCGGTCTACACGGCTCTCGGTGAGCGGGCGCGGATATCGCTGTCGACGACGACGTACACCTGGATCTGCTACGGCACCTGCGCCGCGATCCTGGTGGTCGTCTGCCTGATCTCCGGGTCGTCACTGAGCGGATACGACGCACAGACCTGGGCGGCGATCCTGGCGCTGGTCGTGGGGGCACAGCTGCTCGGGCATTCGATGTTCAACTACGCGCTGCAGCACACGTCGGCGACGGCGGTCAGCGTGCTGATCCTGCTCGAAGTGCCGGGCGCGGCGCTGATCGCGTGGTGGTGGCTCGGGCAGGAGCCGCGGCAGAGTTCGCTGCCGGGGCTGGCGCTGCTCCTGGCCGGCGTCGCCGTGGTGATCTTCGGTGCGGCACGGGCCGGGCGGTCGGAGCCGGCGCCCTCTTAGGGTCTCTTTCCGGTTGTTTACCGGTTTATCGCAGACTTCCCTTTTCATCCCGATTTTTCATGTGTACGGGTCGAGCCCGTCACCGAGGGCGAGGGCCCGCTCGTTGCACCCAGCATTCGGGCACCCAGCATTCGGGCACTCAGCGATCGGGCAGGAGGGGATGCGATGCGTCGCGTGCGAAAGGCGCTGCTGGCCGCGGCGCTGGTCCTGACGACGACCGGCTGTGGCGCCGCCGAGACCGCCGCCAGGCCGGAACGTGCCGGGGTGCTCGGCGGCTGGCAGACAGCGGGCTGCGCGTTCGCCCGCACGGCCAAGTACACCGTCCGCGGCCACGTCCGGACACCGGTCACCCCGCCTGCCCTGGCCACCGCGATGGAACGGATCGATCGAGGCGGGCGGGACCAGCACGCCGATCGCTACTCCGGCATCGAGGTCGATCAGAAGCGGGTACGGGCGGTCGTCTACCGCGTGCCGTCCGCCCGGTTCGACGACTTCGTCCGCAGCAGCGCCGAGGACGCGTGCATCCTGGTCCGCGACTCCGCGCATGCCCTCGCCGAACTCGACGACTGGCACGACCGGATTGTCGCCGACCTGCACTACTGGGGCGACCAGGGAGTGCGGATCGTCACCGTCGGCAGCCGGCACGACGGCGTAGGAGTGGAGATCGGCACCCGGGACCTCGACGAGGCGCGCCTGATGCTCCCGGCCAGGTACGGGATCGGAGCGCCGCTGGTCTTCGTCGAAGAAGGGCCGGTCACGCCGGTGAGCAGCGGACGGAAAGTGGTACCCGAGTCCGGCGGGTGACGCGTGGTGGTGTTTGCCCCGGCCCCGGGTACGGGGCAGGATCGCTCGCATGGTCTTCGACGCCCGTTCCGCCGGGGGCAGTCCGTCCCGACGCGACGCCACCCGCCCAGCAGATGGCCGTCCACCCCGATCCGGCTCCGACCCGGCCACCCCCGGCTCCCCGAGTTCTGAGCCTTCCGGGAGTTCCGGGCCCACCGGGGGTTCCGGTCCCACCGGGGGTTCCGGTCCCACCGGGGGTTCTGGGCCTTCCGGGCACGAACGGTCGACAGCGCCCGACATGATGGAAATCGTGGAAGCGGAGATCGAAGAAAGCGGCGAAGCGCCGGTCACCCTGCGCCTGGACGGGAAGGTCGCGCTCGTCACCGGCGCCGGCAGCCCCGACGGCATCGGATACGCGACTGCCCGTCGCCTGCGCAACCTCGGCGCCCGGGTCGCGATCGTCTCGACGACCCGGCGGATCCACGAACGGGCCTCCGAGCTCGGCGTGACCGGGTTCGTCGCGGACCTGACCGACGAGTCCGAAGTCGGTGCCCTCGCCGACGCCATCGCGGACCAGCTCGGCGACGTCGAAGTGCTGGTCAACAACGCGGGGCTGGCCAGCCGTACCAGCCCGGAAGTCCTGCGACCCGTCGCCCAGCTCACCCTGGACGAGTGGAAGGCCGAAATCGATCGGAACCTGAGCACCGCCTTCCTGTGCAGCCGTGCCTTCATCGGCGGCATGTCGGAACGCGGCTGGGGCCGCATCGTCAACCTGGCCGCCACCGCCGGTCCGGTGAACGCCCTGCCCACCGAGGCGGCCTACGCGGCAGCCAAGGCCGGCGTGGTCGGCCTGACCCGGGCGCTCGCCATGGAACTGGTCGCCGACGGCGTGAACGTCAACTGCGTCGCGCCCGGGACGATCTACACGGCCGCCTCCACGGTGACCGAGATCAAGCAGGGCCTGGGCACGCCCATCGGCCGCCCCGGAACCCCCGACGAGGTGGCCGCGGCGGTGGCGTTCCTGTGCTCGCCCGCAGCCTCCTACATCACCGGCCAGATGCTGGTCGTCGACGGCGGCAACAGCGTGCGCGAGGCCCAGTTCCGCTAGCGGTTCGTGAGCTCGTCGGGTGGGGTCAGTCGAGTCTTGTCAGCTGGCCCAGCGCTCGCTCGACGGCCAGGCAGCGGTCCTCCACGTAGTCGATGCCGGCCTCTTCGGCGATCTTCCGCGCCTCGGCCGAGACGATGCCGCTCTGCAGCCAGACCGCCGGGGCTTTGATCGCGACGGCCTGGCGGACGATGTCGGGCGTGTCGCGGGCGGGGCGGAAGATGTTCACCAGGTCGACCGGCTCGGGGAGGTCGGCGAGGGTGGGCACGGTGGGGACGCCGAACACCTCGGCGACGAACGGGTTGACCGGGATGATGCGCCAGCCGTGCCGGAGGATCTGCAGTGGCACCGTGTGGGCCGGCTTGAACGGGTCACGGGAGGCGCCGACGACGGCGATCACCTTCGACTCGGCCAGGATCTGCTGAGCGCTCCGCATGAATCAACTCTAGCCACGCCGGAGATCACAGCAACGTCAACTGGTCTGCCTGGCCGCGGCCGCGGGACGACGAAGCCGGCTCCACACTCCGGGCCTCGGTCGCGTCCGAACGGCGCAGCCCGTGACGGCGGGCTGCCATGCGTACCCTCGCTGTGATCTCGTCTTGATAGGTCTTCGGCGAGTAGGAGCCCTTGCCGAAGAGTTCGCGGTAGCGCGGCAGCAGGTGAGGGTGTTCCCGGGCGATCCAGGACGCGTACCACTCCCGGGCGCCGGGGCGCAGATGCAGCGGGAGCGGGGTCACGCTGGTGGCGCCGGCCGCCGCGATGGCCGCGACAGTGGCGTCGAGGGCGTCTTCGGTGTCGGTGAGGCCGGGCAGGATCGGGGCCATCAGGACGCCGACGGAGAAGCCCGCGTCGGTCAGGCGGCGGACCGCGTCGAGGCGGCGGCGCGGACTGGGCGTGCCGGGCTCGGCGGAGCGCCAGACCTGTTCGTCGACGAAGCCGACGGAGAACGCCAGGCCGACACTCGTCACCTCGGCGGCCTGCCGGAGCAGGTCGAGGTCGCGCAGGATCAGCGTGCCCTTGGTGAGGATGGAGAACGGGTTGGCGTGGTCGCGCAGCGCCGCGAGGATCTCCGGCATCAGCTGGTAGCGGCCCTCGGCGCGCTGGTAGACGTCGACGTTGGTGCCCATCGCGATCGGCGCGCCGGACCAGCGCGGGTCGGCGAGCTCGCGGCGGATCAGGGCGCCGGCGTTCACCTTCACCACGACCTTGGAGTCGAAGTCGTGTCCGGCGTCGAGGTCCAGGTACTTGTGGGTGTTGCGGGCGAAGCAGTTGTGGCTGACCACGCCGTCGGCGATGAAGTCGCCGGTGCCGGTGGAGATGTCGAAGAGCGGCAGGGTGAGGCCGAGGTCTTCGATGTCGGCGACGGCGAGCCGACGGTTCGCCCGCACCCCGACCCCGGACGCGTCGAGCGGCGCCGAGGAGACGCCGGTGATGTGCCGGAAGCGCAGCGCGGCCTCCAGATGCCGCTCGGTCTCCACCCGCTGAAGTCCGGCGAGACCCGACGGGGCGGCGGGACCGCGACCGGCACGGACCGGGCGGCGGGTGGCGAGGCCGAGGTGGGACAGGGCGTCGGTGATCCGGTCGAGGTAGACCGGGTCGTCGCTGCTGAAGACGACGGCGAGCCGCTCGGTGTGCCCGACCGCGCCGAACGCCCCGGCCAGGAACCCGCGGAACCAGTCGCCGGTGGGCAGCTCCGGCCAGCGCAGCGCCTCGGTGAGCGGGATGTCGTCGAGGTAGCCGTCGGCGCGGACCCAGGCGTCGCCCTCGCGGGCCGTGCCGCCTCCGGAGGCGTCCCCGCGGACCAGGCCGCAGAGGAAACCGGTCCGGTAGTCGGGGGACTCCTTGGGCTGCTCGGCGAACCGGCCGACGCCGAACATCAGGTCGCCGACCGCGAGCGCGGGGAGGTGCGCCTCGGTGGGGCTGACGTGCCGCCAGCCGCGGTCGGTGAGGAACCGGTGATCGCCGCTGGCGACCAGCCGGGTGCCGTCGGAGAGCGTCACCCGGAACGCGGGCTTGCTGGTGGACCAGTGGTCGAGGACCGTGGTCGGCACGTACCTCCGGTGCGGGCCGGCGCCCATCGTGCCCATCACGGCGTCGCCGGGGCGGATCTCGGCGAGGGGACGGGTGGAGCCGTCGGCGAGCAGGATCGGCGTGTCGCCGGCCAGGCAGTACGTGCAGGCGTGCGAGCAACCGCGATAAGGGTTGATCGTCCACTCGAACGGCACCCGGGACTGCCCGGGCACCCGGTTGATCAGCGATTTCGCCCGTACCTCGTAGAACGTCATCCCGGCGAACCCCGGGGTGTCGAAGGTTCGCACGACTGCCGCCTCGGGCTCGAAGAGCCCGGTCGGGAGCGGGGTCGCGGACAGGTTGGACCATCGCATGGCAGGTATTCGAACACATGTACGACGCCGTGTCCATGACCTTGCTCGAGCGGATGAGCGGCATCGGGCGGACAGAAAAAACCCGCGGACCGAACCGGTCCGCGGGTCTCGAATCGCTGGGTCAGCTACGACCGGCTGCCGCGGTCTCCTCCGCCTTGGCGGAGTCGCCGTGCGCGCCCTTGCGGTGAGCGGAGATCTGCTCACGCACCTCGTCCATGTTCAGCTGCTCGACCTTCTCGATCAGGCTCTCCAGCGCGGACTCGGGGAGTGCGCCCGGCTGGGCGAAAACCACGATGCCGTCGCGAACGGCCATGATCGTCGGGATGGAGCGGATGTCGAACTTCGCGGCCAGAGCCTGCTCGGCCTCGGTGTCGACCTTGCCGAACGTGATGTCCGGGTGCTTCTCCGAGGAACGCTCGTAGGTCGGTGCGAAGCGGACGCAGGGCCCGCACCAGCTGGCCCAGAAGTCGACCAGGACGATGCCGTCCTTGCCGGTGACCTCGTCGAAGTTCGCTGCGGTGAGCGCAACCGTCGCCATGATGCCTCCGTCTGCGGGAATCGCTTTCGTCCGGTGAAACCTCTGGTACCCAACTCTCATTCCCGCTCCGAGTGGCGGTACACGTGGCGTGCAGCACTCAAGCTGGGCAACTCATCGTAACTGAATGTAGGCGCTCGGTGTCCGATTGGTGACACGAGCAACATGCCCGCTCCGTACTGGATGGGTCGACAAAGAGTGTTTGTCCTGCCTGTGCGGCGGCTATGGGAGCGCGCCCGCGGCGCTGAATTAATAGGAAACAAACTTAAATGTGAGCTGCCTCACATCTGAAAGTCCTTCACATGGATACGGACCGTAAGGCAAACTCTTTTTTCAACAGAGCGTGGGCGGCGGGTGCCGGGGAGGGCCCCGCCGCTCATTGCGTCTCCTGCCGGTGATCGTTCCCGGCAGCCGAAGTAGCCTATCGCCCCATGACCACGGGCGAGGACCATTTGATCGAGGTGGGCGTCGGCCCGTGGCCCGGCGAGTGGCCGTCCGGCGAGCGATACGATCCCGAGCTGCTCGAACAGGGCGATCGCCGCAACGTCGTGGACCGGTACCGGTACTGGACCCGGGAAGCCGTGATCGCCGATCTGGACGCGCGCCGGCACGACTTCCACGTCGCGATCGAGAACTGGCAGCACGACTTCAACATCGGCACGGTGGTCCGCAACGCCAACGCGTTCCTCGCCGCCGAGGTGCACATCGTGGGCCGGCGCCGATGGAACCGCCGGGGCGCCATGGTCACTGACCGTTATCAACACGTTCGGCACCACCCCACGATCGATGACTTCGTGACCTGGGCCGCCGATTCCGGCATTCCGGTGGTCGGCATCGACAATCTGCCGGGCTCGCGTCCGATGGAGACCACCACGCTGCCGCGCAAGTGCGTGCTGCTCTTCGGCCAGGAGGGGCCCGGGCTCTCCGATCCGGCCCGTGCGGCCTGCGACGAGTTGTTCTCGATCGCCCAGTACGGCTCGACGCGGTCGATCAACGCGGGGGTGGCGAGCGGTATCGCGATGCACGCCTGGATCAGGGCGCACGCGGGTCCGCCGCCCGCTTGAGCGGCACCAAAAGGCCCGATTCGCTTGACGGGGAACCGCCCGACCCGCACGGTATGGAGTGTGGGTGTCACGGTGAGTTGCCCCAGGTGTGCTGCTCAGGTTCGGAAGCCGGACCTGATGCACAGCACCTGGCGCTGCGACAACTGTGGTGACGTTCCGCCGTTCCACGTCGCCGAACACATCAGTGCCGAGATCGTCGGGGCGGTGCTGCGGGAGTCGGCATCGAGCGCGGAGCGGATACCACTCTGGTGTCCCTGGCCGCTGCCGTCCGGGTGGATGGTCACCGGCGTCGGCTGGTCGGGAGACGAGCGTTTCGGCGTACGAGCGACAGTGCTCGCCTGCAGTGGTCCCGAACCACTCGGGGGTGGCCCGGCCGACCTCGTCCTGGTGGCCGAGCAACCCGGCGTCGGCCTGGGTACTCGCTTCGCGGGCATACCCGGCCTCGATCCTGGTCATCTGCTCTCCGAGGCGTTGTCCGAGCACACCGGTCCACACGCGAAGATCAAGGCGGCCGGGCACCCGACTCCACTGTGGTGTGTAAAGTCACCTGAAGATCGAAGTGCTTACGTGAGTGAGGCCAAAGGAATGTGGCTCTATGCGGTAGCGTGGCCGGCAAGCGCGGGCTATCTACTCGCGGAGCACGTCGTTCTGCACGACCTCTCCGAGGGGGTGCCGCCCGAGTTGCTGTTCGGAGCGCCGACGCCTTACCTGCATGGTCGTGCCTAACTCTCTCGGGTGTGACCAGTGGTGTTGACAATCGGCTTTCTGGACACTTTGTTCACACGAAGCGACGAAGCTGATACCGTCAGTATCGCCGCGGAGCTGAATGTAACCCGCACCGGAGGAGAAGGCCCGCCATGATCAAGAAGGTCCTCACCTGGCTTGGTATTGCATTCTTGATCTTCTTCATCGCCTTCAACCCGAGATCCGCTGCGGCGGTCTTCGAGTCACTCGGAGGCACGATCGCCGACATCGCACGAGGCTTCGGCACCTTCTTCACCGACCTCGTCGCATAGCATCTCTACATGGATCCTGGCGAGCCGCGCGAGCAGCGAGGTGAGGGTGCCCGGCGCCCTCGGGAGGACGACGAGAACTACGGGTATGACGACCCGGCGTTCGACGACACCGCGACGTACGCACGCGGCCAGCGGCGAGCCGACGAGTTCTATGAGGATCCCGACGAGTACCAGCCGCCCTCCTTCACCGAGGAGGAACTGGAAGGACTCGACCGTGGCGGCGGCCCGCGCCGGTTCCTCCCGCTGGAGGACGAGCCGACCACATTGGTGGCCCGCTACCTCTTCCCCACCGAGCGGTACCGCGGCGAGTGGAAAAGGCACTGGATCAGCCTGACGACGCCGATCTCGATCGGTGCGGGCGCCACTCTCATCCTCGGTTACCTCGCGGGGTTCCTCACGCGACAGAACATCAACGGCATGGTCACCGTCGCCGTGCTGGTCTGGCTCGGCGTGATCAGCTGGGTCGCCTGGCGCGTCTTCGACTGGTACTTCGACAGGTTCATCCTCACGAACAAGCGCGTGATGGTGGTCAACGGCATCGTCACCCGGAAGGTGGCCATGATGCCCCTCCTCCGGGTGACCGACATGAAGTACGAGCAGTCCGCCCTCGGCCGGATGCTGAGTTACGGCACGTTCGTGCTCGAGTCGGCCGGTCAGGATCAGGCGCTCCGCGAGGTCAAGTACCTGCCCAACCCGAACGAGCTCTACCTGCGGGTCGTCGAGGAGATGTACGAGCCCCAGGCCGTGGAAGCGCGGCTGGGCAAAGAGGACGACGACGCCGACTGACGTGAGCAGAATCGACCTCCACTGCCATTCGACGGCGAGCGACGGCACGCTGACCCCGGCCGCCCTGGTCCGGGCCGGCGCCGACGCCGGCCTGGACGTCCTGGCGATCACCGACCACGACACGACCGGTGGCTGGGAGCAGGCGGCCGCAGCCCGTCCCGCCGGCCTCACCCTGGTCCGCGGCGCCGAGCTCTCCTGCTGGTGGGGCGAGGGGAGCCAGGGCATCGCGCTGCACCTGCTCGCCTACCTCTTCGACCCGGGCGAGCCGCTGCTCGCCGCAGAATTGGCCCGGCTGCGCGGCGACCGGGAGCAGCGGGCCGAGAAGATCGTGGAGAAGCTGCGGGCGGACGGCGTGCCGATCACCTGGGCGGAGGTCCAGGAATACGCGGCGGGCGGCTCGGTGGGCCGGCCGCACATCGCCCAGGCGCTGATCCGGGCGGGCCTGGTCGGCACCACGACCGAGGCGTTCGCGTCGGCCTGGCTGGGCGCGCGGTATTTCGTACCGAAATCGGATCTTGATGTCTTCGAAGCGGTCCGATCGGTGCGTGATGCCGGGGGAGTGACCGTCTTCGCCCATCCTCGTGCAACAGTGCGCGGACGCGTCGTCCCGGACCGGCTGATCGTGGCGCTGGCCGAGTCCGGACTGTTCGGCCTGGAAGCGGACCATGAGGACCACACGCCCGCCGAGCGGAGACACGTCCGGGAGCTGGCCGAGCGGCTCGGCCTGGCGGTGACCGGCTCGTCCGATTTCCACGGCACGCACAAGACGGTCGAACTGGGCGCCCACACGACAGCGCCCGAGATGTACGAGAAGATCGTCTCCGCGGCGACCGGAGTCCCCGTCCTGGGGTGACGCTCGCCCCAGCGGCCTGCGGAAAGATCGCCCGAGACCTACCTTGTTCGGGTGAATGTCAAGCTGTTCGGCGAGTTCTTCGTGACTCTGCTGGTGATCGTCGATCCTCCCGGCATGGTCCCGGTCTTCCTCGCTCTCACCGGCAGCATGCCGGCGAAGGCCCGCAACCGGGCGGGGACGCAGGCCGTGCTGCTCGCCCTCGGCGTGATCGTCGGGTTCGCCATCGCCGGCCAGACCCTCCTCGACTACCTGCACGTCCAGCTGCCTGCCCTGCAGGCCGCCGGTGGCCTGCTGCTCGTCCTGGTGGCGTTGCAACTGCTCACCGGCAAGACCGACGAGCCCACCGACCAGGTCGGCACCAGCAACGTGGCCCTCGTACCGATCGGCACGCCGCTGCTCGCCGGCCCCGGCGCGATCGTCGCGACGATGCTGTTCGTCCAGCGGGCACAGTCGTTCGACGAGCATCTGATCCTGGCCGCCGCGATCCTCGCCGTCATGTTCACCGTCTGGCTGGTGCTGCGCTTCTCCGGCGTCATCGTGAAGCTGCTCCGCCCGGCCGGCATCGAGGTGCTCACCCGGATCGCCGGCCTGCTCCTCGCGGCGATCGCGGTGCAGCTCATTGCGGACGCCGTCTTCGCCTTCGTGAAGGGTTACAGCGGCCAGCTCTGACCTCTCGCGTTCGATTCTTGTCGGGGGGTGCTGGCAGGATTGCCGTGTGTCCCCCACCAGATCGCGCGCCACCGGTTCTCGCTCGCTGGTCCCCGAGCAGCTCGGCTTCGCGGGCATGCCGGAGCGGCTCTTCGTCTGCACGCCGAGCAAGCTCGGGGCCTACGTCGACTGCCCCCGCCGCTATCGATATTCATATGTCGATCGCCCCACCCCGCCCAAGGGCCCGCCGTGGGCGCACAACTCGCTCGGTGCGAGCGTCCACACCGCCCTGAAGAACTGGTATGCACTTCCGGCCGAGCGCCGCGCGCCGGGTGCGCTGCCCACCCTGCTGAAGGCGACGTGGGTGCGCGAGGGTTACCGCGACGTCGACCAGGAGCGGGCGACCTACCAGCGGGCGCTCGACTGGCTGGAGAGCTATGTGGCCACCCTCGACCCGGCCGACGAGCCGCTGGGCGTCGAGCGGGTGGTCGCCACGAAGACGTCGGTGCTCGCGCTGAACGGCCGCGCCGACCGCATCGACGCCGACGGCGGCGAAGCAGTGATCGTCGACTACAAGACCGGCCGCTCCGGCCTCGACGCCGACGACGCGCGGGGCTCGATGGCGCTGGCGCTCTACGCCTACGCGGCCGAGCGGGTCTTCCGCCGCCCCTGCCGCCGCGTCGAGCTCCACCACCTGCCGACCGGCACCGTCGCGTCACACGAGCACACGGCCGAGTCTCTCGAACGACACGTGCGCCGAGCCGAGGAGACGGCGAAGGACATCATGGCCGCGGAGAAAGCAGTGGCCGACGGCGGCGATCCGGACGAGGAGTTCCCGGTGAATCCGGGGTCGTTGTGCGGGTGGTGCGATTTCCGGAAGGTGTGTCCGGCAGGGGTTGTCGGGAAGGAGCCTTGGGCTGCTGTTGAGCGGTGAGGTTGGCGTGGGTTAGGCCGGGGTGTGGGTGGCAAGACGCTGGGCGAGGGCTGAGCCTGTGGGCTGAGCTGGGCGGCTCTCTTGCGCTGCGGTCGCCTGTGGGTTGAGCTGGGCGGCTCTCTTGCGCTGCGATCGCCCTTGGGCTGGGCACGGCGGGGCTCCTGCGGTGTGGGCACGGTGGGGCTCCTGCGGTGCGATCCCTTTGGGCTCGGCGTGGCGGGTCGCTGGGCTTGGTGGTCGCCTTCGGCCTTTGACCTTGGGTCGGCCGGCTGGCTGGGTTGGTTGCGGTTTGGGTTTCTCCTTTCTGGTACGGGTTCGCCCGTGGTCGTCTCTGTCAGGACAGGCCTGCTCTTGCCAGGGCTTGCCGGCGCAGTGGGGGGACACGGTGGTGTTCGGGTAGGGATTTCAGCACTGTGGCTATCAGCGCTCGCAGGCCACGGGCTGAGAGGCGGGCCGCCAGGTCGGTGGTGGGCCAGCCGGGAGCGCCGTAGAGTTTGCGGGCCCACGGGGGTAGCAGGCCTATCGCTGTGCTGGCCACGCCCAGGTAGGCCCAGCGTGGCGGGCCCAGGGTGAGGCCCAGTCGCAGGGCCGGGCTGCCCCATGAAGAGGGCACCGGCGGCACCGTCAGGAAGAGGGCTGTCTCGGCACTGTCCCGGGTCAGGGTCAGCTCGGGGCGCATCGCCGCGTAATAGGCCTCCACCTCGGCTGCGGTGGACGGAACAGTCGTGGGGTCGAGGCCGACCAGCTCGGCGGCTCGGAGCTGCTCGGTGTAGTAGCCGTCGATCTCGTCGTCGGTCAGACGGACTCCGGCCATCAGGGCCGTGCTCAGGAACGACTCGACCTCCGCGACGTGGACCCAGCGCAGCAGGCCGGGCTCGTCGATGCGGAACTGCTCGCCGGTGCGGGGGTCCGTCGCGACCATGCGGGAGTGCAGCTTGCGCAGCCGGGCGGCGGCCTCGGTCACCTCGGCGGTGCTGCCGAAGACGACGGTGCCCACGTAGTTCGACGTGCGGACCAGACGGCCCCACGGGTCGGCGCGGTAGCCGGAGTTCTGTGAGACGCCGGCGACGGCACGCGGGTGCAGCGCCTGGAGGTAGAGCGACCTCAGCCCGCCGAGCAGCAGGATCGGCTCGCTGTGCAGCCGCCAGGTGATGGAATCGGGGCCGAACAGCCCGACGTCTCCGGCCATGACACCAGCCTGCCACGCGCCGATCGTTCCCGCTCAGTCAAACGAGCTGAGTGTTCCCTGGCAGTGCTGCTCGGGAGGTCATTGCTGCTCCGGAGGTCAGTGCTGCTCAAGAGCCCGGCGGGCCTGGCAGGCGGGGCAGAGGCCCCAGAAGGTGACCTCGGCTTCGTCCAGCTGGAAACCGTGGCTGTCGCGGGGCGTGAGGCACGGGGGCTCGCCGGTCGCGCAGTCGACGTCGGCGATCGCACCGCAGCCCCGGCAGACGATGTGGTGGTGGTTGTCGCCGACCCTGGCCTCGTACTTCGCGGGACTGCCGGCCGGCTCGATCCGACGGGCCAGCCCGGCCCGGGAGAGCGCGCCCAGGACGTCGTAGATCGCCTGCGTGGAGACCGAATCCAGCTTGGTGCGCACCTGGCCGGCGATGTCGTCGACCTCGAGGTGGCCGCCGGCGGTCAGGACGTCGAGCACGGCGAGACGGGGACGTGTCACACGGAGGCCATGCGAGCGCAACAATTCTTCACCGTTCGACACTGATCCATAACAACATGCCGGAGAACGTTCACCAACCCGGATCGTCGTCACACTGGTGGGCACCGCCGCGGCCGGGCGTCCGATCCTGACCTGCGCGGTGGCGGGCAGTCGTGAGAATGTTTGCGGCGTCATGCAATTCATAGTCCCGAACCGGGACCGGATCGAGGAGGAATGGTGTTCGACCAGGTCAACGGTTTACCGGTACATATCCTCGTGCTCCACGCCGCGGTCATCTTCGTGCCGCTGCTCGCCCTCGGCAGCATCGTCTATGCCCTGGTCAAGCCGTGGCGATCCAAGATCGGCTGGGCTGTCGCGCTGTTGGCGATCGTCGCGCCGATCTCCGCGACGGTGTCGAAGCTGTCCGGAACCGAGCTGTACAACCGGCTACTGAGCCAGGGCATGTCCGGGCCGGGCAAGGTGATCCTGGACGATCACATGAACTACGGCACGATCACGATGTGGCTGTCCATCGCCCTCGGCGTGGTCACCCTCGTCCTGGTGTTCCTCACCGCCCGGTCCGGCGCCTCGCTGCCGAAGGTCGCCGACATCGCGTTCGCCGTGGTGATCGTGGTGCTCGCCGCGCTGACCGGTTAC
The DNA here is from genome assembly GCF_004001265.1 of Actinoplanes sp. OR16. Classification (GTDB taxonomy): domain Bacteria; phylum Actinomycetota; class Actinomycetes; order Mycobacteriales; family Micromonosporaceae; genus Actinoplanes. Next base: position 1,686,402 of record NZ_AP019371.1, on the reverse strand, counting down.
TACATCTTCGAGACCGGCGACTCCGGCGCGACAGCGGTCTGGGGCACCTACTGACGTTCGCCGGGTCTCGTGAGTCCGCGCTGCCGGCGGCGGAACGAGCTCACGAGACCCGGTGCGGCGCCAGAAGAAGAGCGGTGCCAGAACACGGGCGGCGTCAGAAGAACACCCGGGCGCAGAGCAGGCAGACCAGGATGATCCCGACCGCGCCGGCGACGAGCCCCACGCCGTAGGTCACCGTCCGCGCCGAACCCTCGGCCTCGTCGAGCGCGTCGATGTCCTGCCCGGGCATGGAACGCGGCGGCGGCGGATGCGCGATCGTCGGCGGCCGCCAGCCGGGAGAAGGCGGATCGGTTCGAGGCGGACCCGCATAAACCGGTTCTTGTACGCCGGACCGCCCGCCCTGACCGGCCTCCTCGGCCGGGTCCGGGCGGCCGAGCGAATCCGCGGCGGGGTCGGGCCGCTGCCAGTACGCGTCGTCCGAGTCACTGGTGGGGGATGTCACGTTCACCGACGGTACAGCCGGAGGGGGACGACGGCCCTGCCGCCGTCGGCTTACCCTATGGACGTGGACATCCTGGATGGCCCCGAGCGGGACAGCGACGCCGAGCGTGAGGTCGACTTCGAGTCCGAAGAGGCCGCCGTTCTCCCCGACCAGACTCGTGACGACACCGAGCGAGGCTGGGGCGAGCGAAGCTATTCGAACGACGACCGCCTCTACGAGGACCGCCCGCCCCACTGGGGCTGACGGCGCGTCAGCCCGGGCGGATCAGGATGGCGAAACCCTGGTCCGAGATGGCCACTGCCAGTTCGGCCTCTTCCGGGCTCAGTGCCAGCAGCAGGCCGCCTGCCGCCGGATCGCCGGCGCCGGTCACCTCCAGCACCAGCGCGGCGCTGGCCACCGGCGTGCCGCGGTCGCCGGGGCGGAGCAGGTCGACCCGCTGACCCGGGCGGACCAGGGTCAGGGCGGTGGGGTCGGCGAGCCGCACGGGAACGCCGACCTTTCCCGGTGGAATGCCGGCCGCGTCCGGCTCGGCCACGGGCCCGCTCGGTGCCGGTGCGGCGGGTGACGCCGGGCCGGGGGCGGCCGGGGTGCGGGCTGCCGGTTGGTACCACAGCGCGGCCGCTGATGTGAGCAACAGCACCGCCGCCACGATCATGCGGACCAGGGAGCCACGCCCGGGGCGGCCCCAGCGGATCGGGTCGAGACGTTCGCGGCGTCGCTCGGCGCGGTCGTGCCGGCTCGCGGTCCTGCGCGCCATCCGAACCTCCTCTCGCCCTGCGCCGCTGGTGCGCGGGCAAAGCTAGGCCGGTTCGGCGGCGAGTGGCGGCAAGGCTGTGGATGACGCCGGAATGTGGATGACCGGCGGAATCGCAGGTGACCTTGCTATGCGAACGACAGGAAGAAGCGCGACCGACGGGAAGAAGCGCGGGCGACAGGAAGAAGCGCGACCGACGGGAAGAAGCGCGGGCGACAGGAAGAAGCGCGAACGGCAAGAAGAAGCGCGAACGGCAGGAAGAAGCGGGCGGCAGCAAAAAAGCGCGCCGGACCGAGACGGTCCGGCGCGCTCGATGTCCGCGGCGTCAGGAAGCGGTGCTCGCCTTGGCCGTCGAGGACGACGTCGACGAAGAAGAGGACGAGGTCGAAGACGACGAGGATGACGACGACGTCGAGGCCGCCGGGGTGCTCGTGGTGGACGACGAGGACGACGAGTCGCCGGACGTCGGGGCCGGGGTCGACGAGCCGGCGCCGGACTTCTCGGCGCTCACGTTCCCGGAGCGGGAGTCGTTGCGGTAGAACCCGGAGCCCTTGAAGACGATGCCGACCGAGTTGAACACCTTGCGGAGCTTGCCCTGGCAGTTCGGGCACTCGGTCAGTGCGGGGTCGGAGAAACGCTGCACGGCTTCGAGCTGCTCACCGCATTCGGTGCAGGCGTACTGGTACGTAGGCACTTGCTCCTCCGGATCGTTCGGCTGCTGGCACTCGCCAACTCCGAGTGCCAATGTTGCGGCATCGGAGGTCAATTCGTCCACTCCACCCCGGGTCTGAGGGGTAGCCATGCATGAAGCTGAACGGCTCAGGGCAACCGGATCAGCCCGTCAGTGGGCGTGATCACACCGCGGACCGCCCGATCGTGCGGCTCGGCGGGCACCTCGGCGACGAACTCGCCGTCGTGCAGCAGCGCCACCGTGAACGGCCCGGGATCGCCGAGCCGGGCCAGCACGCGGTCGTAGGACCCGCCGCCACGGCCCATCCGCACTCCGGTCGGCCCGACCGCGAGAGCCGGCACCAGGATCAGGTCCGCCGTGCGGATCGCGCCGGGGCCGAGCCGCGGGCCGCCCGGTTCCCGCAGCCCTCGCGAGGCGGTCGTGAGCGACCCGTCGTAGGCGGCCCAGTCGAGATCGTCGTCGGGCAGCAGCACGGGCAGCAGCAACCGCCCGCCGACCGGCAACGCCGCAGCGAGCAGACCCGGCAGGCCGGCTCCACCGGGTTCGGCGCCGACGGGCACGTACGCCGCGATCGTGGACGGTTTGCTCACCCGTACCAGCTCAAGCAGTTGATCTTGGATCTTGATTGCCGCTGAATCGAGCGACTCGTCCGAAAGTGATCGACGGGCTGTGAGGAGACGTGTGCGCAGCGCGATCTTGTTTTGTGGTGATTTTTCCGCGTCAGCGGCCAAATCCGACATGCAACACCCCCTTTTGAAAACCGGCAAACGGCGCACACTATGTCAGCATCGCCTGGAAAAGAGGGCCACTCCCGGGAGGATGTGTGACACTACGTGGCCGGCTAACCAGCGCGTTCCTGGTGGTCGTGCTCGGTCCGGTCCTACTCGGGTCCATCTTCGTCGCCCTCACCGTCGGCGCTGTGAGCCGTGAGCGAACCGCGGACCGGCTCGATCACGCCGCCGTCACCGTGGGTGCCGCCGTGAGCGCTGTCTGTCGCCAACTCCAAGCCGCTGCCGACGCGGTCGCCGTCGTACCGGCTACGGAGCGTTCCGCGGTGGCCGACCAGCTGATCGCCCGGGGCCTCGCGACAGCCATCCGCATGACCGGTCCTGATCAGCAGACGCGCCCGCTGCGGGGTACCAGCCGTGAAGAGGTCCTGGAACAGGGCGGCCGGCCCGTCGGCTGGCAGAACTGCGCCGGCCCCTCGGGTGGGCCGGTCACCGCGCTGGCCGCCGACGCCGACGCCACCGACGTGACCGTCCTGGCCGCCCAGCGCGTGGACGACGCCCTGCTGGCCCGGATCGGTGAGGCCGGCGGCGTGACGGTGGCGCTCGGCGAGACCACGCCTCCGCGGGACACGGCGAGCCGCGATCTGAGCGCGGAGCCGGGCCAGCCGCTGCCGCTCACGCTGAGCGTTCCCTCCGCGGACCCCACTTTCCGGTACGCCGTCCTCACGCTGATCGTGCTGGTCACCGCGCTGGTGGCGATACTGGCCGCGCGCTGGCTGGCCCGTTCCACCACCCGCCCGCTGGGAGATCTCGCCTGGGCGGCCGACCGGGTGGCGAACGGCGACCTGAACACCCGGGTGCCGATCCCGCGCCCGGACGAGCTGGGACGCCTCGCCGGCACGTTCAACCGGATGACGCGCGAGCTGCAGTCCTACGTGCAGGCGCTGACCGCGAGCCGGGACCAGCTGCGGCGGCATCTCGCGATCCTCGGCGACACCCTGTCCAGCACCCACGACCTGGACCGGATCCTCCCGGTGATCCTGCGGACCTCGATGACCGCGACCGGTGCCCGGGCCGGGCTGATCCTGCTCGCCGAGCCGGACGGCCGGCTCGCGGCCCGCTGCGGCGCCGGGTTGACCGGCGAGTGGGACGTCACCGCGGCCGAGTTGGCGCAGCGCCGGCTGATCGCCGGGCGGGGAGTGCTCGGCACTGTCGCGTCCACCGGCGCTCCGCTGCGGGGCACGAGCGGCGGCGCGCCCGACGAGCCCGCGTGTGAGTCGTATCTCGCCGTGCCGATCTGCGCGCCGCCCGACCCGGACGCCGACGGCGAGCCGGAGCCCGGGACTCTCGGTGTCCTCGCCCTCTACGACCGGCTCGGCGGTCCTGCTTTCGAGGACACCGATCTGCGGACCCTGCGCACGTTCGCCGGGCAGGCCGGGATCGCCGTGCACAACGTGCGGGTGCACGAGGAGGCGCAGCGGTTGTCGCTGACCGACCCGCTCACCGGCCTGTGGAACTACCGTTACCTGCGCGAGGTGCTGCGGCGTGAAGTGGAGCGGGCGAGCCGGTTCGGGCGGATGCTCACCGTCCTGGTCCTCGACCTCGATCACTTCAAGGAGGTGAACGACACGTACGGGCACGCGGCCGGTGACCTGGTGCTGGGGGAGTTCGCCCGGCGGATCCGGCTCGGGCTGCGCGAGGTGGACGTGGCGTTCCGGCAGGGCGGTGAGGAGTTCGTGGTGCTGCTTCCGGAGACCGACGCGTACGGTGGTGTGATCGTGGCCGAACGGCTCGGTGCGGCGGTCCGTGAGTGGCCGGTGCCGATCGATCCACGTCGACCCGACCTAGCCGACCGGATCTCGATCACCGTCTCGATCGGCATCGCGGTCTTCCCGGAGCACGGCAGCACCGCCCAGGAGGTTCTCGACGCCGCGGACGAAGCGCTTTACGCCGCGAAGAACGCGGGTAGAGATACGTACCGACTGGCCGAAGGGGGATCATTCGATCCCGCAGCGGCCACGACCGGTGGGCCACAGCCGCCGCGGCAAGTCCGTGGCCGATAGTCTCGCGGCATATCCGGGCACGATCCAGCGAAGGTGCGGTGACGCAATGACGACGAACGCGCAGGGGACAGGCCGGCGCGCGGTTAAAGCAGTGATCCCGGCGGCGGGCCTCGCCACCCGGTTCCTGCCGGCCACCAAGGCCGTGCCCAAGGAACTGCTGCCGGTGGTCGACCGCCCGGTCCTGCAGTACATCGTCGAGGAAGCGGCAGCGGCCGGCATCACCGACGTCCTGCTCGTCACCGGCCGGGGCAAGACCTCGATGGTGGACCACTTCGATCGCCGCCCGGACGTGGAGCAGCGGCTCGCCGACAAGGGCGACACGGCCCGGCTCGAGGCGGTCCGCCGGACCAGCGAGCTCGCCGACATCTACACGGTCCGCCAGGGTGAGCCGCTCGGCCTCGGCCACGCGGTCGGCACCGCCGCCTCGCACGTCGGCGCGGACAACGCGTTCGCGGTGCTGCTCGGCGACGAGTTCGTGGAGGAGGACAAGCCGCTCCTGCCCGCGATGCTCGACCTGCAGGCGCAGACCGGCGGCATCGTCCTGGCGTTCATGGAGGTGCCGCCGTCGGAGACCTCCCGCTACGGCATCGCCTCGGTGCGCGAGAGCGACCTCGGTGAAGACGTCGTCGAGGTCACCGGGCTCGTCGAGAAGCCGAAGCCGGAAGAGGCGCCGAGCAACCTCGCCGTCCTCGGGCGTTACGTCCTCCCCGGCAAGATCTTCGAGACGATCGCGGACACCAAGCCGGGCGCCGGTGGCGAGATCCAGCTGACCGACGCGATGGCCACGCTGCTCGCCGAGGGCACCCCGGTGCACGGCATCGTCTACCGCGGGCACCGCTACGACACCGGCATGCCGCTCGGCTACCTGCAGGCCGTCGTCCAGCTCGCGGTCCAGCGCCCCGACCTCGGTGAAGAGTTCCGCGCCTGGCTCACCGAGTTCGTCGGTGGTCAGAAGGGATGACCGCTACGGCCGATGCCGAGGCGGCCGCCAACGAGCTGATGCCTCTCGCCGAATACCTGGGCAGCGTGCTGCGCAGGTTGCGGGCGCTGCCTCCGCTCGACCTCGACCTCACGCAGGCGCACGGGAACGTGCTCGCGGCCGACGTGGTCGCGCCGCACCCGTTCCCGGCGTTCGACCAGGCCGCGATCGACGGGTACGCGGCCCGGTGGGAAGACCTGGCCGGCGCCGGGCGCATCGGGTCGCACCCCTCGGTCGGCAAGTTCGACAGCACGAGCCGCACGGTCCGGCTCAACGTCGTGGGTGATCTGGGCGCCGCCAGCTGGCGCCCGGTCCGTCTCACCCCCGGCACCTGCTTCTCGGTGGCGGCCGGCGCGCCGCTGCCGATCGGGGCGGACGTCGTGGTGCCGGTGCACTGGACCGATCAGGGCATGGCGGCCGTGGAGATCCTGCACGCGCCGAAGCGCGGGTCCGGGGTGCGGCGGGCCGGCGAGGAGATCGCGGTCGGCCAGGTGCTGGCGCGGGCCGGGACGTACGTGACGCCGCCGATGGTCGCCACGTTCGCCGCCTCCGGCATCGGGCACGTTCTGGTCCGGCCCAGTCCGCGGGTGGTCGTGGTGGCGACCGGCGACGAACTGGTCGACGTCGGCCGGCCGAGTCAGCCGGGGCAGGTCGTCGACGCCAACTCGCATGCTCTGACGGCCGCTGCCGTTGAAGCGGGAGCTCTCGCGTACCGGATAGGAATCTGCGACGACGACCCGGAAGGCCTCCGAGGCCTGCTGGAGGACCAGACGCTGCGGGCCGACCTGATAATCACCACCGGCGGCACCGGAACCGGACCCGGCGACATGCTGCGCCGGGTCCTGTCACGTCCCGGGACCGGTCGCGGCTCTGTCGAATTCACCAACGTGGCTCTCTGCCCCGGTACCGCGCTCGGCTTCGGCACGGTCGGCGGCGAAGAGGTGCCGGTGGTCTGCCTGCCCGGTGAGCCGGGCGCCGCACTGATCGGCTTCGAAGTGCTGGCCTGGCCGGCGATCCAGCTGCTGGCCGGCGCCGAGCCGGTGTTCCGCCCCAGCGTCAAGGCTCATCTGCTGGAGACCGTCTCCTCCCCGGGTGGCCTGCGCGAATTCCGGCCGGCGCACGTCGCCGAGCGACGCGGAGGCGGTTACACGGTGCAGCCACTCGCCGGTGGGCCTTACACTCTCTCCGGTTTGTCCGAGGCGAACGGTCTGCTCGTCCTCGGGGAAAGGGTCACCACGGCGGCGGCGGGTTCGACCGTGGACGTGCTGCTGCTCGACCGGAGGCGATGAATGCTCGGGGCCACGCCTGGATGGCCAGCCGTCCTGGCGGATGGTCCGGTGCTGCTGAGGCCGTACAAGCGGGGTGACGCCCGGGCCTGGTCCGAGGTGCGGGTCGCCAACCAGGAATGGCTCGCCCCCTGGGAGTCGGCGCCGCCCGGCCCCTGGTCCGAGATGAACTCGCCGCGGGCGTACGGATACGTCTACCGCGACATGAAACGGGCAGCCCGCCGTGGCGACAGCATGCCGTTCGCGGTCTGCCTCGTCGAGAACGGCAAGGAGCGGCTCGTCGGGCACGTGAACCTCGGGAACATCGTGCGGCGGGCGTTCGCGTCGGCGTACGCGGGTTACTGGGTGGATCACCGGGTGGCCGGCCGCGGAGTCATACCGACCGCGCTGGCGCTCGCCGTCGACCACGCCTTCGGGCCGGGTGGCCTGCACCGGATAGAGGTCAACATCCGGCCGGAGAACGGCCCGAGCCGCCGGGTCGTGGAGAAACTGGGTTTCCGCGAAGAGGCGTACCACCAGCGCTACATGCACATCGACGGCGGCTGGCGCGACCACCTCGGATATGCCATGACCAGCGAGGAAGTGGTCGCCGAGGGCGGTCTGCTGTCCCGCTGGAAACGCGTTCGCGCACGCTGAACCGATCTTGCCGTCGTCACTGCTGTCGGCGCGGCGCGCGAAATATCACGGCTACCGCCCGTAACCTCGCAAACATCGTGTCTTCCAGACGTCAGCGTCTGTCAAGATCATTTCCAGACGAAAGTCGTGGCGGAACGGAGGGGTGAGGGTGCCGACCTCGGTGCTCCTCGCCGTCCTCGCCGCGGCCGGGCTGCTCGCCCTCGCCCCGGCGCTGGTACGCCGGTACGACGCCACCGAGCGGCTCGCCGCGGAGCGGGCGTCGTCGACGGCGCGGGTGCTGCAGCGCCACCGCCGTCGCCGCACCGTGCCCGGACGCCGACCGATCAACCCCGCCCGCCAGGTGACGGTTACGGTACCCGCCCCATCGAGTGATCCTCCTGCGCCTCCCGAGCGTCGCCTGCGGCTCGTCACCGGCAAGCGCCCGCCGCGTCGTGCGGCCCAGCGGCGCGGCACCCCGGCAGTGGTCCGCCGCCGCCGTGTCTTCGCCGCCCTGGTGCTCCTCAACGCCATCGAGCTGATCGGCGTGCTCGCCGTCGGTCCCGGCTTCTGGATCAGCTTCGCGGTGACCGGCACGCTGCTCGCCGTCTACCTGGTCCACCTGCGCAACCGGGCCGTCGCCGACCGCCGCCGCCGTCGTATCCAGGCCCGTGAGGCGGCCTGGCTGGCCGCCCGCCAGGCCGAGGTCCGCCGCGAGCAGGCCCGGCGCGCGGCCGCCCGGCGCGAGGCTCAGCGTCGCCTGGCCGCCCAGCGCGAAGCCGTCCGCCGTGCCGCCATGGGCCTGGACCGGGAACCGTCCGACCTGCCGGTGGCGGCGAACGGAGGCTCGGTCTCGTACCGCCGGCGGGGTGGTCTGCGAGGCCGCGCCTACGAGGCGGGCGGCCGCCACCACACCGCCTGAGGGGGCCGGTTCGCATGAGGCGCGGATGACCTGTTAGCCTTTCCGAGGTCCCAAGGTGAGACATCACCGAGAGACCGGGGGGCTGTGGCGCAGTCTGGTAGCGCACCTCGTTCGCATCGAGGGGGTCTGGGGTTCAAATCCCCACAGCTCCACAACTGAATGATCTATGAACATGCAGCTCAGGCCCGGTCTTTCGACCGGGCCTGACTTGTCGTAGGGGGCAGGTAGGGGAATCGGCTCTCAGCCGCAGCCGGGCGGGGGCGTCTCCTTGATCGTGGCGCAGTCCACGTACCCGTCGGAGTAGCCCTCGCGGTAGCCCTCCACGCGCGCCTGCTCGGCCGCCGTCGCCGTGCGCCGGTCCACTACCCGGCGCAGCGCCGCCAGCGCGGCTGGGTCCACTCCTGGCACGGGGGCCTGCGAGTCGAGCACGGTCTCAATGTCGGCGGTCCTCACTCGGTGGTGACGTTGGGCCGGGGCGCTGCTGCCGGTCCAGAGTCGACGCGTCGCGGACGCGTCCATGAAGTCGGCGTGTACGACGTTGCTGCCGACGACGCGGCGCCATCGTCGTCGCGACTGCTGTTCGGCTCGCGTGCAGACGCTGATCAACCGCAAGGGGTTCCCGGACCCGTACGACGAGCTGGACATGGGCAAGGTCTGGCGCACGTCGGATGTTGAGCGCTGGATCCGCGAGAACCGTCCTGAACTCGCTGAGGAACCCGAAGGCGCCTAGGCCGAGAGCGGCCGACAGCGTGAAGCCCTCAGCCGCCCTCGGCCGCCCTCGGCCGGGGGCCTACTGCCGGTCGAACTCTCCGGCCTTGACGCCGGAGATGAACGCCTCCCATTCAGGGGGTGTGAACGCGAGCACTGGGCCAGCACCGTCGGCCTTGGTGTCTCGGACTGCGGTGGCGTTCTCAAGGAACGCGACCTCAACGCAGTGGCCGGCGGCGCCGCTCTTACTGCTCTTGAACCAATTGGTGTTCGTCAGATCCATGGGGCCCTTCTCTCTCGTGCTCTCACACCCGGCCGGACGGTCGGGGAGTCGATCACCAGACATTGCGGCTCGGATGTGCCCGGTACGGGCGCGAGACCGTCACCCGGTCCTCGCACGCAGCCAGCAAGGCCTCTAGCTCGTCCGCGGTCGTGGCGCGCAAGTCGGTGTGGGAATGGTGGCGCCGATCGGGGCGGGGCTGCGCCCGGAAGGTCGACGGCCGGGCGAAGGCCGGCGGCCCCGGGTTCTCGCCAAGCCAGCCCACCGACCAGTCCGGGTAGGCGTCCTCGATTCGCTCGCAGGCTTCGAGGACACCGTCAGGCCAGGACTGCCGCTCGGCCAGGACGCGCCGGTTGGAGTGTGAGAGCGCGCGACGCTGCTCTTCGGTGTCGGTCGGTGTCCGCGGGATTGGCGGCACCATCGCGGTCCGGAGAAAGCCATCACGACCGGCCGATGATCAGGCCGGACGGCGTTTGCGGGAGCACCTGCACGGGCGGACCGCCTCGGTTGGCGCATCGGGTGCCCCGGCACGTCCGGCACAACGCCCGGATCGCGTCAGCTGGCACGATCGTGGACGGCACCCAGTCGTGCGGCTCGTAGTGGATCTGTTCGCGTACCACCGCGCCGTTGCGTGAGACGTAGCCCTTGGTGAGGCAGCGGTGCGGACGGTCATGCGGGAATGCCTCGTAGACGGCGCGAGCGGTGGTGACGAAGGCTCCGGGCGGGGCGTCCGGGCAGTCCGCAGCGTGCACCCGCCATGCCGGGTCGTATTCGCGTCGCTGGATCATCACTCACCCAGCGTCAGATAGAACGCGGCCGGGTGTTCGCCGAGCTGCCCTTCACGTTCGACAGCGTCCATGATGCGGCGACGTTCCAGGGCTGCCTGGGCGGGGCTGGCTGGGGTTGGGCGGCGCCGCAGCAGCCACCACCGTCGTCTCTCGCGTTCGCTCGCGTCGCTCATAGCCGCCTCCCCGGGGTCAGGGCGACGGTGAGCGCGGGCGGGCCTTCTCACGGATCCGCAGCGCTCACCGCCGCGACACCGACGCTAAGAGCAGGCGGACGCAACCAGGGGCACAGATTGTGCCCCCGCGTTTATGCGGCGAGGAGGCCGATCTTCACGGCGAGTTCGGACGCACGCCGTCGTCTAGTCGGGCTCTTCGACTCGGCCTCTTCGAGGACGATTCGCTTGGCGTACCCGTTGTAGCGGATCGTCTCGGGTGCCGCCTCGTGTGCTCGTTCGAGGGTCGCCAAGGCGACTTCCGACTGTCCGTCGAGTTGGTACCCGCGCGCCTCTTCAATGCGATGCCTGGCCCGCCGAGGGCGAGACGGAATCGTCGTCGCTTCGGCGGCCACGGCTTGCCGTACCGACTCGCCGCCCTGGCGCAGCTCCACGGCGATAGTCACGGCGTGAGCACCCATAACTGCCCGGGAGAACGAGGTGACGGGATCATAGAAGCCAGCGGGCAGGCTAGCGGCCATGGCGCGGGCAGTGTCCCAGAACCGCCATGCGGTCCCGGTCGCTCCACGCCGAGCAGCGGTATACCCGGCCTCGAAGGTCAGCGCCCCCGCGATCGCCCGGATGTCATCCGAAGCGTCGTCCAGCAGCGGGGCCAGGTAGTCGAGGGTGGACAGGTTCACGGCGTCGGCAGCGTCGTAGTGCGCGGCTCCGCTGTCCCGGTGAGCCTGAGTAGCCAGCCATGCGGCCACGCCGATGGCGTAGGAATCTTCAGATTCCTGAGCAGCAACGAGGCCCCGCTCGGCCACCCGCCACAGCAGAGCTGCGTCAGGCTGGTAGGCCACGAAGAACTGGCAGAGGCTGTAGACCTCGGCGAGGACGGCCTGCGCCTTGCGGCGCTCCGGGCTGGTGTCGGCCTGCCGGACGGCGATCTGCGCGTCCCGGATCAACTCCGGCAGCAGAAGGCCGATCACCTCGCGATGGTTGGGCGCCGAGTGTCGTGCCGACCATGCGCTGGCCAACCGGGCTCGGATGTGCGTGGTCGGTGATGCTTCCCGGGTGGTCGCGATGGGCCACGCGTCCACGGCCGCCTTGACGGCCGCGAGGCGGGGATGGCCGGGGCCGGCGAATAGGTCGACGTGAAGCGACTGGTCGCCTGTGAGGTCCGACAGGTCGCGCACCCGCAGCGCCTCGGCCAGGGCGAGGATGAATTCCAGCTTCGGCATCTTCAGGCGTCCGGTCTCCACGCCCTTCACCCATGATCCGGATCGGCCGACGAGGCCGCCGAGCTGGTCGCGGGTGAGCCCGCGGCGTGTACGGAGAATCTGCAGCCGCTGACCGAATGCCAGCGAATCGGCGTATGGATCCATCAGTGCTCCCCTGGTAGCGGTCAGGGTGAGGCGGCCGGCCGCTACTCCGGCCGCCCACATCGACGGTACGTCATGGCAACGATCGACGGCGGTCCCCGGACACGACGAAAACCCCGCCCCCGACCGAAGTCGGGGGCGGGGTTCCATGAGCGCGTGGTTGGGTCTGGCGGTCGCTACGGCAACGGCACCGCGACCGGTTCCTCCTGACCATCCCAGGTCAGGAAGATCTCGCAAGGAGTCGTGTGCTCACCGAAGTCGAGCACCTTGAAGTCGATAGACCCCTCGGCGATGACAGTGCCGCCGCGCGGATCGAAGTCGATTACATCAACGTCCGGCGGCGGGACAAAGGCGCGACGCAGGCCGGTCGCCGTCTCTGTTCCCGTGTGCCGCAGGGTTCGCCCCTGGGAGCCCTGGCTACCAGTCACCTTCCATGAGACCGGTGGCGTCGGAACAGGCACCATCAACTCGGCTGCCGCCGCCTGACGCTCGCTCGCCTCAGCACTGCGCCTTGCGTACTGAATGGCGTACCCCGAGAGGATGAACGCCCCCACAGCAACGACGGCGGACGCTGCCGATATGTAGATCTCCATGCCGGGGACCGTACAAATCATTCATGTATCGCCGTGCGCACAGCGTGTGCGACTTCCTGAACTGTCGTGCAGGCCGTGCCGCCTTCGCGGGAGTTATCCACAGTCCGCGCGGGCGCCATTCGGGATGCCGTACGTCCCGGTCTACGGTCGGCGGATGGATGACCTGGCGGAACGGATCAAGGCCCGGCTCGCCGAGGCGCTGCGGCAGCAGTACGCCGCCGATGCCTTCTCGGAGGATGAGCAGGGACTCGTTGACCTCGGCCGTGGTCGGAGGCGGTCGGCCTGAAGGTGAAGGACGTCGACGTCTTCGCGAGGACGATCACGGTGAACATGCAGCTGCAGGAGCTGCCCATGACCGCCGAGATGGTGTGGGTGACGCCGAAGAGCCGCATGTCCCGGCGCACCGTGACGATGCCGGCCTGCACCGTGAACGCGGTGATCCCGCTCGTGTCCGGCCGAGACCGCGACGAGGTGGTGTTCACCGCGGTGCAGGGCGGCTACGTCAGGTACCGGGTGTTCTGGAAGACCTGGTCGAAGATCACCGCGGCGGCCGGCCTTGCTGGGCTACGGATCCACGACCTGAGGCACACGCAGGTGGGCTGGCTCATCTCCGCGAACAACTCCCTGACCGGCATCCAGCGGCGGCTCGGGCACGCGTCGATCTCGGTCACCAGCGACCGGTACGGGCACCTGCTGCCAGTCGTCGACGAGAACATCGTGGCGACGCTGGACGCCGCTCTACCTGCCGTGCCGGCTAGGGGCGTAGGGGAAACGGGCCAGGAACAGCTGAGATCAACTGGAAAGATCAAAGACGGACGAGCAGCTCAGGTGGCATAACAACCCCCTGACCAGGGCCTTTAGACGGGTTCAAATCCCCACAGCTCCACCAAAGTCAGGGGCCGTGTGTCCGCGTAATGCGCGGACCTCGGCCTTTTGTCATTCCTCCTCCGGGGGTCGAGCCCCCGGACGCCCCGCGTTGCGGTGAGCGCGCTTCGCGGTCTTCTGCGCTTCTTCCTTCTGTACGGGTCACCGCGCCGTCCGTCCGGGGCAGACAGGAATTGATGGTCTTCGCTACGCTCGCGCCGCCATATACACCCATCGATAGACGGGACTCGATGTGGGTACACGTGCGCGATTGCGAAGCAGAACCCTTGTAGCAGCGGTGGCGGCCGCTGTCGTGGGGTCGTTGGCACTCGGCGGGACGCCTGCTTTCGCGGGCGGCGAGCCGTACTGGGAAGTCGAGGTCGGGAAGATCCCGGCCACCGAGTACACGCGGGACGCGAAGGTTCTGGTCGGCGATTCGCTGGCGGCGCTGGTTCCGTACGTCAATGAGAAGGTCGTCGAGAAGAAGATCGACCCCGTGCTGGCGGATGTGGCGAGCCGGTACTTCGACGGGGCGCGACTGAAGAGCAAGGACGATGCCAAGGTCGTCTTCGAGCACCTGGAGCCGCTCCAGGAGTACCTCGAGGACGAGATGTCCGAGCGGACCGTGCCGAAGGACGCGTCGGAGCGGGCGCACGTCCGGGCGCTCGTCGAGACGCTCACCGCGGTCCGGCTGCTGGCCGACGCGGCGATCCAGGACGCCGAGGCGGTCGTCGGGCCGTTCCGGGAGACGCCGCAGCCGACGCCGGCGCCGGACGCGAAGCTGCTCAAGGCGGCGTTCGAGGACATCAAGGAAGCGAAGAAGGCGCTCGCCGAGGCCGACGAGCAACTGCGTGAGGCCGACCCGGAGGACGCGCTCGAAGAGGCTCTCCCGGCGTGGAAGAAGGCCTTCGGGGTGCTCGCCCTCTTCGGCATCACCTATGAGGGCGACCGGGACGCCGACGGTGTCGTGGACGTGGTGGAGCTGCGGTTCGGCAGCAGCCCGCTGCTGATCGACTCGGACGGCGACGGCCTCACCGACAAGTTCGAGATCTACACGCTGGCCGGCCTGTCCCTGCCCGGCAACCCGGACACCGACGGCGACGGCACGCCGGACGGCCAGGAGGACGTCGACGGCGACGGCCTCACCAACCTGCGCGAGCAGGAGCTGGGCACCTCGCCCACCGAGGCGGACACCGACGGCGACGGCGTCGACGACGGCACCGAGGTGGCGCAGGGCCGCAACCCGCTGGTCGCGGACCCGCGCAACGACCCGCCGCTGAGTGGCGGCGCGCCGCCGATCGTCCCGGCGCCGACCCTGCTCGACACCGACGGGGACGGTCTCCTCGACGTCGAGGAGCAGGAGATCCTCACCGACGTGAACAACGTCGACACCGACGGCGACGGGCTCTCCGACGGCGTGGAGGTCGGCGACTGGGGCATCAACCCGCTGGTCCAGGACACCGACGGGGACGCGCTGCGGGACGACTACGAGACCGTGCACGTGGAGGACCAGGGTCTCGACCCGGCCCGCCCGGACCCGCGGATCAGCAAGTGGACCTACGTCACCGACTTCCTGCTGGGCATGTTCGCCGGTGACTTCGTGCCGAAGGACTCGATGGCCTGGCTCGCCGGCAACCTCTGCTCCGGCGGGCTCAGCGCGATCCCGGTGGTCGGCTGGATCCTCGGTGGCCTCGCGGACCTGCGGGACACCATCGCCGGCCTGATCAACGGGGACTGGGTCAGTGCCGGTCTCAGCATCCTCGGCGTGGTTCCGTACGTCGGCGATGCCGTGGCGATCCCCGGCAAGGCGGCCCGGTTCGTGCTCAAGTACGTGCACCGGCTCCAGGAGACGCTGAAGTTCGTCACCAAGTACGACAAGATCCCGGACTCGGTGAAGGACCTGGCGCTGGAGCTGATCCTCGGGCAGACCTACAACTTCCTGATCGGGGACGACGCGGGGTTCAGCGCGGCGGCCTCCCGGTTCACCCGCAACGACGTGCGGACCATGTCCCGTGGCGACCGCACCCGGTGGGCCGACATCCAGGACGCGATGTCGGACACCAACCACGTCGACGGGCCGGAGATCCCCGCGCAGTACAACTGGCGGGACGGCGAGAACGCGGTACGGGCGATCCTGACCGGTCCGTGCGAGCCGGACTACGTCGTGGACACCCCGGGATATCCGAGCCCGAGGTCCAGGACGCGCAAACCGGACTGCGCCGAGCGGCAGCCGGACGGATCAGCGGTGCTGCACGAGGTGAAGACCGGCGTTCCGACCTGGACCGAGAGCCTCATCGACGAGTGCCTCAAGGACGCCTGGTCGCTCACCGCAGCCGGCAAAGCCGCCCATAATAAGAACATCAGCGGGATTCACTGGCACTTCGTGGCGCACGCCCAGTACAACAGCGTCGGAATCCACCCGCCGCTGCTGGAGTGCCTGAAGAACAACAAGATCCCCTTCACGATCCACGCGCCGGGAGCTTAGTGACGTGAGCCTGGACATGGGCGTCGTCCCGTCCGGGGCCGAGCTGAGCAGGGCGACCACTGTCGCCCTGCTCGGCAGGCTGTTCGGAGACGACGACGAGGACCTGACCGAGGGCGTCGCCAGGGGCGAGTTCGCCGAGCTGCTCTGGGAGGGCGAGCGGGCCAGCACACAGTGGTCGGTGTCGGCCGGGCGGACCGGGGTGAGCGAGATCGTCGTCTCGGTCGCCGACTCGTACCCGAAACGCCCGCCGGGTGTCTACCGGGCCGAGCTGTCCCGGGTCGTGAGCCTGCTGCAGGAGCTGGCCCGGCGTGGCGGGGCACGGTTCGTCGTGGAGGAGCACGACCTCACCGGCGCCTCCCTGAACGCGGTGCTCGACCTCGTCGCGCCGGAGTCGGTAGGCCCGCACGGCCCGGAGATCTACGAGGGGCCGTCCGGCGAGTCCGACGAGGACTATCTGCGGCGCTACCTGGCCGCCGGCGATCAGCGGCTGGCATTGCTGGCCGGCGCGCCGGTCACGCTGGACTTCTCCCGGGACGGTCTCGGGCCGCTCTGGGAGTGGGCGGTCGGCTTCCTGCATCTGCGGGCCGATGACGCGCCGATGGACCGGGTGTCGCTGGAGACCGGGTCGACCGTCGTCCGGCCCCGGGGTGCGGACCTGCCGATGTGGTACGGCCGAACCGGGATGCTGGCGCCGTACAACTGGTCGGACGAGTCGCTGCGGATGCTCGACGCGATCGCGTTCTACCTGGCCGAGACCGTGCGGCGGGCGACGCCGGGGACGGCCTGGCAGGTCGGCCGCAGCCGGCCGCGGAACGAGAACGAGGGCCAGCCGGTGCTGGTCGGGAAGTCCGGACGGCAGTTCGAGCCGATCGGGGACGTGCTGTCCTGGCTCACCGGGAAGGTCTACTACCTGCGCCGGCCGAACCCGGATCGCCCGAGTCCGCCGCCGACCGGCGCCGACCTGATCGAGCGCTTCGACTCGGCGGTGCTGCGAGCCGGCTAGAACGCGTCGGTGCGGTGCAGGTGGAACGAAGCGATCTCCTGGACCCGGGCCATGGTGATGCCGGCCAGCTGCTCGACGGCGAGCGGGTGGCCGGTCGGCTCCAGCTCGATGTACGGCGGCTGCCCCACCGGCCGGGTGTGCACGTTCGTCTTCAGGTTGAGCGTCGACGGCTCGTAACCGGCGATCGCGTTGGAGAGCCAGCCGAAGTAGGGCGGCTCGGACTCGCGGCCGTCCTGCTCCCAGACGTCGACGGCGCGGGTGAAGTTGGGCCGGCTCAGCGAGACCCACATGCTGTACGAGAACACGCCGCCGATGTCCCACACCGGCACCTCGATCAGGCCGCGGACGAAGAACTGCTCCCCGAAGACGACGCAGAGGTCGGCGTCGAGCAGGCAGCCCTCCTCGCCGGCCATCTCCGGCTTCCACAGGTCCGGCGCCTGCGCGGCGAAGCTGAGCGGCGGGCCGTCGTGCTTGGCTCCGCACGTTCCGCAGACGAACTGCTCAGTGCTCACAGCGCCGAAGCATACGACCGCCCGAATAAATCTTCGCGGTGGCACGTAACAGGTCACACCAGAGGTAGGGCAAAACATGAAAACAGCTACTTTTGGGTGGTATCTCTGGAGCAAGTCCCGGAGGTGACGCCCTATGAAAGCTCCACTGCCCGACAACGAGATCGAGCGGCTGGCCGCGCTGTACTCCCTCGACATCCTCGACAGCCCGCCGGAGAAGGATTTCGACGACATCGTCGCGCTCGCGGCGACCGTCTGCGAGGCGCCGGTCGCGATGGTCAGTCTGGTCGACGCCGACCGCCAGTGGGCCAAGGCGAGCACCGGCTCGGCGCTGGCCGAGACCGAGCGGGACGTGTCGTTCTGCGCGCACGCCATCCTCGGCCGTGACCTGCTGATCGTGCCGGACGCCCGGGAGGACGCCCGGTTCGCCGACAACCCGTCGGTGACGGCCGCGGACGGCGTCCGGTTCTATGCCGGCGCGCCGCTGCTGACCACCGACGGCTTCGCGCTCGGGACCCTCTGCGTGCTCGACACGGTGCCCCGGCGGCTCGACAACGAGCAGCAGCAGGCCCTGCGCGCGCTGGCCCGGCAGGTGACCGCTCAGTTGGAGCTGCGGCGGTACTCGTTCGCGCTGGCGAACACCACGGCCCGGCTGCAGGAGCTGGAACGCCGCAAGGACGACCTGGCCGGGCTGGTCGGCGGGGAGCTGCGGTCGTCGCTGCGGCTCATGTCGGCGTACCTGGACCGGCTCGGCGACACCGGCCACCACGACGCCGAGATGGCCGACCTGGTCGGCCGGGCGACCGCGGCGCACGTACGAGGGTTCCGCGAGCTCATCGGCCACCTCACCTCGATGGCCGACGCCGGCCTGGGCGGGGACAGCCTGCACATGCGGCAGTGCGATCTGACCAGGGTGACGCAGCGGGCGGTGGAGGCGGTCCGGCCGATCGCGGCGAGCAAGCACATCTGGATCCTGAACCAGGCCGGCGGTCCGTCGCTGCCGATCATCGCCGACCCGGTCCGGCTGGAGCAGGTGCTGACCCATCTGCTCTTCGCGGCGGTGAAGTACACGCCCGAGGGCGGCCGGGTGCGGGTCGGCACCGAGATGGAGTCGGGGCCGACCGTGCGGCTCGACGACATGGACCTGCCCGACGGGATGCGGCCGGACCTGTTCCCGCATCTCTACTACGGCGCCATCGCCAATCCGAAGGATGTGCCCGGCCCGGACCGCGGCCTGGCCGTGGCGAAGCGGATCCTCGACGCGCACCACGCCACGGTGGCGCTCTCCGACCGGCCCGGCGACGGCACCTCGCTGCACGTCGTCTTCCCGTACGCGGAGATGACCCCGAACGAACTGGTCCGCGATCTCGCGGTCGCCTGAGAGCCCAGGACCTGGGGAACGGCGGTCACCGGCCCCGCGCCCGACCGGCTGCAGTTCGGCCGGGCGCGGGACCGGTGCGCTTACCGGCTCATTTGAGCCGGGAGCTCCCGGCCGGGGGCGAGCCGGCGTGCGGAAGCTCATCGGGGTAGTACTCGTAGGGTGGCAGCGCCTGGGTGGGCACGGCCGGGGGAGCCACGGCACGGCCGGTCGGCGTACGCGGCATCGGGGTGAAATCGGGCTGCACCGGCGGCCATGAGTCGACCGCGGGCGCGACGACTCCGGAGGGACCGACGGGGTCGGCCGACGGCGTCCGCGCGACCAGACCGGCCCGGTTCAGCTTGTGCCAGCGCAACCGGCCACCGGTCAGCGCCGTGGTCGCCGACTGGAGCAGGACCAGATACATCAACTGCCGGTACGCGAACTGCTGCAGTGGCAGCTTGAGCAGCGGCTTGAGTGATTCCCGGTCGAAGCGGAACGCCACCGCCGCGGTGAACATCTGCAGTGCCAGCATGCCGAGCCAGGCCACCATGGTCTCGCTGAGCTCCCAGAAGACCAGGCCGTAGATCAGCATGATGTCGACGACCGGCGCCAGCATCGGCAGCGCGACGCCGAAGAGCGCGAGGAACGGCAGGCCGACCCGGCCGAACCGGCCCGACGCGCCGGACTCGAGGATCGACCGGCGGTGCTTCCACATCGCCTGCATGGTCCCGTAGCTCCACCGGTACCGCTGGCGGTAGAGCTGCTCCAGCGTGGTCGGCGCCTCGGTCCAGGCCTTGGCGTTCTCCTCGTAGACGACCCGCCAGCCGGCCCGGCAGAGGGCCATCGTGACGTCGGTGTCCTCGGCGAGGGTCTCGTCGCTGACGCCGCCGACCTGCGCGAGGGCCTCCCGGCGGAACGCGCCGATCGCGCCCGGCACGGTCGGCATGCAGTTCATCACCTCGTACAGGCGGCGATCCAGGTTGAAGCCGATCACGTACTCGATGTGCTGCCAGACCGCGACCATGCTGGCGCGGTTGCCGACCTTCACGTTGCCGGCGACGGCGCCCACCGACGGGTCGGCGAACGGCTGCACGAGCCGGCGGATCGAGTCGTCCTCGAAGATGGTGTCGCCGTCGACGGTGACGATCAGGTCGTGGCGGGCCAGGGCCACCCCGGTGTTCAGGGCGTTCGGCTTGCCGCCGTTCGGCACGCGTACCACCCGGACGTTCGGCAGTCCCATCCGTTCCACGAGGTCGGCGGTGCCGTCGGTGGAGCCGTCGTCGACGACCACCACCTCGATCTCCGGGTAGTCGCCGGTCGCGAGCGAGCGGACGGCCGCCTCGATGCCCTCCTTCTCGTTGTACGCCGGGACGATCACCGAGACGGGCTCGGTCACCGGCGGGCCCCAGCGCCAGTCCGGCTTGCGGCGCTGCCGGGCGTGCCGGGTCGCGAGGAGCAGGAGCAGACCGGTACGGCCGATGGTCAGTGCGCCGACGATCACGAAAAGGGTGGCCACCAGCAGGACCAGGCCGTCGGCGAGCCGTACCGTCCAGATCAGGGCCATCCCGCGCCACTCGTCGTGCTTCGGCGCGTCCGGGTTCAGCGGCAGGGCGGTGATCGCCTCGGCGCTCTCGGCGCGATCCCGGCCGGCGGCGGCGGCCTTCTCGGCGATGCTCAGGTTCAGGCCCTCGGTCACGGTGGTGAACCGGTAGCCGCGGGCCTTCATCATCGGGATGAACTTCGCCAGCGCTTCGACGGTCTGCGAGCGCTCGCCGCCGGCGTCGTGGAAGAGGACGACCGCCGAGCTGTCCCCGGCCGGCGTCGAACCGGCGACGATCTTGTCAGCGCCCGGCCGCTGCCAGTCCTCGCTGTCCAGGTCGTTCACCACGACCAGGTAGCCGTGCCGGCCGGCCTCCTTGACGAGTTTCCAGTTGACGTCGTCGATCGCGGCGTTCTTGGACGAGTACGGGAACCGGGCCAGGTTGGTCTTCACCCCGGTGGCCCGGGCGATCGCCACCTGGGTCTGGGACAGCTCCAGCTCACGCCGCCAGGGCGCGAGACGTTGCATGTTCGGGTGGGTGAACGTGTGCACGCCCAGCTCGTTGCCGCCGTCCACGACCTGCCTGGTCAGCTCCGGGTGGCGGGCCACCTGCGAGCCGACCACGAAGAACGTGCCGTGCGCGTCGTTGTCGCGCAGCACCTTGAGGATCTTCGGGGTCCACACGGGATCCGGCCCGTCGTCGAAGGTGAGCGCGATGGTGCGGTCCGGCAGCCGGCTGGTGCTCTCCTGGCCGCCGGTGGTGTTGATGATCGGGCCGCCGCCGCGGATCGCCAGCGGCACCCCGGCCTGGTCGCCGACCTCGGTCTCGACGTGGTCGTTCTTGAACTCGGCGTTGATGTAGGCCTGGACGACCAGCACCGCCACGAAGAAGCCGATCAGCAGCGTGCCGAGCATGACGCGCGGGCGCGGCAGGATGCGGCGGCGGCTGCGGCCCCGGGCACGGGACCGCCGGGGTGGAGTGGGGGTGGATGAGGGGGCGGTCGTCACGGCGTGGTCCCGGTCGAGGGGGCAGGGGTGTCCACCGGGTCGTCGTCGACCGGCGGTGCGGGCGGTGCGGGCACGGCGGGCGCCGGCGTTGCCGTCCTGGTCGGCGCGGGCGCTGCGGTCCTGGTGGGCGCGGGCGCCGTTGTCCTGGTGGTCGCCGGCGCGGGCTCGTCGACGACGGGGTCGCCACCTTCGCCGCCGCCGGTGCCGCCGGTGGGCGGTTGAGGCGCCGGGGCGTCGCCGCCGCCGGTCGCCGGGGCACTGGGCGAGGTGCCGGGGGCCGGGCTGACCGACTTGCTCGGCTCCGGCTCGGTGGTCGACTCCGTCGTCTTCGTGGTGGTCGGCGTCGGGGTCCTGGTGGCCGGCTTCGTGCTCGGCGCCTTCGACGGCTTGGCCGAGGGCGCTGTGGACGAGGGCGCGACGGTCCGCCGTGGCGGGTAGTCGGTGCGCCGCTGCAGCGACTCCACGATGTACCGCGGGCGGGCCGACGTACTGGGCTGTGGTGTAGGACTCGGGCGCGGCGGCGGCGTGGCGTCCTTCTTCTCGTCCTCGTCGTCCTCCAGGCCGGGCAGCGGTAGTACCGCGCTCGAACTGACCGGTCCACCGGCCAGACTGACGCTGAGCAACCCCCCGTAGGCGACGACGAGGACGCCGAAGGCCAACGCCGCGCGCCGAAGTAGCCGGCTGCGCCGCCCGGTCGAGTCGACGAAGACCGGGGCGGGCGTCGACACGGTGATGATCTCCGTGTCGAGGGCGGGGTCGGCGGATTGCGAGTTTCGGTGCTCCTGCGAAGTCACGCGCCGAAGCTTAAGAACATTTATCGCGATCTTGGCACAGATCACTCACAAGGGGGACAGCCGACTGATCCCCTGAAATGGGACGAAATGATGAGGCCGGAGTATTGACCGGTGGGAGTGGGTGTGGCCACCTCCGGAACGTACTTCTCTGAGCAGCGAGGAGGCGCCGGAGCAAAAGACGTTACGCCGATTCGCGCATCGATTTGCTGTCGCATTCCCGACCGGCAATTCGAGCATTCTTCACGAATCGAATAAAACCTTAAGTGAGGTTAGAGCGTAATGTCCGAATCGCCATAAAGGTGGTTGCGACACGGCAATCTTGCGGGGTCACCGTTGTGCGCGGCCGTCCGACCTGGATAAGCTCCTTCTTGCGCGCCCCAATCGCCCGCTTCCCCCGTGGCAGGCGATCGGGGCGCGCCCTGTTTTCTGGCGCGCCCCTGCCGCCGCCGAGTCCGCTAGATCCAGCGGCTCCCGAGCCACATCCGCACCGACCAGTCGTCGTAGGGGATCAGTGTGCCCACGAAGACCGGATAGAAGTAGGCGAAGCAGAGCGCCACCAGCACGACGAAGGTCGTCAGGACCACCGTGCCGACCAGCTGGCGATCAGAGCGGCCCGGCCCGGCCACCAGCCCCGTCGTGGGCGTCATGATCGCCCCGAGGACGTAGACGACCGCCAGGATCAGGAACGGCAGCGCGGGTAGGGCGTAGAAGGAGAACATCGTCCGGCCGTCCGCCACCGCGAAGTAGAACCAGGGCAGCAGGCCGGCCACGGCGCCGGTGAAGATGGCGTAGGCCCGCCAGTCCCGCCGGGCGATGCCGAACCAGACCAGCCCGCACAGCGCCGGCAGGAACGACCACCAGAGGATCGGCGTGCCCAGCAGCAGGATCTCGGCCGCGCAGTTCGACGCCCCGCAGTCGCCGTTGCCGTTCCAGTAGAAGGCGACCGGCCGGCCCAGCAGCAGCCACTGCCACGGCCACGACTGGTAGGTGTGCTTCTCGGTCAGGCCGCTGTGGAAGTTGTACGCCTCGGAGTGGTAGTGCGCGAGGTTGAGCAGCGCGCCGATGATCGGCGGCTCGCTCATCCCGTTCGCCTCGCGGTAGTGGCGGAAGTAGCCGGTGTCGGTGACGAACCAGCCCGTCCAGGTGGCGAGGTAGAGGAGGAACGTCAGGGCGAAGCTGAGCAGCAGCCAGCCCAGGTCGCCGAGGATGCCCGCGATGATCGGGCCGCGGACGCCCGCCGAGCGGCGCGCCTGGACCCGCCAGACGATCACCAGGACGGCGAAGAACGGGGCGAAGAAGAGCGCGCTCCACTTCACGCCGCAGGCCAGGCCGAACGAGGCGCCGGAGACGAGCAGCCACCACGGGATGATCCGGGGCAGGTGCGGGGTGGCCGAGGGGTCGTAGCCGGCGTCGAGCGCCCGCTGCCAGCTGCGCCGGTAGTGATCACGGTCGAGCACCATGCAGGCGAACGAGATCAGGATGAACAGGCCCAGGAAGATGTCGAGCAGCGACGTGCGCGACAGCACCAGCTGGAAGCCGTCCAGCGTCATGAGCAGGCCCGCCGTGCCGGCCAGCACGATCGAGTGGAAGAGCCGGTAGGCCACCCGGATCAGGATCAGGATCATCAGGGTGCCGGCCACCGCGGTGGAGAACCGCCAGCCGAACTCGCTGTTGCCGAAGAAGTGCTCGCCGAAGGCGATCAGCCACTTGCCGAGCGGGGGATGCACCACGTACGCCGGGCCGTTGGTCTTCTCGTCCCACTCCACGCCGTGCTGCAGCATGTCCCAGGCGTCGGTCGGGTAGTACACCTCGTCGAAGATGTAGCCCTTGGGCCGGTCCAACCCGGAGAACCGCAGGATTGCCGCGATCGTCACGATGATCGCGGTGACTATCCAGGAGTACGGGTTGAAGCGCTGATCCAGCGTCGACAGCCGCCGCCGGACGATGTCGGGAACAGCACGCACCCCCGAGGACTGGTCCGCCCCGGAGGGGGAGTCCGCGGTGGTGAGTTCATTCTCAGCAGTGGCCGCCGTCGTCACCCCGCGATCGTAGGCCCCACGCCTGAGAAGTGATGCCCGCCATCGCCGCGTCCTGTCATGTGATGGACTTTTCCGATGGCGGGACATGAGAACGGCCTCGGGCGGGTAGTGCTGGCCGGTGCGCCACTGGGCAACATCGGCGACGCTTCCACCCGGTTGCGCGAGGTCCTGGCCTCGGCGGATGTGATCGCGGCGGAGGACACCCGGCGGCTGAACCGGCTCGCCCGCGACCTCGGCGTCACGGTGAGCGGGCGGATCGTTTCGTACTTCGAGGGCAACGACGAACGGCGCACGCCCGAGCTCGTCGAGGCGCTGGCCGGTGGCGCCGTCGTCGCCGTCGTCACCGACGGTGGCATGCCGAGCGTGTCCGACCCCGGCTACCGGCTCGTCCGGGCCGCGCTCGACGCCGGCTATCCGGTGACGGCGGCGCCCGGGCCCAGCGCCGTGACCACCGCGCTGGCGCTCTCCGGGCTGCCCAGCGACCGGTTCGTCTTCGAGGGCTTCCTGCCGCGGACCGGCTCGGGGCGGCGGTCCCGGCTGCGCGAGCTGGCGGCCGAGCCGCGGACGCTGGTCTTCTTCGAGGCGCCGCACCGGATCGTCGGCGCGCTCGAGGATTTGGCGGCGGTCTTCGGTGCGGACCGGCCGGCGGCGATCTGCCGGGAGCTGACGAAGACGTACGAGGAGATCCGCCGCGGCACGCTCGCCGAACTCGCCGCCGGCGCCGCCACCGACGAGCCGCGCGGGGAGATCACGCTCGTGGTGGCCGGAGCGCCGGCCGTGGCCGCCGAGCCGCCCTCCGAGGAGGAGCTACGGGCGGCGGTGGCCGAGCGGGAGGCGGCCGGCCAGTCCCGCCGCGACGCCATCCAGTCGGTGGCGGCCGAGCACGGCCTGAAGAAGCGGGACGTCTACAACATCGTGCACAGCTAGAAGGCCGCCGCCAGGAAGCCGAGCTGGAGCAGGATGGGCGCGGCGAAGCTCAGGAGGACTGCCCGGCGGCGTTTCATGCCGGTCTCCAGGCGGTGCGCGCCGGTGCTCTGCGCGATGCCGTAACCGCAGATCAGGACGAGGGCGAAGCCGAGGATCCAGCGGAGGTTCATCAGGGTTCCGGCTCCTCCGGCGTAAGCCTGGTCGCTGCCGGCGCTGACCATCCGGGCGGGAGTGACGGCGCCCTCCTGGCGGCTGGTGCCGGAGATGCCGAGGAGGGTGACGCGGGACGCGGTGAAACGGCCGTCGCCGGCGACGAAGCTGCCCGCGCAGCGCTGCGTCAGGCCCTCGCCGCGGCAGTGGATCGTGGTGGCCCGGCCGTCGTCGCCGTGCCCGACCGCCAGCCAGAACGGCTCGGCGCTGACCCAGGCGAAGAACGCGGCGAGCAGGCTCAGCGTGACCAGGGCCGCCAGCGGACCGGCCGGGCTGCGGCGGGTCGCGGGCCGGCGGCGGCGACCGGGCTGCCGGGTGCGGGGACGGGCGGCTTCGGCGGCCGCGCGCTCCTGTTCGCTCATCCAGAACGGCGAGTTCTCCAGCCGTTCCAGACGCGCCTCCACCTCGGGCGACACCGTCACGTCCGGCAGGGGACGCTGCGCGTTGATGATCACCGTCGGCCGGTTGCGGTCCGTCGCCGGTTGATCTCCCACCCCTTCCAGTACGGCGGGAGCACCGTCCTGGGCGTCGGTCTCGATGATCATCAGCTCCCCGGCGGTCGCCAGCCGGGACCCCTCGGTGAGATCGCGGGCACCCGCGGCCCGGGCCTCGGCGGCCTCCGCTGCCTCGGGTGACTGCTCCTGATCGCCGATCGGTGGCTCGCCGTCGCGTTCGCCCCGCCACCATGCGGCGTCGGGGTCGGCGAGGGTCCACGGATTGCCCTGGTCGCCGGGCTTTCCTCCGGGCTGCGGCGCGTCTCCGGTCACTCGATCATTGAACGCCCGAGGCCGGTCTGGATCACGTCACATAGGGGGTGTGTCGCCATAAAACGGGCGGTCGGCGTGTTGGGAGGTTATCCGTTCGCCGCGCAGCGGAAGCGGTCACTACGCTTGACCGTCATGAGTCACGTTCTCGCCGCGGTTGCCTGGCCCTATGCCAACGGCCCGCGCCACATCGGTCATGTTTCCGGCTTCGGGGTGCCGTCCGACGTCTTCAGCCGGTACATGCGGATGGCCGGCCACGACGTGCTCATGGTCTCCGGGACCGACGAGCACGGCACGCCGATCCAGGTGCAGGCCGACGCCGACGGGGTCACCCCGCGCGAGCTCGCCGATCGGTACAACCGGGTGATCGTCGAGGACCTGCACGGCCTGGGGCTCTCCTACGACCTGTTCACCCGCACCACGACCCGCAACCACTACGCCGTCGTCCAGGAGCTGTTCGAGGGTCTGCACTCGAACGGATACATCGTCGCGCGCACCACGCTCGGCGCCATCTCGCCGTCCACCGGCCGCACGCTGCCCGACCGCTACATCGAGGGCACCTGCCCGATCTGCGGCTACGAAGGCGCCCGTGGCGACCAGTGCGACAACTGCGGCAACCAGCTCGACCCCGAGCAGCTGATCAACCCGAAGTCGCGGATCAACGGGGAGACCCCGCAGTTCGTCGAGACCGAGCACTTCTTCCTGGACCTGCCGGCGTTCGCCGAGGCGATCGGCCACTGGCTGGACCAGCGGGAGAACTGGCGTCCCAACGTCCTGAAGTTCTCCCGCAACCTGCTCGACGACCTCCAGCCGCGGGCGATCACCCGTGATCTGGAGTGGGGCGTGCCGATTCCGCTGGACGGCTGGCGGGACCGGAACGACAAGCGGATCTACGTCTGGTTCGACGCGGTCATCGGCTACCTGTCGGCCTCGATCGAGTGGGCCCGGCGTACCGGGGATCCGCAGGCGTGGCGCAAGTGGTGGTCGGCGGACGGCGAGGGCAAGGACGCCTCCGGCTACTACTTCATGGGCAAGGACAACATCGTCTTCCACTCGGTGATCTGGCCGGCGCTGCTGCTCGGTTACTCCGGTGAGGGCGACAAGGGCGGCCAGGCCGGCGAGTTCGGCAAGCTGAACCTGCCGACCGAGGTGGTCTCCAGCGAGTACCTGACGATGGAGGGCAAGAAGTTCTCCTCGTCCCGCCGGGTCGTCATCTACGTGCGCGACTTCCTGGAGCGCTACGACGCCGACGCCCTGCGGTACTTCATCGCCGCCGCCGGTCCGGAGTCGAACGACACCGACTTCACCTGGGCCGAGTTCGTCCGGCGCAACAACGACGAGCTGGTGGCCGGCTGGGGCAACCTGGTGAACCGGTCGATCTCGATGGCCGCGAAGAACTTCGGCGCCATCCCGCCGGCCGTGGACCTGACGCCTGCCGACCAGGCGCTGCTGGAGGTCGCCCGGAGCGGCTTCACCACCGTCGGCGAGCTGATCGGCAAGCACCGGCAGAAGGCCGCGATCGGCGAGGCGATGCGGGTGGTCGCCGAGGCGAACAAGTACCTCTCCGAGCAGGCGCCGTGGAAGCTCAAGTCGGAGGAGGAGAAGCAGCGGCAGGGGACGATCCTGCACGTCGCGCTCCAGGTGGTGAGCGACGCCAACACGCTGCTCACGCCGTTCCTGCCGCACTCCGCGCAGAAGGTCTTCGAGCTGCTCGGCGGCGCCGGGGTGCACGCGCCGATGCCGGAGATCGTCGAGGTCGAGGACCTGGACGGCGGCCCGGGTTACCCGGTCCTCATGGGTGACTACACGACCGGCGCCCGCTGGGAGTCGGTGCCGCTCGTCGCGGGCACCCCGCTCGCGGCGCCGAAGCCGGTCTTCCGCAAGCTCGAGCCGTCGGTGGTCGAGGAGGAGCTGGCCCGCCTCGGCGAAGGCTCCTGACAGCGATCTCCCCGAGATGCCCGTCGTCGCCCGAGTGGCGCCGGCGGGCATCGTCGTCTCCGGTCACCGGGATTGATCATGGTTCGGATGATCCGCTACCGTGTCGTCCACCTCGGCCGTCTCAAGGAGCTCCCCCAGTGAAGTCAGGTCTGTCGCGCCGTCTGCTGGTGGCCCTTCTGAGCGGTGCGGTCGCCGCCGGGGGCGCGATCTTCGCCGCGCCGGTCCTGGCGGCCGGGCCGGTGGGGTCGCGGGTGCTGCTGGACGAGCCGTCGGAGAGCGCGCCGCCGCCGTCAGCGGTCGTCGATTCACCGTCCCCGGAGGACCCGCCCGCCGTTCCGGACTCGCCGGCGCCCTCGGACTCGCCCGCGGCCTCGGAGTCGCCCAGCCCGTCGGAGAGCGCGGCCTCGCCGGCTGCGTCGTCGCCCGTCTCCTCGTCGCCTGTCTCCTCGTCGCCGGCCGCCTCCTCATCGGCGTCCTCGTCGTCGCCCGCCTCGGTGCCGGCCACCTCGAAGCCGGTCGCGACCACGCCGGCCAAGCCGGTCGACCGGACGCGGCCGTACGGACGGTTCACGCTGAGCGCCACCGCCCTCTGGACCGGCCAGTGGGTCACCTTCACCCAGCGGACCGCCGACTTCGGCGACGCGGTCTCGCCGGACGCGCGGATCACCCGGCGGATCGACTGGGGCGACGGCACCGGGGTGACGCTCGCGCCGTCCGCGACCGGTCAGGCGAAGCAGTACGCCAGGGCCGGCCGGTTCACGGTCACCGAGACGCTGACCGACGAGGCGAAGAACGTCCTGCGGATCTCCCGGACGATCAACATCACGATTCCCGGTACGTACAAGCTCACCCGGACGACGGTCTACCAGGGAGTGACGTTCGGCATCAACGTGTCGAACGTACCGGCCGGGACCAGGAACATCATCGTCAACTGGGGCGACGGCGCGGTGACCGGCCACCCGGGACGGAACGGCCGGATCGACTACTACATCCTCAAGCACGCGAAGACCGGCAAGCGGATCAGCGGCGACTTCCCGATCAAGATCGCCTTCGTCAACGCGAACGGGTCGAGCGCGTACCGGCCGGTCGGCACGATCAAGGTGCTCGCCGACAGCACGAAGCCGGTCGTGCGAATCAACAAGCCGGCCAAGACCAGCCGGGTGAGCTCCTGGCGGACCATCACCGGCACGGTCACCGACACGCAGTCCGGGGCGCCGTTCGCGTACGCCACGGTGATGTGGGCCAGTCCCGCGGGCAAGACCTACTGCCTGACGCCGGACTCGAAGTGGAAGCGATACACGAACGACGCGCAGCTCATGAAGTTCTGCGCGGACAAGGGCGTGAAGCTCCCGGTGACGAACGGCAAGTGGACGCTCAAGGTGCCGGCCGGTCTCGCCAGCGGCTATCTGCTCGCCTGGGTGTGGACCTGGGACTGGGCCGACAACTACGCGGACGCGACCCGGCAGGCGACGCTGACCAGGAAGTAGAAATCGATTGATCTTGGTGAGGACGATCCGGTACCGTCACGTCACCACGGGGGAACGTGAGTGATCAATCGGTTTGGTCGGGGCGCGACTTGAACCGCGGATGACGGCTGCGCTCCTCTCGTGAACGGATCTGCGAAGGAGCCCAGTGAAATCAACCCTGTCGCGCCCCCTCCTGGCGGCGCTCGTCAGTGGTGCGATCGTCGCCGGCGGCGCCGTCTTCACGGCGCCCGTCCTGGCTGCCGGGCCGTCCGCCACCGGCGGCGTCTCGGCACTCGA
Organism: Actinoplanes sp. OR16; assembly: GCF_004001265.1. Taxonomy (GTDB): domain Bacteria; phylum Actinomycetota; class Actinomycetes; order Mycobacteriales; family Micromonosporaceae; genus Actinoplanes. The sequence continues at coordinate 1,656,758 of NZ_AP019371.1, read as the reverse complement.
CGACTCCACCAGCCCGACCGCGACCGTGTCCGAGACCGCTACGCCGGACCCGTCGGACACCACGGCTACGCCGGACCCGACGGACACCACGGCTACGCCGGACCCGACGGACACCACGGCTACGCCGGACCCCACGGACACCAGCGAGCCGACGACGCCGGTCACCACCACTCCGGCGACCACGGCGCCCACCACCGCACCCACGACGACGGCTCCGACCAAGCCGGCCACCACCGCGCCCACGACGAAGCCGCCGGTCACCACCGCGCCGCCGAAGGACACCAAGGCGCCGGTCGGCTCGTTCCGCCTGACCCCGGCCGCGATCTGGACCGGCCAGAAGGTGACCGTCCACCAGAACGCGAACGAGTACCAGGACGACCGGGACGGGGACAACATCACCCGCCGGGTCAACTGGGGTGACGGCAGCAGCACCACGCTGGCGGCCGGCGCCACCTCCTCCGCGAAGCAGTACACCAAGGCCGGCAAGTTCAAGGTCACGGTGACGCTGACCGACCGCAGCCGGAACTCGTTCACCACCGCGGCCAAGGTCGTCACGGTCACGGTCCCGGCCAAGTGGTCGCTGAGCAAGTACTCGATCTACCAGGGCGGGCACTTCGACGTCCGGATCAGCAGCGTGCCGAAGGGCACCCAGAAGATTCACCTCGACTGGGGTGACGGCTGGGTCTCCACCCTCGCCGGCAGGAACCAGTCGGTGGGCGGCACGGTCCTGTACCGCAAGGACACCTCGAACAAGATCAGCGGCAAGGTGAAGCTGCGGATCGCGTTCACCGACAAGAACGGTTGGACCGGCTGGCTGCCGCTGGCCACGCTGAACGTCGTCAAGGACAGCTGGAAGCCGAAGCTGACCATCACCAAGCCGAAGAAGGCCAACCGGGCGAGTTCCTGGAAGACGGTCAAGGGCACGGTCAGCGACAAGGGCGCCGGCGTGCTGCCGTTCGTGCGGGTCACCATGATCCGGGAGACCACCTCGGGCAAGCTCTACTGCCTCACGCCGAAGAAGAAGTGGAAGCGTTTCTACAACGACGACCAGTTCATCGAGTACTGCGGCACCGGTGGCATCAAGGTGACGGTGAAGAAGGGCAAGTGGTCCATGAAGGTCCCGTCCGGGATCGGCAAGGGCTACGTCGCGACGGCGGTGTGGATCGTCGACAAGGCCGACAACTACAGCAGCAAGTGGCGTGAAGCCAAGATCACGCGGAAGTAGAACGTAGGAAAGGGCCGGCTCAGCCGGCCCTTTCGCTTTCTACAGCTGGTATGCGATGTCCGCGATGTGGTGATCGGCCAGCTCGTCGACCGGCGCCCACGCCTCGTAGACGCCGCGCTCGTAACAGCGCGCACCGGTCAGGTTGATCCCGTCCGCCTCCGGCTTGATCAGCCTCAGCCGGGCCCAGGTCTCGTCCCGCTGCAGCACCCAGGAGGACACGCCCCGCCAGAGCGCCTTCTCGGCCCGGCGGCTCAGGGTCTGCACCGGGTAGCGGGCCGCTCGCGTCAGCGCCCGGACCCGGAATTCGCCGGGCGGGTCGGCGACCGCCTCGTACTCCTTGTCGTCGATCCGGCCGACCAGCCGGGACGAGGCGGAGGCGGTGCACGGGACGTACTCCCGGTCGGGGCTGGCGCCCGGGATCTCACCCAGCAGGCCACGCCAGCGCGGGCCGGCCAGCCGCAGCCAGCCGTGCTGTTCCGGCTGGTACGTGTAGAGGATCACCTCTTCGCCACCCGGCACGTGCGCCAGGAGCTGTGCGTTCGCCGGGATCGGCAGGTCCGCGAACCCGGCCGTGATGTACTCCGGGATCAGCTCGTCGGTGCTCGGCCCGAAGCCGGTGCCGAGGATCATCGCGCCGATCCGGGAGTGCGCCGGCAGCGCGGAGAGGCCGGGCTGGGAGGGTGCGGCCGGCACCTCGTAGTCCAGCGGGTCGGTGGCCCGCCAGCGCAGCGCGAACGTGATGTCCGAGTCGGCCGCGCCGTCCGTCCGCAGCAGAGCGAGCTGCCCGGGTTCCCGCAGATGCTCGACGTCGCAGGAGCGGTAGCAGAAGCCGTACGGAAGCCAGCCGCCCAGATGACCGGCGACCTGTGCCGCGGACAGGACCTTCGTCATCCGGGTCCCGCGGCGGATCGCGGCCGTCGCCCGGATCCGGCGCAGCTCCTGATCCTCCCGGTACGACACCGACTGGCTCATGAGCTGGACCTGCTGCCAGTTCAGGTCGCGGCGCAGCGGTGCCATCAGGGGTGGGTCGAGCGGGTCGAACCCCAGCTCACTGTCCTCACCGGTCACGGTCACGCGGCGCAACCTAAGTGATCCCGGTGGATATCGGATGAACGCGCGGTTACCGGAAAACGCGACGTGCACAATGTCTCACATGTCTTCGTCGCCTTCTGAATCCCGCCGGGCCAAGGCAGCTCGCCGGGCGGGTGAGTTCCCGCCCGCACCCGAGCCGCTGGCGGTCCCGGTGTTCGACAGCCACACCCACCTGGACCTGACCGTCCAGGAGGCCGGCGCGCTGACCGAGGCCGGCGGCGACCCGGTCGAGGCCCTGATCTCGGCCGCCGCGAAGGCCGGCGTGGACCGTCTCGTGCAGGTGGGCGTGGACGTCGACTCGTCGCGGTGGAGCGCGGAGGCGGCCGAGAAGTACGCCGCCGTGCTCGCCGCCGTCGCGCTGCACCCGAACGAGGCGCCCCGGCTGTCCGACCTGGACGAGGCACTCCGGGAGATCGAGGCGCTCGCCGCCCGGCCCCGGGTCCGGGGGATCGGGGAGACCGGGATGGACACGTTCCGTACCGTGGACGAGGGCCGGGCCGCGCAGGAGGAGAGTTTCCGGGCGCACATCGCGATCGCGAAGCGGCACGGCAAGGCGCTGATCATCCACGACCGGGACGCCCACGACGACGTGCTGCGGATCCTCGACGACGAGGGCGCGCCGGACACCGTGGTCCTGCACTGCTTCTCCGGCGACGCGGAGTTCGCCGCCGCGTGCGTGCGCCGGGGCTACTACCTGAGCTTCGCCGGGACCGTCACGTTCGCGAGCGCCGGCAACCTTCGGGAGGCGGCCGCGATCACCCCGCCGGAACAGATGATGGTGGAGACCGACGCGCCGTACCTCACGCCGGTGCCGTACCGGGGCCGGCCGAACGCCTCCTACCTCATCCCGATCACGGTCCGGGCGCTGGCCGCGGCCCGTGGCGTGGACGTCGACGAGCTCTCCGCGACGATCTCCGCGACCGGGGAGCGGGTCTTCGGCTCGTGGTGAAACGGCCGCTCTAGGCTCTGTACATGGCTGACACGATGAGCAATTTTCAACCTGGCATCGGGTCCGATGCCGCCGGGCCGTCGTCCGGCGCCGGCGAGCGAGGCCCTCGCCACGTTGAAAATGGCTCACTTCTCGGCCCGGCGGAGATCCGGGAACTCGCCGCACGCCTCGGCGTCGCGCCGACCAAGAAGCTCGGCCAGAACTTCCTGCACGACCCGAACACCATCCGGCGGATCGTGGCGGCGGCAGCCCTGCGACCCGACGACGTGGCGCTGGAGGTCGGCCCGGGCCTCGGCTCGCTGACCCTCGGCCTGGTCGGGGCGGTCCGGCACGTGCACGCCGTGGAGATCGACCCGACGCTCGCCGCGGCGCTGCCGGAGACGGTCGAGGCGGATCACCTCACCGTGCACCCGGCCGACGCGCTGCGGGTGACCGGCGACCTCTTCGACCCGGCGCCGACCATGCTCGTGGCGAACCTGCCGTACAACGTGGCGGTGCCCGTCGTGCTGCACCTGCTCGCCGAGCTGCCCACGCTGCGCGGCGGCCTGGTCATGGTGCAGAAGGAGGTCGCCGACCGGCTCGTCGCCGGGCCCGGCTCGAAGGTGTACGGCGTCCCGTCGGTGAAGCTGGCCTGGTACGCCGAGGCCAAGTCGGCCGGCAAGGTGCCGCCCGCGGTGTTCTGGCCGGTGCCCAACGTGGACTCGGGGCTGGTCGCGTTCACCCGGCGGGAGCCGCCCGCCGGCGAGTTGCCCGCGGGCGAGGGCGGTGCGGGCGCGGCCTCGCGGGCTGAGGTGTTCGGGGTGGTGGACGCGGCCTTCGCGCAGCGGCGCAAGACGTTGCGGGCGGCGCTGGCCGGCTGGGCGGGCGGCGCCGACCGGGCCGAGCAGGTGCTGCGGGCGGCCGGGGTGAGCCCGCAGGCACGGGGCGAGGCGCTCACGGTGGGGGAGTTCGCCGCGATCGCCGGGGCGGCGAAAGTGTCGGTGGACGGCGGTAAGCTCAGCCCGTCGACCGGCGCGAAGCCTGAGGAGGTGGACTCATGACCGCCGAACCAGCAGGTCACGTCATGTGGTCGCCGGATCCCGTCCGGCAGAAGATGGCCAGTTTCTTCCTGGAGGATGTCCTCAACCTCCCCGACGACGCCCCCCGCGTCGAGCTTCGCGACGGAGTCATGATCGTGGTTCCTTCCCCCACCTTGGGCCACCAGGACTTCGCGAACTTGTTGTGGATGTGGCTCAGGAAGAACGCTCCGGAGTCGCTTCAGCCCGGGACTGCGGTGGGTATAGCTGTGGGATTGCAGGACTCTTTCGAGCCCGATGTCGTGCTGTTGCGCCGCCCAGTCGATGGGAGCCATCACTTTTTCCTGCCCTCACAGACGGTCATCGTCGTCGAGGTCGTTTCGCCGGGCACGAAACGCCGTGATCGACTGGACAAGCCGGTGGGTTACGCGGCATCCGGGATCCCGCATTACTGGCGGATCGAGCAGGACCCTGTGCACATCTATGCCTATGACCTGGTCGACGGCCGCTATGAGCTGGTCGCCGACTCCGACGAGGAGCTGGTGTTGAGCGCGCCGTTCGAGATTCGGCTGCCTGTCCGGGACATCACTCCGTGACCGAGGCGTGGGGACCGGACGACGAGGGGCCTCGTCCGCATCCCGGTCCGGTGCGGGTGCGGGTGCCGGCGAAGATCAATCTGCATCTCGGGGTCGGGCCGCTGCGGCCGGACGGGTTCCATGAGCTGAACACGGTCTATCACGCGATCGGGATCTTCGATGAGCTCACCGCGCGGCGCGGGGACACCCTCGCGCTGACCATGGAGGGCGTCGGCGCCGGGGAGCTGGCGCTGGACGAGAGCAACCTGATCATCCGGGCGGCCCGGGCGCTCGCCGCGAAGGCGCGGGTCCCGGCGTTCGCGCGGCTGCACCTGCGCAAATCGATCCCGCTCGCCGGGGGCCTTGCCGGGGGCAGCGCCGACGCGGCCGCCGCCCTGATCGCCTGCGATGTGCTCTGGGGACTCGGCATGTCCCGGGACGAGCTCGCCGAGGTCGGCGCGCAGCTCGGGTCGGACGTGCCGTTCCTGCTGCACGGCGGCACGGCTCTGGGCACCGGCCACGGCGAGGCGGTCAGCCCGATCCTGGCCCGGCCCACCGCCTGGCACTGGGTGGTCGCGGTCGCCGACGGCGGTCTCTCCACCCCGGCCGTCTATCGCGAACTCGACTCGCTGCGGGACAGCTCCTGGCCGCCGGCTGCGCTCGACGGGCCCGACCAGTTGATGTCCGCGCTGCGCCAGCGCGATCCGGAGGTGCTCGGCGCGGCGCTCGGCAACGACTTGCAGGCAGCCGCTCTGTCGCTCCGGCCGCAGCTCGCCGACGTGCTGAAAGCCGGGCACGAGGCGGGCGCGATCGCCGGGATCGTCTCCGGTTCCGGCCCGACCTGTGTCTTCCTCGCCGCCGACGCCGGGCACGCCCAGCGGGTGGCGGCCGGGCTGAACGCGGCGGGCGTCTGCCTGGAGGCGGTCACCGCGCGGGGGCCGCAGCCGGGCGCGCGGGTAATCTAGACGCATCGTGGCCAACATCATCAACCTGGACCGGGTCAACAAGGGTTACGGCGCCGCCGGTCAGCTGCTCACCGACGTCTCGATCGGCCTGGACGACGACGCCCGCCTCGGCATCGTCGGTCTCAACGGGGCCGGCAAATCCACCCTTCTCAGGCTTCTCGCCAAGATCGAGGAGCCGGACTCCGGCCGGGTCACCCATCGTCGTGACCTGCGGGTCGCCAACCTGCCGCAGAACCTCGCCCTCGCCCCCGAGGCGACAGTGCGCGACGTCGTGCTGGGCACCGCCTGGCTCGCCGAGGGCATGGGCGCCGAGCACGAGTGGGCGGGCGACGCCGGGGTCCGGATCATCCTCGACGGCCTCGGCATGGGATACCTCGGACTGGACACCCCGGTCGGGCCGATGTCCGGTGGCGAGCGCCGCCGGGTCGCGCTCGCCGCGCTGCTCGTCCGGGAGAGCGATCTGCTGATCCTCGACGAGCCCACCAACCACCTCGACGTGGCGGGTGTCGACTGGCTCGCCAAGCACCTGCTGACCCGCAAGGGCGCTCTCGTCGTGGTCACCCACGACCGCTGGTTCCTGGACGCGGTCTGCACCGCGACCTGGGAGGTCGTGGACGAAGAGGTGCACGTCTACGAGGGCGGCTACGCGGCCTGGACCCTCGCGCGAGCCGAGCGCCTGCGCGTGGCGGCGGCGGTCGAGGCCCGCCGGCAGAACCTGCTCCGCAAGGAGATCGCCTGGCTGCGCCGCGGCCCGCCGGCCCGGACGTCCAAGCCGAAGTTCCGGATCGACGCGGCGAACGAGCTGATCGCCGACGTCCCGCCGGTCCGCGACACGGTCAGCCTGCAGCGGCTCGCCACCACCCGGCTCGGCAAGCAGGTCTACGACCTGGAGAACGTCGAGCTCAACGCCGGGCCCAAGCCGATCTTCAAGAACCTGACGTTCCAGGTCGGCCCGGGTGACCGGCTCGCCATCCTGGGGGCTAACGGCGCCGGCAAGACGACCCTGCTGCGGCTGCTCGCGGGCATCACCAAGCCGGACGGCGGCCGCCTGGTCACCGGGTCGACGGTCCGTCCCGCGTTCCTCTCCCAGGAGCTCAAGGAGCTGCCCGGCCACCTGCGCCTGCTGGAGGCGGTGGAAGAGGTCGCCAAGCGGGTCAAGCTCGGTGACCGGGAACTGTCGGCCGGTCAGCTCGCCGAGGTCTTCGGCTTCACCGACAAGCGGATCTGGACGCCGGTGAGCGACCTGTCCGGTGGTGAGCGCCGACGGCTGCAGCTGCTGCGCCTGCTCGCGACCGAGCCGAACGTGCTGCTCCTCGACGAGCCGACGAACGACCTGGACACCGACACCCTGGCCGCGCTGGAGGACCTGCTCGACTCGTGGCCCGGCACCATGGTGGTGGCCAGCCACGACCGCTACCTCGTGGAGCGGGTCACCGACACGGCCTACGGCATGTTCGGGGACGGCCGGCTCGTCCATCTCCCGGGCGGGATCGACGAATACCTGGAGAGAGTGTCCGGACACGGTGCTCCGGGCGTACAGGCGCAGAAGGAAGCGCAAGCGACGCCGAGCGCGCCGGGCCTCTCCGCGGGTGAGTTGCGCCAGGCTCGCAAGGATCTCGCTCGGCTGGAGCGGCAGATGGACAAGCTCGCCGAGAAGGAAGCGAAGATCAACGAGAAGCTGGCCGAGCACGGCAGCGACTACGAGAAGATCGTGGAATTCGAGGCGCAGCTGAAGGCGGTGCGCGAGGAGAAGGAGGAGGCCGAGATGGAGTGGCTGGAGCTCGCGGAGCAGGTGGGTAGTAACTGATCCGGGGGGTGTGCCTGCGCCCTTGTTTCCGATACGCGAGAATCGGTACGACTACACCTGACCTTGGAGACGGACGGACAGTATGGCCTCGCACATTCCGGTCAACCATCCCCTGCGGCCGATCTACCGGATCGTTGGCTTCGTCGTCGGCGCCTACCTCGTGGTCTTCGGCGTGCTCGGCGCGATCCAGACCGCCGGTGAGCCGTTCGCGAACGAGACGGGCATCCGGGTCCTCGGCCAGGAGACCAACATGCTCAGCTCGCTGATCCACATCGTGGTCGGCGGCCTGGTGATCCTCGGTACCGCGATCGGCAAGAACCTCGACGTGGCGGTCGACAAGTACCTCGGCTGGGCGCTGCTGGTGCTCGGCACGTACTCGCTCGCGACCATCCGCACCGACGCGAACTTCCTCGGCTACAGCATCTCGACGGTGATCGTGACCTACCTGGCCGGCCTGCTGCTGATCACGGTCAGCCTGTACAGCAAGGTCGTCCCGGAGTCGCAGGCCGGCGCCCCGCGCCAGGTCCGTGAGGGACGCACCGCCTGATCTCCCGTTGTCCCCGCAGGGTGCGGTTCAGCGCACCTTGCGGGTCAGCAGGCCCGGCTTCGTCTCCAGGTGGGACAGGCCGTTCCAGGCCAGATTGACCAGGTGGGCGGCGACCATCTCCTTCTTCGGGCGCTGCGCCTCCCGCCACCACTGGCCGACCAGCGCCACCATCCCGACCAGCGCCTGTGAGTAGAGCTCGGCGAACTTCGGGTCGATGCCCCGGCTTTTGAACTCGGCGCCGAGGATGTGCTCCACCTGGTGCGCGATGTCGTTCATGACGCTGGAGAAGTTGCCGGCCGCGGACAGCACCGGTGACTCGCGAACCAGCACCCGGAAACCGTGCGGCTCGTCCTCGATGTAGTCGAGCAGCGCCAGCGCCGCCTGTTCCAGCAGCTCCCGGGGGTGCCCGGCGGTCAGCGCTGCCGCGATCCGGTCGAGCAGCGTCCGCACCTCGCGGTCGACGACCACGGCGTACAGGCCTTCCTTGCCGCCGAAGTGCTCGTAGACGACCGGCTTCGACACCTTGGCGCGGGCAGCCACCTCCTCGACACTCGTGCCGTCGTATCCCCGCTCCGCGAAGAGCTGGCGGCCTATGGTGATCAGCTGTTCCCGTCGCTGGGCCGCGGGCATGCGTACGCGTGGGGCGCGGTTGCCGCCGTCTGTCTGATCTTTCACTCGGCCATCTTGTCAAAGCGCTTCCGGCGGGCCCGTCAGGAACGGCATGATGCGCGTGGTCGTCCACGAGGCTTCGTCCGCTTTCGCGGAGCAAGAGGTGGGAGGCTAGTCTGTCTCCAGCACCTTTCGGCCGTGGTGTAATTGGCAACACTCTTGGTTTTGGTCCAAGCTTTCCGGGTTCGAGTCCTGGCGGCCGAGCAGATTCTCCATGGTTGAGCCCTGAGCGGGCTCCCACAGTCAAGCCACTGCGAACGATGGAGTTGCCGCGTGAGCCAGGCCCCCAGCCGTACCGTTGTCGTCCTTGCCGCCGGCGAGGGGAAGCGGATGAAGTCCGCGACGCCCAAGGTTCTGCAGCCTCTGCTCGGGCGGACCCTGCTCGGGCATGTGCTGGCCGTGGCGTCGGCCATCCGGACCGATCGCACCCTCGTGGTCGTCGGGCACAAGGCCGATCAGGTGGGCGCCTTCCTCGCCGAGGCCGCGCCGGCCGCCACGCCGGTGCTGCAGGCCGAGCAGAACGGCACCGGGCACGCCGTGCGGATCGCGCTCGACGCGGCGCCCGAGCTGACCGGCACCGTCGTGGTGCTCAGTGGTGATGTGCCGCTGCTGCGCGCGGAGACGGTCGAGGCGCTGCTCGCCACCCACGAGCGGGCCGGCGCTGCGGCGACCGTGCTCAGCGCCGAGGTGGCCGAGCCGGGCGGGCTGGGCCGGATCGTGCGGGGCGCGGACGGCAACCTGGAGCGGATCGTCGAGAACAAGGACGCGACGCCGGAGCAGCGGGCGATCAAGGAGATCAACTCCGGGATCTACGCGTTCGACGCGGCGCTGCTGCGGGAGGCGCTGGGCAAGCTGTCCACCGACAACGCGCAGGGCGAGGAGTACCTGACCGACGTCTTCGGGATCCTGGCCTCGCAGGGGCACCCGGTGGCGATCGAGGTGGCCGAGTTCGCGTACGAGACGCTCGGCTGCAACGACCGGGCCGAGCTGGCCCAGCTGCGGGTGCTCATGCGGGACCGGGTCAACCAGGCGTGGATGCGGTCCGGTGTGCTGCTGCTGGACCCGGCGACCACCTGGATCGACGTGACCGCGACGCTCGAGCCGGACGCCGTGGTCGACCAGAACTCGCAGATCTCCGGTGTCAGCACGGTGGCGACCGGCGCGGTCGTCGGCCCGGACACCACGCTGATCGACACGGTGGTCGCCGAGGGCGCGACGGTTCTGCGTACGCATGCGGTGGGCGCTGAGATCGGGCCGTCCGCGACCGTCGGGCCCTACTCCTACCTGCGTCCCGGCACGAAGCTGGCGCGCAAGTCGAAGGTCGGCGGGTTCGTCGAGACCAAGAACGCCGAGCTGGGCGAGGGTGCGAAGGTGCCGCACCTGTCGTACGTCGGCGACGCCTCGATCGGCGCGAGCGCGAACATCGGCGCCGGCACGATCTTCGCGAACTACGACGGGGTGCGGAAGAGCCGGACGACCGTCGGTGAGGCCGCTTTCGTCGGCTCGGACACGGTCCTCATCGCGCCGGTCGAGATCGGCCCGGGGGCGTACGTGGCGGCCGGCAGTGCCGTCGCGAAAGACGTGCCGGCCGGTAACCTCGGGGTGACCCGCGCGCCGCAGCGGAACGTGGAAGGCTGGACCGAGCGCCGCCGTGCCGGAACGGTGTCCGCGAAGGCCGCCGCCGAGGCTTCGAATATCACCTCTGACCAGGACTGATCCAGCGGGGGTGAGGCATCCCACGCGACGGCCTCGAAACGTGGCGGTTACGTTCTCGCAAGGGATACTTCACTGCGAACCCACCCCCTAATCAACGGGAGCAGCGAGTCGATGGGCAGCATCGTCGCGGAGAACCGTAAGAGTTTGATGCTCTTCTCGGGCCGGGGATTCCCGGAACTGGCGGAGGAGATCGGACAGGTGCTCGGCGTCGCGCCGACGCCGTCTGATTCGTACGAGTTCGCCAACGGTGAGATCTTCGTCCGGTTCAAGGATTCGGTCCGCGGGTCGGATGCCTTCGTGGTGCAGTCGGTCACCGAAGGGGTGAACCGGTGGGTCATGGAGACGCTGATCATGATCGACGCTCTGAAGCGCGGATCGGCGAAGCGGATCACCGTGGTCCTGCCGTTCTACCCGTACTCGCGGCAGGACAAGAAGCACCGCGGCCGTGAGCCGATCTCCGCGCGGCTGGTCGCCGACCTGCTGAAGACGGCCGGCGCGAACCGGATCCTCACCGTCGACCTGCACACCGCGCAGATCCAGGGCTTCTTCGACGGCCCGGTGGACCACCTGTTCGCGATGGACATCCTGGCCGACTACGTGCAGCGCAAGTTCGCCGGCCGCCCGATGACCGTCGTCGCGCCGGACTCCGGCCGGGTGCGGGTCGCCGAGCGCTGGACGGACCGGCTGGGCGGCTGCCCGCTGGCGTTCATCCACAAGACCCGCGACCCGCTGAAGCCGAACCAGGTGGTGGCGAACCGCGTGGTCGGCGAGGTCGAGGGCCGGGTCTGCCTGATCGTCGACGACATGATCGACACCGGTGGGACGATCACCAAGGCCGCGGACATCCTCTTCGAGGAGGGTGCCGCCGACGTGATCGTGGCCTCCACCCACGCGCTGCTCTCCGACCCGGCCACCGAGCGGCTGAAGAACAGCCGGATCAGCGAGCTCGTGGTGACGAACACGCTGCCGCTCTCGCCGGAGAAGCGACTCGACAAGATCACTGTGTTGTCGATCGCACCGCTGCTGGCCCGCGCCATCCGCGAGGTCTTCGACGACGGCTCGGTGACCACTTTGTTCGGTGGCCTCAGCTAGTTTCTCCAGGTTTGGGAAACGCCCGTCGGTGACGGGCGTTTTCTCGTGTGACGCAAGTTGCGGCGCACCGGGACGATTTTCCGCAGACACCGCCACGTGCGGCCGACCCGCTGACCGGTGCACGATCGTGGCAGGTAAGCTAGTGCGGTTGCCACGGCGAGGGTGCCTCGTGGTCTGCTGAGGTTCGCAGTCCACTCGAGGTGCCGTCATCGACGCGGTGCTCCGGGCCTGTGCCCAGCGCGCCCTTCGCCCGGCAGCGCCGGCGACGGTCCCAGCGCCGTCGGCGGCCACCACCGCAGCACCACTGCCGGATACCGCAGCCGCAGACTTAGCCGCAGCCCGCATCGAGAAGTTTCAGGAGTTTCCCCGTGTCCGAGGTAAAGATCAGCGCCGAACCCCGTACCGAGTTCGGCAAGGGTGGTGCCCGCCGCACGCGCCGGGCCGGTCTGGTGCCGGCCGTGCTCTACGGCCACGGCGAGAAGCCGCAGCACATCGCGCTGCCGGCCCGCGAGTTCGCCGCTGCCATCCGGCACGGTGGCCTGAACCAGATCTTCACGATCGACATCGCCGGCACCGCGACGCTGGCGCTGCCGAAGGCGATCCAGCGTGACCCGATCAAGGACACCTACGAGCACATCGACCTGCTCATCGTGAAGCGCGGCGAGAAGATCCAGGTGGACATCCCCGTCACCCTGGTCGGCGAGGCCGCCAAGAACACCCTGATCGTCCACGAGTCGAACACCGTCTCCGTGGTCGCCGAGGCGCTGCACCTGCCGTCCGAGCTCGAGCTGTCGATCGAGGGCCTGGACGCCGGCGCGCGTCTGACCGCCGGCGACGTCAAGCTGCCGAACGGCGTCGAGCTCGCGGTGGACGCCGATGTCGTCCTTGCGATGATCTCCGCGGCGCAGAGCACCACGCAGGCCGAGGACGACGCGGCCGCCGCCGAGGGCGAGGCCTCGGGCGAGAGCGCGGAGTAAGTCTTTCGCAGCAGCGGTAAGCCGTAGATCAGGGAAAGTGCCGGTGGCACTTTCCCTGATCTGTATTCAGCGGAGGTCGAGTTGAGCGACGAGGCACCCTGGCTGGTTGTCGGCCTGGGCAACCCCGGCAAGGAGTACGCCGGGAACCGGCACAACGTCGGTTTCATGGTGGCGGACCTGCTGGCGTCCCGGGTGGGCGGCAAGTTCGGCCGGGCGAAGCGGGCGCAGACCGAAGTGGCCGAGGGGCGACTGAGCTTCGGCGGTCCGAAAGTGATCGTCCTGAAGCCGCTGACCTATATGAACCTGCTCGGCGCTCCGGTGGTCGCGCTGGCCCAGTTCTTCAAAGTCCCCGTGGCGAATGTGATCGCGGTGCATGATGAGCTTGATGTGCCGTACGGGCAGGTGCGTGCCAAGCGAGGCGGCGGCGAGGGCGGTCACAATGGACTGCGTTCGATGTCCAAATCGCTGGCGAGCAAGGAGTACGCGCGGGTGCGTTTCGGGATCGGACGGCCGCCTGGTCGGCAGGATCCGGCCGACTACGTGCTCTCCGACTTCTCGGCGGCGGAGCGCAAGGAACTGGACTTCCTGGTGGACCGGGCCGCCGACGTCACCGAGGCGATCATCCTCGAGGGCGTCGAGTGGGCGCAGAACAAATACCACGGAGTCTGACGCCCGGCACTTTGTCCGCCTTGTCATGCCGTGACGTGCTTTGCCGCCCGTCCGTTGGTCACACGGATGCACCCGAACGGTGCGATGGGTGACAGGAGGTCGGGGGATGTCGCAGGACGTGTCCGAGAGCCGGGCGGATGCGTCGACCGCGACATCGCCCAACCACACCGCTGCATCGGCCGACCACATCGCTACGTCGGCCAGCCACATCGCGAGATCGCCCAATCACGGACCACAGCACCCGGCGACCCGGGAGCGCGGGCACAACGCCAAGATCCCGGGGCCGGTTCCGCGGTCCTTCAACGACGCGATCGACAGGCACTGGTCGGACCGCCCGAACCGCTCCCAGGCGGTCCGCCCGGCCGGTCGCCCGTTCGTGCGCAACCGCGGCAGGCACGCCGCGATGTCCCGCCGCCAGCTCTGGGAGCGCCAGTACGTCTGGTCGCTGGTCCTCTCCGACCTGACCGCGGGCGTGGCCGCCGGAGTGGCGACCTTCATGGTCCGCTTCGGCGACGCGGTGACCCAGTACAACCGCGCCTACATGGTCTACTCCGCCCTGCTGCCGATCCTCATCCTCGCGGTGCTGGCGGTCTCCCGGGCGTACGAGCGGCGCTACCTCTTCGTCGGCAGTGACGAGTATCAGCGCGTCATCCGGGGCGGGGTCGGACTGATCGCGGGCGCGGCCGTCGTGTCGTACGCCCTGAATCTGGATCTTGCTCGTTCCTATGTCCTGGTAGCGCTGCCCGCGACGATCGCCGCGGTCGTCCTGCTGAGGTTCGTCCTGCGCAAGCGGCTGCACTTCGCCCGGGCGCGCGGCGAGAACCTCCGGCGGGTGATCGTCGTCGGTCATGAGCTGTCCGTGATCGGAATCACCCGGCAGCTGCGCCGCGAGCGGTACCACGGCCTGGAGGTCGTCGGCGCCTGCCTGCCGCCGGACGCGGACGGCATCGGGGTCGCGGACCTGACCGTCTACGGCACGTTCGACCAGGTGGCGGGCGCGGTGCAGCGGGCCGACGCGGACACCGTCGTGGTGCTCAGCTGTCCCGAACTGGACGGCGCCGCGGTGCGCCGGCTGGCCTGGCAGCTGGAGCGTGACGAGGTCGATCTCGTGGTGGCGAGCGCGCTCGTCGATGTGGCCGGTGCGCGGACCACCATTCGCCCGTTCGATGGACTTCCGATGCTGCACGTCGAGCATCCCCGGCTGCACGGTGGATCGCGCCTGGTCAAGGACGTGTTCGATCGTTTAGGCGCACTCGCGTTGCTGGTTCTCGCCGGTCCCGTGCTGGTGACCGTGGCGCTCTGCGTGGGACTCACGTCACGTGGCCCGGTACTCTTTCGCCAAGTGCGCGTGGGACGAGATGGACGGCAGTTCCGGATTTTCAAGTTCCGCAGCATGTACCTCGATGCCGAGGCTCGCCTCGGCGATCTGAGGCACCTCAACGAGCACGACGGTGTGCTCTTCAAAATGCGCGACGATCCGCGGGTCACCCCGGTCGGTCGTTGGCTGCGCCGGTTCTCGCTCGACGAGCTCCCGCAGTTGATCAACGTCCTGCTGGGGCAGATGTCGCTGGTCGGCCCGCGGCCCCCGCTTCCGACGGAGGTCGCCGCCTATGCCGATGATGTGCGGCGGCGGCTGGCCGTCAAGCCCGGTATGACCGGTCTGTGGCAGGTGTCCGGGCGATCGGACCTCTCCTGGGAAGAGGCGGTCCGTCTCGACCTGCGCTATGTCGAGAACTGGTCCCTGAGCCTCGATCTGGTGATCCTGCTCAGGACCGTGACCGCGGTGGTGCGGTCATCCGGAGCGTACTGAGTCCGGGCCTGCCTCCCCGGCAGAGCCCGCGCTGGGCGAAAGCCGAGGAGGAGCGAGACGATGGGCGAGCAGACGAAGACGTCGGCACGCATAACGACCCCGCGGGAGACCGGCGAGGGCGGTTCGCCGCCGGTCATCGACGCGGCCTTCGCCCGCTGGCTCGCGGACCGCGCCGGCCAGCTGCTCCTCCAGGTGCGTGAGGAGCAGGGGTACGCCGACCCGAAAGCTCTCAAGGCAGCCGGCGATCAGGCGGCACACGACCTGATCCGGGCCGAGCTGGCCCGCTGGCGCCCTGCCGACGCCGTCCTCTCCGAGGAGGACGGCGACTCCCGGGTCGCCTGGCAGGAGGGCGTCGCCCGCCCGGACCGCCTGGGCAGTTCCCGGGTGTGGATCATCGATCCGCTGGACGGCACCCGCGAGTTCTCCGAGGAGGGCCGCACCGACTGGGCCGTCCACGTGGCGCTCTGGACCGCCGACTCGTCCAACCCGGCGTGCCTGTCGGCCGGCGCCGTGGCGATGCCGGCCCAGCACCGCACGCTCGCCACCGACCACGCCCCGGCCTACCCGCCGATGCCGCTGGAGTCGGCGACCGGCGGCGCCATCC
This sequence comes from Actinoplanes sp. OR16, assembly GCF_004001265.1. Lineage (GTDB taxonomy): Bacteria > Actinomycetota > Actinomycetes > Mycobacteriales > Micromonosporaceae > Actinoplanes. The sequence goes on along the minus strand of NZ_AP019371.1, from coordinate 1,641,045 downwards.
GGATCGCGGCGAGCCGGACCCGGCCGCCCGCGTTCGTGACCGCCCTGGCCGAGGAGATCGGCGCCGAGCTGGTGCCGATGGGCTCGGCCGGGGTGAAGATCGCCGCGGTGATCAGCGGCGAGGCCGACGCCTACGTGCACGCCGGCGGCCAGTACGAGTGGGACTCGGCCGCCCCGGTGGCTGTGGCGTTGGCCACGGGACTGCACGCATCCCGTATCGACGGCACCCCTCTGGCCTATAACCAAGGCGACCCGAAGTTGCCTGACCTGGTCGTTTGTCGCAAGGATCTCGCTCCTCGGTTGCTTGCTGCGTTGCAGAGGCATCTTCCGACACAATGACGAGTCGGTTCCGACCGTGGAAAATCGCAGGGTGAACACCGGAGAAAGGTCTGGGGACTGAACCCATGAGCCAGACGAAGCCTTACCGCGTATCGCATCTGGACGCTCTCGAAGCGGAGAGCATCTTCGTCATGCGGGAGGTCATGGCCGAGTTCGAGCGCCCAGTGCTGCTCTTCTCCGGCGGCAAGGACTCGATCGTGATGCTGCGCCTCGCCGAGAAGGCGTTCGCGCCCGCGCGCATCCCGTTCCCGGTCATGCACGTCGACACCGGCCACAACTTCCCCGAAGTCCTCGACTACCGGGACCGCCGGGTGGCGGCCCTGGGGCTGAACCTGGTGGTCGCCAGTGTTCAGGAGGCGATCGACACCGGCCTGGTCCGCGAGCTGCCGGACGGCACCCGCAACCGGATCCAGACGCCGGTGCTGCTCGACGCGGTGGAGAAGTACCGCTTCGACGCCCTCTTCGGCGGCGCCCGCCGCGACGAGGAGAAGGCCCGCGCCAAGGAGCGGATGTTCAGCTTCCGCGACGAGTTCGGCCAGTGGGACCCGAAGAACCAGCGCCCCGAGCTCTGGGCGCTCTACAACGGGCGGCACCACCCCGGCGAGTCGATCCGGGTGTTCCCGCTCTCCAACTGGACCGAGCTGGACATCTGGCACTACATCGCCAAGGAGCAGATCCCGCTGCCCGACATCTACTACGCGCACGACCGCGAGGTCGTCGAGCGCAACGGGATGTTCTACGCGGTCAACGAGTTCATCAGGCTCCGGGACGGCGAGACCTCCGAGGTTCGCCGGGTCCGCTACCGCACCGTCGGCGACGCGTCGCAGACGGCCGCGGTGCTCTCCGACGCCGACACGGTGGACAAGGTGATCGACGAGGTCGCCGCCACCCGGATCACCGAGCGCGGCGCGACCCGCGGGGACGACAAGGTCTCCGAGGCCGCGATGGAAGACCGTAAGCGAGAGGGTTACTTCTGATGAGCCAGGCAGTTCTGGAGCCGGACGCCGCCGCCGCGCGGGGCATGGACCTGCTGAGGTTCGCCACCGCCGGAAGCGTGGACGACGGCAAGTCCACCCTCATCGGCCGCTTGCTCTTCGACACCAAGACGATCTTCGAGGACCAGCTCGAGGCCGTGGAGACCGCCAGCGCGTCCCGCGGCGACGAGTACACGAACCTCGCGCTGCTCACCGACGGCCTGCGGGCCGAGCGGGAGCAGGGCATCACGATCGACGTGGCGTACCGGTACTTCGCGACCCCGCGCCGCAAGTTCATCATCGCGGACACCCCCGGGCACATCCAGTACACCCGGAACATGGTCACCGGCGCCTCCACGGCCGACCTCGCGCTGATCCTGGTGGACGCGCGCAAGGGCCTGGTCGAGCAGTCCCGCCGGCACGCGTTCCTCACCAGCCTGCTGCGGGTGCCGCACCTGGTCCTCTGCATCAACAAGATGGACCTGGTGGACTGGGACAAGGCGGTGTACGACCGGATCGCCGACGAATTCACCTCGTTCGCCGCGAAGCTGGACGCCCCCGACCTGACGATCATCCCGATCTCGGCGCTCAACGGCGACAACATCGCATCCCGGTCGGACAAGTCCCCGTGGTACGAGGGCCCGTCCCTGCTGCACCACCTGGAGCACGTGCACATCGCCAGCGACCGCAACCTGGTCGACGTCCGGTTCCCGGTGCAGTACGTGATCCGCCCGCAGTCCACCACGGTGACCGACTACCGCGGCTACGCCGGCCAGGTCGCCTCCGGCATCCTCAAGCCCGGCGACGACGTGATGGTCCTGCCCTCCGGCCTGACCAGCAAGATCGCGTCGATCGACACCGCGGACGGCCCGGTCGACGAGGCCTTCCCGCCGATGTCGGTGACGGTCCGGCTGACCGACGAGATCGACATCTCGCGCGGTGACATGATCTGCCGCCCGAACAACGCACCGGCGGCCGCTCAGGACCTCGAGGCGATGATCTGCTGGATGGACGAGACGGCCCCGCTGCGGGTCGGCGGCAAGTACACGATCAAGCACACCACGCGTACGGCCCGGACCGTGATCCGCGGCGTGCAGTACCGGCTCGACGTGAACACGCTGCACCGCGACGAGACCGCCGGCGAGCTCTCGCTCAACGAGATCGGCCGGGTCAAGCTGCGCACCACGGTGCCGCTGCTGGCCGACGAGTACCGCCGCAACCGGACCACCGGCGGCTTCATCCTGATCGACGAGAGCACCAACCGTACGGTCGGCGCCGGCATGATCATCGAGGCGCGATAGCTCCCCGGACCGTCGCCCAGACGATCTTGCCGGTCTCGGTGGGGATGCTTCCCCACATCGACGCCGTCTCCTGAACCGTCCGCAGCCCCCGGCCCCGCTCGTCGAGCGGCAGGTCGGGGCGCGGGCGGTTCGTCCGTGTCAGGACCTGTGGCAGCCGCGGATCGCCGTCCGCGACGGCGAGCTGCAGGCCGGCGCCGCGCCGGGTCACCACCACGCCGATCTCGGTGCCGGCGTGCTCGATGGCGTTCGTCACCAGCTCGGACATCACCAGCCGGCTCGGGTGCAGCAGGTGAACCAGCCCCCAGGACAGGCAGGCGTCGCTCACCAGGTTGCGGGCGAGGCTGGGCGCGTCGGTGTCGGGGGCCAGCATGATCGTGAAGCGCTCGGCGCCGGGCATCCGGGCGGCCAGCGCCACCCGGGCCTGGCCGACCTTCGCGTAGACCGGCAGGAAACGACCCACGCCGAGCCCCTGCATGCGGTCCGCCAGCGGCAGATCGGGCGGGACGCAGAGCGCGACCGGCACCGGCGGTCTCATCGCGGCAGCGGCGTGCTGAGCGGTCACCCAGGTGGGTGCGCTCTCACTGCGCGGGTCGACCAGGCCGGACAGGTCGACGATGAGCGCGTCCGGGTGCTCGGTGAAGCATCGGCGCAGCGACGCCGAGGCGTTGTCGCGGAGCGACGCGTCCCAGGGGCCGCGGACCGTGAGCAGAGAGAACGCGGCCTCCGGCCCGGCGTCGAGGCGGAGGGTGACACCTTGCTCGGTGTCATCGGAGAGATACGGTGGGCTGACCCCCATGCAGCACACGATAGTCAGCTGACTGCCCTGTAGCCCCTGGTCTCGCTCCTGCGGGTGTCGGCTGAAAGGCCGATCCGGCCCCGCTGGACGGGGGAGCTCAGGAGTGGTCGCGGCGCTCGGTGACCTCGTCGATCGCCTCGGTCACGGCGCTGGTGATGTCACCCGACGGGATGGCGATCGCCTCGGCCTCCTCGTGCAGCCGGTCGCCGTGGGTCGGCTCCGGCTGCGGGGCGGTGCCCGCCCCGGCGAAGCCGAACTCGTTCGGCTCGTCCGTCTCGGCTGTCGTCTGGTCCTGCGGTTCGCTGGTCATGGAGCGGCCATACCCACCGCAGGACCGTCCGAAGCGTCAGATGCGGGCGGCGGCTGAGGGCACATGGTCAGCTCGGGCAGACGCCCATATGGCTGCTGGGAACCCTTACGCCTCGATCGGAGGCGGCCATCTGCTGTAGTAGTTCGAATGCCTCCGGGCACCCCACCTCTGAGCAGGAGAAACACTCCTCCATGATCTTGTGGGTATCGAACGTGAACAACCCTCGCCGCCGAGCGAAGTTGAGCGCCTCTCGGTCATCCGTGACGAAGAACGCTCCGACGTCGACATGTTGGAGGTGATAGATGATCTCGGCCTCGCCGAGATGCCGAGTCGGGCTCGAGCCCAGCGCGCCGAGCCCGCGGCGGATGTTGTTGATCTCCGTCAGGGCGCTGGTGGAGTCGCTTATCTCCACCGGCTCACCCAGCCACTCGGCTTGGAGCACGCGCTGCAGATAGGGCGCGGCACCCACGCCCCGGGTGATCTCCCATCGGATCGTCTCCGTCCAGCGGGCTCGGTGACCGTAGCGCTCTCTCAACAGGTCCAGCCGGTCCACCGCGGCGAAATTGGCGAGCGTGCAGGTGTCGAAGTAGATGTCACCTATCCGTGCGCTCACAACGAGTACTCCAGGGGGTCTTCCTCCGGAGGAATGGGGGAGCGTGCCGGCGGAGTCAGCTCATCAAGGAGGTCTCTGGGGTCGACCTTCAGCAGATCAGCGAGCGGGCGGACGCTGATGCTTCCCTGCACGTACGCCTCGATGCCGCGGGAAAGGAGGTTGCCCGGCACGCGGCGGTCATTTCGCGCTTGGAGGTCACGTGCCCGTCCGGCGCGAAGTGCGATCCGGCTCGACGACAAGGATCGAATGCGGTCACGCCCCGCTGCGTCGACGACGCCGACATTGTGCAGGCGGAACGCCAGCGCATCGAGGCTGACACCGAATCGGCTGAGCAGGTCGACGATGATCTCCTCGGTCACTCCATGGGGAACGGCCTCCCTGATTGCTCCCTCGGGCATGAGGAAAGCAGCGGCGAACGCGTTGGCGCGGATCTCGTCCGGCGAACGACGGCCGAACACATCCTCATCAACCGTCAGCCGCTGTGAATCTCCGGCGGCAAGGTGGCCCAGTTCGTGCGCGAGGGTGAATCGCTGGCGGGTCGCCGCGATTCCGCTGCTCACCAGAGCAAGTCCTAGACCTCCGGAGGAGAGGCTGAGCCCGTCGAGTCCGGTCGGCAACGGCTCGAAGCCGACGTCGAGGCCGAGTCGTTTCTCCAGCAGTTCGGAAAGGTCGGAGAGCTGGTAAGGGAGGTCTTCGTCGCCAAGCCCGGCCTCTCGGCGCAACCGGTCGGCGAGATCGGCGCCCTGGCGGTGCGGAGGCCCGACGAACTCCGGCAGGTCGAGAGTGGTCTCGGCCCACCCGAAGCCCAGGTCTGTCAGGAGCCGGTGCAGTTCGAGAAGGCGGTCACTGCGCTCCAGCGCCTCGCGCAGGGCCGGACTGACGTCGGGCTGCGCCCTGGCGGCCATGGCTGGGGCAGGTGTGGAGGCATCCGACTCGGACAACAGATCTTCCATCGAAATGCCGAGGTGCTCGGCGATCAGTGCGACCTCGAGCGACTTGAAGTTGCGCGTGCCATTGAGAGCTTTGGAGAGCGCGGTGTGATCCAGGCCGATCTCCAAGGCCAGACTCAGCTGCGTCCGGCCGGCAGCTGTTATCGCGGCTCGGACGCGTTCGGCGAGGATTTCCCTGGTGACGGCCATGGTGCGACCCTAGGCCGGGGGTTGCGATTATCGCAACAGCGCCGCTTGCTCCTCCGTGTGGCAAGGGGCAAGCGGCGCTTGTCGGGCGAAATGTGAAATTAGAACACGAGTTCTATTGATTGCCGGGCATGCGGGCGGCGCCCGGCCCGGCCACCGCCACGAAACTGTCCGGTGCGGTGAAACCCTTCTTCTCGTACGCGGCGGCCACCGCGGCGGCGGTCGCGTACGCACGGTCGGCGTCGATCAGTGCGAGGACGCAGCCGCCGAAGCCGCCACCGGTCATCCGGGCGCCGTACGCCCCGGACTCCAGTGCCGTCTCCACCGCCACGTCGACCTGCGCCACGGTGATCTCGAAGTCGTCGCGCATCGAGACGTGCGAGGCGGTCAGCAGCGGGCCGATCTCCCGGGTGCGGCCCTCGCGGAGCAGGGCGACGGTGTCCAGGACCCGCTGGTTCTCGGTGACGATGTGCCGGGTGCGGCGGCGCAGCACGTCGTCGCCGAGCTTGGCGAGCGCCTCCGGCAGGTCGGCCACGTCCACGTCCCGCAGGGCGCGGACGCCGAGGGCGGCGGCCGCTTCCTCACAGGCCTTGCGGCGGGCGCCGTACTCCCCGTCGACGTGCTGGTGCGGGGCGTTGCTGTTGATCACCAGGATGGCGAGGCCCTCGGCGGCCAGGTCGAACGGGATCTGCTCGACCTCGTAGGTCCGGCAGTCGAGGAAGAGCGCGCGGCCTTCGAGGCAGCGGATCGAGGCGGACTGGTCCATGATCCCGGTGGGCGCGCCGACGTAGACGTTCTCGGCCCGCTGGGCCAGCGCCGGGCGCTTCTCCACCGGCAGGTCCAGGCCGCCGAGGTCGACCAGCGCGGTCAGCACCGCCGACTCCAGGGCGGCGGACGAGGAGAGCCCGGAGCCGAGCGGCACGTCCGAGTCGAGCGCGATCCGGGCCGGCGGCACCTCGAAGCCTGCGTCCTGCAGAGCCCACACCACTCCGGCGACGTACGCGCCCCAGCCGGTGACGTCACCCGGGGAGGTGGTCCCGAAGCTCACCGGTTCGGGGATCAGCGTGGAGCAGACGTGCCAGCGGCCGTCCTCGGAGGGGCCGGCCGCCGCGACGGTGCGCTGCGGCAGAGCGAAGGGGAGCACGAAACCGTCGTTGTAGTCGGTGTGCTCGCCGATCAGGTTGACCCGGCCGGGCGCGGCCCAGAAACCGGTGGGCTCGGCGCCGTACGCGTCCTTGAAGATCTCGGACAGGCTCATGCCACGTGCTTCCGGTAGAAGGTCCAGGCGTCACCGATCATGTCCTGGAGCGTGTTCTTCCGCGGAACCCAGCCCAGCTCGGTACGCGCCCGCTCGGAGGAGGCGACCAGGGTCGCCGGGTCGCCGTCGCGGCGCGGGGCGATCTCCACCGGGATGGCGGCGCCGGTCACCTCGCGGGCTGCCTCGACGACCTGCTTGTTGGAGAAGCCGTTGCCGTTGCCGAGGTTGTAGATCTTGTGCTCACCGGCCGTCGTGGCGTCCAGCGCGAGCAGGTGTGCCCGGGCCAGGTCCTCGACGTGGATGTAGTCGCGCACGCAGGTGCCGTCCGGCGTGGGGTAGTCGTCGCCGAAGAGCTGCAGTTTCTCCCGCTTGCCGGCGGCGGCCTGCAGGGTGATCGGGATGAGGTGCGTCTCCGGGTCGTGCCGCTCGCCGATCTCGCGGTCGCCGTCGATGTACGCCCCGGCGACGTTGAAGTAGCGCAGCGAGACCGCGGCGAGGCCGTGAGCGAACGTCTCGGAGGTCAGCGCCAGGTCGAAGGTCAGCTTCGTCGACCCGTACGTGCTGGTGGGGGCCTTCACGGCGGACTCGGTGATGGGCAGCTCGACCGGGTTGCCGTAGACCGCGGCGGTGGACGAGAAGATCACCCGGGGTACCTTCGCTGCGCGGATCGCGTCGAGGAAGGCGAGCGACTTCACGACGTTCTCGTGCCAGTAGAGCTCGGGCTTGGCCATCGACTCACCGGCCGCGATCAGCCCGGCGAAGTGCAGGACGGCGTCGAACCCGGCGTCCGGGGTGAGGACCTGCGCGGCGTCGGCGATGTCCGCCTGAACGAAGGTGGCATCCGGCGCGACGGCCTCACGGAAGCCGGTGCGAAGGTTGTCGAGGACGACCACTTCGTGGCCGGCGTCCAGCAGTAGCCTGCTGGTCACGCTGCCGACGTAGCCGGCGCCGCCGGTGACGAGCAATTTCACGGCTGAGACCTTTCCTAGGGATGACGATCATAGAATCCCCCACAAACGCTCATAAGTCAACAGGTTCAAACATCGGCGCAACCCGGTAGGGGATTCGCGGTCACCGGGCCGAGGCTGACACAATGGCGGCCATGTCCGACGTTGCCCGCCGCCCGCGTGTGCTCTCCGGCATTCAGCCGACTGCCGACTCCTTCCACCTCGGCAACTATCTGGGCGCCGTTCGCAACTGGGTGGCGATGCAGAACACGCACGACGCGTTCTACTGCGTGGTCGACCTGCACGCGATCACCATGGGGCACGACCCGGTGGCTCTGCGTAACCGTACTCGCGTCTCGGTGGCGCAACTGCTCGCGCTCGGCCTGGACCCGGAGCTCTGCACGCTCTTCGTGCAGTCGCACGTCCCCGAGCACGCGCAACTCGGCTGGGTGCTGAGCTGCATCACCGGGTTCGGCGAGGCCGGCCGGATGGTCCAGTTCAAGGACAAGTCGGCGAAGGCCGGACAGGACAGCACCACCGTCGGCCTCTTCACCTACCCGATCCTGCAGGCCGCCGACATCCTGCTCTACCAGGCCGACCAGGTGCCGGTCGGCGAGGACCAGCGGCAGCACCTGGAGCTGACCCGGGATCTGGCGCAGCGGTTCAACAGCCGGTTCGGCAAGACGTTCACCGTGCCCTCGGCGTACATCGTCAAGGACACCGCGAAGATCACCGACCTGCAGGACCCGACGATCAAGATGTCGAAGTCGGCCTCCTCGCCGAACGGCATCATCGAGCTGCTGGACGACCCGAACCGGTCGGCCAAGAAGATCAAGTCGGCGGTCACCGACACCGGGCGCGAGATCCTCTAC